>JAJZGX010000091.1 GCA_021804825.1 Pseudomonadota bacterium | reverse complement strand
CCGGGCGCGATGTGTCGATCGTCGGGTTTGATGATATTGCCGAGGCGGAATTCAACGCGCCACCGCTGACGACGATTGCCTGCAATACCCGCGGTCTGGGCATTACCGCCGCCGATTTGCTGAGGCAGATCATTGAGGGTGGTGCTGCACCCACCGGCCATATCATTGGAGCTGCCAGATTGGTCGTTCGAAAATCCTGCGGGTCGCCGCGCGCAGATTGAGGCGTACCGCCATGCGTGCAGGGCAGAGCTTTTGCACAGAAGCTTTTTGGCGGGCGCTATGGTGGAACAGGGGCTGACAGTCTAAATAAAGGCTTAACTCCAGCTTCACATCGGACGACCATGGCCCGCGATACATCCTCTGCCGTTGCCAACTCCGGCCCGGCCCGACATGGCACCGCGCCAGAGCGGGTCATTCGGGTGCGCGGGGCGCGCGAGCATAATCTGAAAAATGTCGATCTCACCATCCCGCGTGATCAACTGGTGGTGTTCACCGGCCTGTCGGGTTCGGGCAAGTCATCGCTGGCCTTTGATACGATCTATGCCGAGGGCCAGCGCCGCTATGTCGAGTCGCTTTCGGCCTATGCCCGGCAGTTTCTGGAAATGATGCAAAAGCCCGATGTCGACCAGATCGACGGGCTGTCGCCGGCCATTTCCATCGAGCAGAAGACCACCTCGAAAAACCCGCGTTCGACCGTTGGCACGGTGACTGAAATTCAGGATTACATGCGTCTTTTGTGGGCGCGGGTCGGCATTCCCTACTCACCGGCCACCGGCCTGCCGATCGAGGCGCAGACGGTCAGCCAGATGGTTGATCGGGTGCTGGCTTTGCCCGAGCGCACGAGGCTTTACCTGCTCGCGCCGGTGGTGCGCGGGCGCAAGGGCGAATATCGCAAGGAAATCGCCGAATTTGCCAAAAGGGGCTTTCAGCGCCTGAAAATCGACGGAAACTTTCATGATATTGCCGACGCGCCGGTGCTCGACAAGAAGCTGAAACACGACATTGACGTGGTGGTTGATCGGCTGGTGGTGCGGGCTGATCTCGCCACGCGCCTTGCCGAGAGCTTCGAAACAGCGCTTGAATTGGCTGATGGCATTGCGACCATTGAATTTGCCGATGACAGTGCTTCGAAAATCACTTTCTCCGCCAAATTCGCCTGTCCGGTGTCCGGCTTCACCATAGCCGAGATCGAGCCGCGCCTGTTCTCCTTCAACAATCCGTTCGGGGCCTGCCCGGCATGCACCGGGCTTGGCTCGATTCAGAAGGTCGATGCCGAGCGCGTCATTGCCGACCCAACGCTGTCGCTGGCCAAAGGGGCGGTGGCACCCTGGGCGAAATCCACCTCGCCCTATTATGCGCAGACGCTGGAGGCGATCGCCAAACATTACAAGACCAAAATGAACCTCGCCTGGGAGAAGTTGCCCGAAAACGTGCGCGAGGTCATCCTCAACGGTTCCGGCGACGAGAAAATCACCTTTGCCTATAATGACGGCCTGCGTGCCTATGAGGTACACAAGCCCTTTGAGGGTGTCGTCACCAACCTCGAGCGTCGCTACAAGGAAACCGAGTCGGATTGGGCGCGCGAGGAAATCGGCCGCTTCATGGGGGCGTCGCCATGCCCCACCTGCAAGGGCTTTCGCCTGAAGCCCGAAGCTTTGGCGGTGAAGATCGATGATTGCCATATCGGCCATGTTTCGGAACTCTCGGTGGCCGCAGCGCGCGACTGGTTTGTGGCGCTGCCGCAAAAGCTCGATGCCAAGCGCAACGAAATTGCCGCGCGCGTCCTCAAGGAAATCCGCGACCGCCTGACGTTCCTGCTTGATGTCGGCCTCGAATATCTGACATTGGCGCGCGGTTCTGGCACCTTGTCGGGAGGCGAGAGCCAGCGTATCCGTCTCGCTTCGCAGATTGGTTCCGGCCTCACAGGCGTGCTCTATGTGCTCGACGAGCCGTCAATTGGCTTGCACCAACGCGACAATGCAAGGCTGCTCGAAACGCTGCGCCGCCTGCGTGATCTTGGCAACAGCGTTATCGTGGTCGAGCATGACGAAGACGCGATCCTCACGGCCGATCATGTGGTGGATGTCGGCCCCGGTGCCGGCATCCATGGTGGCGAGATCATCGCCCAGGGCACGCCGGCGGACATTATAGCCAATCCCCGTTCGCTGACCGGCCAATATCTGGCTGGCACCCTCAGCGTGCCTGTTCCCAAGCGCCGCAAGCCGGTGCCGGGCAAGGCGCTGAAACTGGTGGGGGCGCGCGGCAATAATCTGCAAAACGTAGCCACCGACATCCCGCTCGGCCTGTTCACCTGCGTCACGGGGGTGTCGGGAGGTGGCAAATCGACCCTGATCATCGACACGCTCTATGCCGCCGTCGCGCGCCGCCTGATGGGCGCGACCGACCACCCCGCACCTTTCGAGCGGCTGGAGGGGCTGGAACTGCTCGACAAGGTGATCGATATCGACCAATCGCCGATTGGCCGCACCCCGCGCTCCAACCCCGCCACTTACACGGGCGCGTTCACGCCCATCCGCGATTGGTTTGCTGCGCTTCCCGAGGCCAAAGCCCGTGGCTATCAACCGGGGCGGTTTTCCTTCAACGTCAAAGGCGGGCGTTGCGAGGCCTGCCAGGGCGACGGTGTGATCAAGATCGAGATGCATTTCCTGCCCGATGTCTATGTCACCTGCGATGTCTGCAAGGGCCGTCGCTATGATCGCGAGACGCTGGAAGTGAAATATCGCAACAAGAGCATCGCCGATGTTCTGGACATGACGGTGGAGGAGGCCGCTGACCTGTTCAAGGCGGTTGGGCCGATCCGCGACAAGATGGAAACGCTGAAGCGCGTCGGCCTTGGCTATGTCAAGGTCGGCCAGCAGGCGACCACGCTTTCCGGCGGTGAGGCGCAACGCGTGAAGCTCGCCAAGGAACTCTCGCGCCGGGCCACCGGGCGCACATTATATATCCTCGATGAGCCGACCACCGGCCTGCACTTCCATGATGTCGCCAAGCTGCTGGAAGTGCTGCATGAACTGGTGGATCAGGGCAATAGTGTCGTGGTGATCGAGCATAATCTCGAAGTCATCAAGACCGCAGACTGGATCATTGACCTTGGCCCCGAAGGCGGGGATGGCGGCGGGCAGATCGTCGCGGCCGGCCCGCCGGAAGCGGTCGTGAAGGTCGAAGCCAGTCATACCGGGCAGTATCTGCGCCAGGTGCTGGCGCGAAGGCCGCTGAAACGCGGGGTGGCGGCGGAGTGAGGGCGGGCAGCAAAATAGCTGCGTCGTGCGCTCAGCCGCGCAGCGCCGGAAGGCCGATGCCGGTGCTTTCGAAGCCGCCATCAACCGCGATGATCTGGCCTGAAACGTAGGAAGCGCGCTCGGAGCATAGAAACGTTATGACCTCGGCAATTTCCTGTTCGCTGCCATAGCGGTTGAGCGGAATGGCGTCGTGATAGGCGGCGATGATGTCCGGCGAATGCACCGCCATCGCCAGTTTGGTGCGCACGGGGCCAGGGCAGACGCAATTGGCGCGGATGCCATATTCGCCCAGTTCGGCCGTCTGCTGTTTGGTAAGCTGGATCACGGCGGCCTTTGACGTGCCATAGGCCACCCGCAATGTCGACGCGCGCAGGCCGGAAATCGAGGCGATGTTGACAAGGGCGCCACGGGTTTGTTTCAGCGCCGGAATGCAGGCCTGCGTCACCAGAAACACGCCATCGAGATTGGTTTCCATGACCCGCCGCCACCGTGCGAAATCCGTGCCTTCAATCGGGCCGAAATCGGCGACGCCGGCATTGTTCACCACCGCATCGATCCGGCCGAAGCTTTTGGTCACGGCCTGCACCATGTTTTCGACATCTGCCGGAATGGAAACGTCGTGAACGAATGGCGATGCCCCGTTGATGCCCACTGATGCCAGCCCGAGTTCCTCACGGTCGCGATCGACCATGGCAACCCGCCAGCCCATTTCGATGAACAACTTCGTCGTTGCCAAGCCAATGCCGCGCGCCGCGCCGGTAACCAAAGCAACTTTATCAGTCATTCCATGCACCTTTGTTTGTCGTGCCACTTATGGGGAAGCCAAGATGGCTGTCAAGAAACCATGCGCCGTGCCGCCGCTGCTGCCGGGCGCTGGCCATGATCATGTTGCGAGCTTGCGCAACTGGCTGAACAAATCCGCCTTGTGTTCAAAGCCGATGCCGGGCAATTCCGGCAGGGTGACGTGGCCTGCCGTGACCGCAACCCCGTCGGGAAAGCCGCCAAAAGGCTGGAATACATCGGGATAGGATTCATTGCCGCCCAGGCCAAGTCCGGCGGCAATCATGAGCGACATCTGGTGGCCGCCGTGCGGAATGCAGCGCCGCCATGACCAGCCATGATCTGCCAGCATGGCCAGCGTGCGCTGGTATTCGCACAAGCCATAAGACAGGGCGCAGTCGAATTGCAGGAAATCACGATCCGGGCGCATGCCGCCAAAGCGGATCAGGTTGCGGGCATCTTGATGACCGAAAAGATTCTCGCCGGTTGCCATGGCACCCGGATAGACATCGGCCAGCGTCGCCTGCAACCGATAATCCAAGGGATCGCCAGCTTCTTCATACCAGAACAGGTCATAGGGTTGCAGCGCCTTCGCATAGGCGATGGCGGTTTCGAGGTCGAAGCGGCCATTGGCGTCCACGGCAAGGCGTGCTCGGCCAGAAATCGCCTTCAGCACCGCCTCGATGCGCGCGCAATCTTCGGCAAGGCTCTCACCGCCAATTTTCATCTTGACGACATTGTAGCCGCGCTCGACATAGCTGAGCATCTCGCGCACCAGGGCATCGTGATCCTTGCCGGGGTAGTAATAGCCACCGGCGGCATAGACGAAAACACGCGGATCAGCTTTGCGGCCATGACGCTCGGCCAGCAGCCGAAACAACGGCTTGTCGGCGATTTTGGCCACGGCATCCCAGATCGCCATGTCGAGCGTGCCGACCGCGACCGAGCGCTCGCCGTGGCCGCCCGGCTTTTCATTGGTCATCATCGCCGCCCAGATGTGGTCGGGATCGAAATTGTCACCGGTTGCGTCGAGAAGGCTGGCGGGCAGCGCGCCGAGGATACGGTCGCGAAAACGTTCGCGGATCAAGCCGCCCTGACCGTAACGGCCATTCGAATTGAAGCCATAACCAATGACCGGTGCGCCATGGCGCGTGACATTGGTGACCACAGCCACCATGCTCGCGGTCATTTTCGAGAAATCGATATAGGCATTGCGGATCGGCGAGGCGAGCGGGAATGTCAGCTCATGGATGGCGGTGATACGCAGTGACATGGAGGGTCCTTTGTCGGGTTCAGAGCGAGGCGCCGCCACAGATCAGAATGGTCTGACCGGTGATGGCTGCGGCGGCGGGGGAAATAAGAAAGGTTGCAAGCGCAGCCACTTCTTCCGGCATGATGAAGCGGCCGATGGGCGGCCTTTGCGGCGGCACATGGCCACGTTGGGGATCGGCAAGCATGGGCGTATCGGTGGCACCCGGCGCGATGATGTTGACGGTAATGCCGCGCGGCGCAAGCTCCTTGGCCCATGAGCGGGCGAGGCCGGTCAGCGCGGCCTTGCTGGCCGCATAGGCACTGCGGCCCGCCGCGCCAGCCGCCGTGCGACTGCCGATCAGCACGATCCGCCCGCCAGCCTGCATGCCGGGAGCAAAGTGTTCGGCCAACGCCATGGCCGCGGCAACATGCACCGCCCACATGGCTGCCGCTGCCTGCATGTCGCCCTCGCCGAGCGCCGCAACGCGCATGAAACCGGCGGCGTGAACCAGCACATCGACTTGTGCGATGCCGGCCATGGCCTTGCGCAAGGCCGCCATATCATCGAGTTCGACTGCGACGGGATGGAACCTGTCGTCGTTCAGTTTCGTGGGTGCACGGTCAAAACCATGCACCCGGAAACCCGCGTCCAGCAGCGAGCGGCAAATGGCAGCGCCAATGCCTGAACTCGTGCCGGTCACAAGCGCGACGGGCGGCGTCATGGCTTCCAGTTGGCCGCTGCCGCAGTGATCGCCTTGTGATCGAAGTTGTTGATCTCGGCAATCAGCTCATTGGTGTAGAGCGGGCCCGCATCCTTGACGGCGAGCTTGTCGAGGCTGGCTTCAACCGTGAACTCGGCCGGATTGATGCTGCCCATGGCCGCACCCGCATAAGGTGGGTTATAGAGCTTGATCCGGCGTCCGATGCTGGTGAGCACCGCTTTGACCGCCTGCTCATTGCTGGCTCCGCGCGGCGCGGCTTGCGGGAACATCTTGATGAACACGCCAGCACCCGCCGCCGGATTGGCAAGAATGAAGGTCGAGGCTTTGGCTACCGAGCGCCCGAAGCCAATGACGAGCTTGCGGTTGGCCTTCAGCAGGCTGCGCTTGGCGGTGAGGAACTGGCCGCCGATCAGCGGGATTTTGGCGGGGCGCGGCAGGAATTTCAAGGCAATGCCGGCAGCCTCGATGCCACCGAAGCCGACATCGAAATAGGCCAGTGCATCGATGGCACCGCGCTTGAGGGCGACGCCCGCTGCGACGCCCTGGCCAACCGCGACCCATTTGACATCGGTCGCCGGGTTGATGCCCAGCGATTTCAATACCGTGCTGGTGATGGGATATTCGGTGCCACCAAAGCCGGTAATGCCGATTTTCTTGCCCTTGAGATCTTCATAACTGGCGATTTTCGAATCGGGCAGAACCGCCACATCCCATTTATAGGGATAGGTATATTCATAGAAGTTGACGTCATCTGGCCATTGCTTTTTGGCGAGCAGCGGCAATTCGAAGGCAGGCACGCCGATGCCGATATCGACATCACCGCGATCGATAGCCACCTGAACATTGGAATTGTTGCCCAGCGCCTTGGGGTGCAGGGTGAAGCCCTCGGCCTTGTTATAACCCAGCGCCTCGCCGATGACGATGTTGATGACGGCAGCATTGATGGCTTTCAGGCCGATGCCAAAACGCAGCGGCTGCAAGCCTTCAGCGAAGGCCCGCGGTGCCGCCAGCATCGCGGCCAAGGCCCCGGTGCCGCACGCAATTTCACGTCTCGTGACATTATAGTTCTTGTTCATGCCCTACCTCCCTGATTTTGTCCTCTGTCAGACCAGTGCACCACACGCTTTTCGGCAAGGCGCACAAGCGCATGCAGCGCCATGCCGAGTGCCCCCAGAATGATGAGCGCGGCAAAGACACCGGCTACATCCGTGACCGCTTCTGCCTGCGTGATCACCACGCCCATTCCCTGTTGGGCACCGAGAAATTCGGCGACGATGGTGCCAAGCAGGGCGTAGACCACTGCCATATCGAGACCCGCGAAAATAAAGGGTGCGGCATTGGGCAATTTCACGAGGCGATAGGTTTCAAGGCGCGTCGCCGATAGGGCTTTCATCAGGTCGAGCCGCTCAGGCTCGATGGCGCGCAAACCGGTAAAACTGTTGATCATCACCGGAAAGAACGCCAGCAAGGCGGCAACGGCGACTTTCGAGCCATCGCCAAAGCCGAACCAGATGACGATCAAAGGCGCAATGGCGACCTTAGGCAGGCATTGCAATGCGAAGGCATAGGGCATCAGCAGACGCTCGATCACCGCGCTTTCAGCCATGCCGGAACCGGCCGCAAGGCCGAAACCCGAGCCGATGACAAAGCCGAACGTGGCGTTGCGCAAGGTGCTCCAGAGAGGCAGATACCAGCCCAGCGGGCTCGAAGGCGCGACCGCAATGCCTGACCACAGCGCCCGTAACACGGCAAGCGGCGCTGGCAGGATATAGGGAGGCAGATGCAGACCTGTTACGGCGAATTGCCATAGCGCGATCAGGGCAACAAGCCCGCCAAGGGTGATAACGGCAGTGGGCACGGAGCGGCTGCGTTGGGACGCGCTGTTGACGGGTGCGGCGATGCTGCTCATGCGCGTGCCTCGGCTTGTGTCAGTCGTGCGCGAATTTCGCGGGCCAATCCGGCATAGACAGGGTGGGTTACAAGGGTGTCATAGCTGCGCGGGCGCGGAATCGGCACGTCGAGACATTCCAGGATGCGACCGGGGCGCGGCGACATCACCACCACCTTGTCGGCCAGAAAAATCGCCTCGGAAATGGAATGGGTGATCAGCAGCACCGTCTTGCGGGCTTCCAGCCACAGGCGCTGCAATTCCGAATTCATGCGCTCGCGTGTCAGCGCATCCAGCGCGCCGAAGGGCTCATCCATCAGCAGGATGCGCGGGTCGCGGGCCAAGGCGCGGCAAATGCCGGCTCTTTGCTGCATCCCGCCCGATAATTCATAAGGGTAGCGGCCGGCAAACTCGCTCAGTCCGGTCATTTCCAGCAAAGTGTCGATGCGCGCTTCTGGTACGGACTGGCGGCCACCGACGCGCAAAGGCAGGGCTATGTTGTCACGCACATTCATCCAGGGCAGCAGATTGGCGGCCTGAAAGACCACGCCGACATCGGCTGAGGGGCCATTGATGATCTTGTCACCGAGCCAGATTCGGCCTTCGGTTGGAACGTCGAGGCCGGCCAGCAGGCGCAGCATGGTGGATTTGCCACATCCCGACGGGCCGACGACGCAGACGAAATCACCATCGGCAAGGTCGAGGTCAACCGGGTCGAGGGCTCGCAGCGCCCCATGGCGTTGGGATGCGTAAGTTTTGGCGACGCCGCGCAAAGCAATGAGCGGCTTCGAGGTTTCGCCTGCTGAAGGGGCTGGAGCACTGGGCTGCGAGGTCGCGATCGTGGCCATGGCAATCGCCCCTTCAGGCTGCAGCGCGGGCATTGAGGCCGGCGCCCGCTACAGCGCGGGCAATGGCGGCCAGTTCGGCAGCATCGGGGGCCTGGGTCGGCGGGCGCACGCGCCCATCTTTGAAGATGCCGGCCGCGGCCATGGCGGCCTTCATGTTGGCATGGGCTTCGCCTGTGGGCTCGCCGCCGCCGTAAACAGCTTCCTTCAGCGGGTCGATCTGCGCTTGCAAGGCTTGCGCGCGCTTGAGATCACCAGCTTTCACGGCATCGAGCAGATCGGTGATCAGGCCGGGAATGACGGAAGCAAAGCCTACCAAAGCACCATCGACGCCCTGCACCATGGATGCGAGCAGATATTCGTCATGGCATGTCAGCAGCGCCTTTTGCGGTGCAACGGCGCGGATGGCGGCAAGGTCGCGGGCATATTTGTTCATTTCGCGTGTGCCAACCTTGAAAGCCTGCACGAAAGGCAGTGCGGCCAATTCGGCCAGCAGCTCCGAGGAGAAGGACGAGCGCGTCCAGGCTGGATAGACATGCACGATCAGCGGCAGGCCGGTGGCTTCGCCAATGGCAGTGAAATAGGCCAGCACATGGCTGCGGCGGAAACCAAAGCGCAGCCAATGATGGGGCGGCATGATGTCGAGGCCCTGGGCCCCTGCCTCTTTGGCGGCCAGCGCCTGTTCCTTGCCGTCCTCGATGCCTTCGCAGACCACCGATGAAATCACCGGGCAAAGACCGCGCGTTGCCCGTGCCGCGATGCGGGTCACTTCGGTGCGCTCGCGCGGGGTCAGCGAGAAGACTTCGCCGGTATGACCATTGGTCATCATGGCCGTGACGCCGCGTTGGCGCGCCAGCCACACCGCAAAGCGTTCGAGTTCTTCTTCATCGATGGAATAATCCGGCCTGAAGGGCACAGCCATGGCCGGGATGAGACCGTGGAAATTCAGCGGCTTGCTGGTGAGTGACGAAGATTGAGACAAGGGCTTTCCTCAGGATGATGGGGGAACGGTAAGCGGGGGTGCAAAATTGCCTGCCGCCTGCAAGGCGCGCGACAGGGTGGCGGCGGCGGCCATGACTGGCGCGGCTGCGGTCGTCTCGAAGCCGTCGATGGTGCCGCCAAAACCGGGGCAAGCGACACTGAGCGCGCCAATGGGGACGCCGTCGATATCAAGCAGCGGACTGGCCAGCACGCGCAGGCCGAGCACGGTTTCCTGATCGGACAGGGCATAGCCGCGCAGCTTGACCAGTGTCAGACGTGCCATCAGCGCGTCCTCATCGATGATCGTATAGGGGGTCAGCACCTGCAAGGGGCGTGAAGTCAGCACTGCCCGCTGCTCAGCCGGGTCGAGGCAGGACAGAATGGCCTGACCAATGGCTGTGGCATAGGCCGGCACGCGGCTTCCCGTGCGGATATCGACACCGAGGCGCACAAGCCCGGCCTGGACACGCTCGACATAGACGACATCGGCACCATCGAGAACGCCGACGGATGCTGCCTCGATCATCGGGCCGACAAGGGTGCGCAACACAGGACGGGCCAACTGACGCAGGTCGCTGCGGGCAATGGCGCTGAAGCCGAGATCGAGACATTTCAGCGTCAGGCGAAAGCGGCGTGTCGTCCCGACCTTGTCGATATAGCCCGCTTCCATCAGCGTATTGAGCATCCGGAAGGCGGTGGCATTGTCCAGCCCGGCACGGCGGGCAACTTCTGCGAGGGTGAGTTCGGGGGCTTCGGCGGCAAAGGCCTCCAGCACGCGCAACCCCTTTGCGAGTGCGTTGACCCGGTTCTTGTCGGTCAAAATTTTGACTGCCGAATCCATGGACCCTGCCCGAAATCTGAAAGTTCGGATAGCGAATAATTATTCGCAAAAATAAAATAGGCGCTTCAAGGCTTTGCTGTCAAGGGGCAAAACTTGAAGCGGCGCGCACGAGCGGTGCGGCCAGCTTCCCTTCGCGCCGACAGCGAGCTATGGGTTGTCACTCCTGCAGCAGCGCATGACCTGTGCTGACACAGTAGCACTACACATGATGGCGACAAGGAATTCCAGCCCGTGGCGATTGCTGAACTTTGGCCGCTGGCCACCCTTGCCGCAACCGCGGCGCAAACTGGGCGCAATGC
>JAJZGX010000013.1 GCA_021804825.1 Pseudomonadota bacterium | reverse complement strand
CCATAATACCAGCCGCATGGTTTCATGGTTGCAGGCGGCGGAAAGCTGCAAGTCATAGGTGAGAATATCGACGCCGATGGTGGTTTTGTAGTCACCCTCGAACTTGTCAAAGATCAGGCGACGCGCCAATGAGGTTTTGCCGACGCCAATGTCGCCGAGCAGCATCACCTTGGCGCTGCGGCTTTTTGCTTGCACGCTCACTTCCCCACTTCGCCCTCAAATATGCCGCGCAGTTCCACCCGACGGTTGGTATTATGCGCGCCGCCGCTGACGGCTTCAATCGGATTGCTGTCAGCCCGGCCGACAATGACGATTCCGGCTTTCGGCATTCCCGCATCTTCTAGCATTTTTTCAACTAATTGGGCACGTTGCAGCGAGATTTTCTGGTTCAGCGGCATATTGCCGGTGTCATCCGTGTAGCCGATCACCCGGATGCCGCCCGCCGCCTTGGCCAAGGGCACGATGGCGCTTAGTCTCGCGGCCACGTCCGCCGGATCAATCACATTGGTCGCCTTGTCAAAGAATACCGCAAAGCCGCGCAGCGCCGCTGCCAATTGCGCCTGCGGGGTGGTGATCGAAGCGCTCAGCGTGGCGACTTTGGCCTGCAGCGCGCTCTGGGCGGCGGCGAGATGGGCGGCCTGCGTATCGGCGTGGGCCGCTGCCGTCGCCAGACTGGTCGCCATGGCGGTATTGCTGGCGTGCAGCCCGGCAAGGGCCTGATCGAAGCCCGCCTGAGCATGGGCATTGCTTGCCGTCACCTGAGCGAGCTTTGTCGCTAAAGCGTTGAGCTCCCGACTCGCGGTGACTTCAGAATGGGCCAGCGCCCCGGCTTGCCCTGCGGCAACGCCGCTGCCAAGTTGCGTCACCAGTTTCCAGGGCGCGGCAGCGGTAGCAAGCTGGCTCTGAAGCGCGTGGCGATCCACGCCGGAGGGTAGCAGGCCGGTGAGCGTGACCTGACGCGATTGCTGGGTCAGGCGCAAGGGCCAACCGACGACTTGTGGATGTTCGGCGCGAAATGTTGCAAGCGCCCCGGCGACGGAAGCAAATTTGGCGTGGTTGCGCCACAATATGGCGCCCCACCAGACCAATCCTGCGAGCAGCAGCGCCGCTAAGACCGACACCGGACGAATTTTGCGCCTTGCCTTGGATGGCACCGTCGGCGCTTCAGCCAAGGTTGCGGCAAGGCCGGCGAGATCGGTGTCGGCGTCGCTATCGGAAGCAATGTTGGCATCGAGCAGATCAAGAAAGCCGCGATCGAGGGCGCGCTCTTGATCGGGTTTCAGTTCGCCATTGAATTCCGCGGCGATGATATGGCTTGCCGAGGTGCGCAGATAAAGCAAGCTGTCGCCAAGATCGAGGCGGCGCAGATCCCCGCCCTCATGGCCAAGCGCCGTGCGGGCAAAATTCGTCAGTGCCGCAATCATGCCGCTGAGGAGATCGGCACGGGCATCCTGCCCATGATCGGCCTGCCACTGGGCGATGAGATGGCCGCTGCCGCGTTCCAGAAACAGCAATCGCTCCAATCTGGCGCGGCGCGCATCGGCAAGCACCAGTTCGGCCAAAGGCCGACCGGTGCGCCAGGCGAGGTAACGCCATTTCAGCTGATTGCCGGAAAGTAAGGCATCCAGTCTGGCGTTCAGTGTCGCCAGCATTTCGGCGAAAGCAACGGCAATGCCGGCCGATACCAGGCGCCCGGTGATGGGATAGAGCGCCTCGACCATCATATCTTTGGAATTGCGGATTTCACTGCGAATGACCGCGACCACCACCGGCGCGATGGCTCGCGACAGATTGTCATGATCGCTGATTTCAGCGCGACGCAGCGCATCCGCAATCACTTCGGCGGTGGCGGATTCGAGGCGTTGCGGCGAGCCAAGCCGCGCTTCGAGCGCTTCGAGCCTGCTACTCTCGGGTGTGAAGAGCAGCGCCTTCAGGCGTCGCATATCGTCTGGCGCCGTGCCGAGCGGCACGGCTGGTTCCGCGCCCGGATTGCGCGCGGCTTTATCCATGGGCTAACGGCCGCGTCGATGCGTGACCATCTGCCCGACGCGTGAACCAAGCTCGCTGATGGCAGAAGAAATGTTCTCGAGTGCCGCATTATGCTGCGCTTCAAGCGCCCGCTCGGTTTCGACGAGGCGGCTTTCAAGCATGGCGATGCGCTCCAGCATATCGGCATTCAGCGCGTTGAGCCGATCATTGATCGCCATATCGCGTTGCGCGGCCGAGCGCTTCTCGTGGCCAAACAGCAGTTCGCGCACTTGTTCGATTGTATCGGCGCTGGTTGTGGATTGGCTGGCGGCGACAGACTCTTGCACGTCATTGGTGGCGTGCCTTTCAGCTTTACTCATCACGAAATCCCCTCAAGAGATCTTACCATGCCGCAATCAGCCCGGCTTTGGAAGAGGCCAGGTTGCATATTGTGCAATCGAGCTTAATCGCGAAAAAGCCAAATGGCTATTCCTCTTCGCTGTCATGGAAGCGATTGTAATCCAAAGTGGCGACGCTTTCCTTGACGCTGAGAATGTCGACAAAATGTTTCCCCCAGACCACATCTTCATGGTTGTACACCTTGCGCGCATGAATGGTCTGGGCGGAGGTTTCGTCATAGCCAGTCATGTTCAGCACGAATTGAGCGTTGTCGTCGGCCAAATCCTGTGCGGTTTTGCCATAGAGCGGGCTGGAGGCGTCGATCACATGGAACAGCGCCCAGCTGAGGGCAAAAGCCGGATTTTCGGCGCGCATGAGTGCAAGGGGCTCGAAGCCGCGAAAACTGCGCCCTTCCTTCGTCCGGATGCCGCTGAGCAACCACAGAGCGGCATGGGCATCGCTGATGTAATTGTGACGTTCATTGGCCATGCGCAAGGCCAGGGTCGGCACGCCGTCGCGCTTGGCAATTGTCGCAATATCGCTGAACAGGATGCGGGCGCGCGGGCGCGAGAAGCGCGCGTAAATCAGGCCGGTCATCAAGGCGATGAAGAAAATGCCGGTAAAGCTCTCCACAGTGGCGACCATGTGGCCAAATTGCGTTTGCGGATGCATGTCGCCGTAGCCGACGGTCGAGAGCGTTTCCACCGAGAAATAAAACAAATCGCTGAACGAACCCGGCCTTGCATGCGCGACGGGATTGCTGCCGAGGAAATAAAGGCCGGCAAACAGCCCGTTCAGCGCCAAAATGATGAAGGCGACCGAGGCGATGAACACCGGCCAACTCACCACCATGGCGCGATGACTGAAGTCACTCCAAGGGCGGCGCTGCTGGCCGACAGCGACGATGCTGCGGCCTGCGAGCCTGACAATCTGCCTGCGTGGTTTTTGCCGTTTCATGCCGCTTGACCATGGATTTTTGGCGTGGCTTTGGCAATGGCGATGCGGTTGAGGACGCCAAAGGCCGAAAGTGACGCAAAGGCGCCGAACACGACGCCCGCGGCCAGAACACCGAACATGGCACCCAAGGCACCAAGATAATGCGCACCAATCAGCGCGAAGGGAATGGTGCCCAGCGTCGCGCGGCCCCAATTGAACAGGGTCGATCGCAACGGTGCCCCGAGATTGTTGAATGAGGCATTGGCGACAAACATGGCCCCGAGACCGATCCAGCCGGGGCCACTGGCAAAGCAATAGGCGCGCACAATATCCGCCGAGGTTTCATCCAGTTTGAACATGGCGACAATGCCGTTGCGCGCCAGCATCAGGATCAGCCAGGTGACGATGACATAACTTGCGGCGACCACATAGGAATCGCGCAAGGTGCGCTGCATCCGCTGGTAAAGCCCGGCGCCCCAGTTCTGGCCAAGGATCGGGCCGACCGCGCCCGATAACGCAAACAAGCCACCAAAGGCAATAGGTGTCACGCGGTCAATCACGGCGCCTGCGGCCACGGCCTCGTTGCCAAAGGACGCGATGATGCGCGAGAGGAACGCCCCGCCCACCGGCGTTGCGAGATTGGCGAGCACCGCCGGCCCGGCAATGGCTGCCAGAGGCCGCATGTCGGCTTTCATGTCGTCCCATGTCGGCCAGGCGACGAGATCATGTTGGCGCACGGCGCCGCGATAGCCGACCACCAAAAATATCACGCGCGAGATCACCGCCGAATAGGCCGCGCCCATGACATCGAGATGCAGGCCGAAGATCAGCGTCGGGTCAATGAAAGCTGTCGCGATACCGCCGCTGAGAGTGACATACATGGCGCGGCGCGCATCGCCCGCTGCCCTCAGCACGGCCGAATAGCCAAGGCCTGCGCCCATGAGGACATTGGCCGGCAAGGTCACCGCCAGCACGCGTGAGGCAAGAGCCTTGGCTGGGCCAACCGCGTTGAGTGCGTCGAGCAAAGCATCGCGAAACCACCATAAGCCGAGGCTGGTGGCCAGCGACAAAACCACGATCCAGGCAACGCCTGAGCCCGCAATCCGGCGCGCACCAGTGCGATCACCAGCGCCGAGCGCCTTCGAGACCACGGCAGAGACGGCGATCATCAGCCCGATATTCACCGACAGGGCGATAAACCATATGACCGAAGCAAAGCCCACGGCGGCAATCTTCATGGTGCTGCCAAGCCACGAGACATAGAGCAATGACAAAAGATCGACGAGAAAGATCGCCATCAGGCCAACGGCACTGGTCAGGCTCATGGTGATGACGTGGCGCATGATATCGCCTTCGGTGAATTTGGCGGTAGAGCGCTTGCTGACGTCGGACATGGAACCTCGAATTGTTCAAGCGGCAAGGATATGGCGCGCGAAGGTGTTTGGCGCAAGGCAAACGCAGTTTGCGAAGGTGAAGCCTAGCGGTTGGAGTTCGCTATGGCCCGTTCAGCTTCCGCTATGATTTCGGGGGCGCCAACGTGAAGCCAGAGGCCCTCGAGGCGCACGCCAAAGAGGCGCTGTCTTTCGGCGGCTTCAAACAGCAGCGGTGCAAGCCTGAAAATCTCGCCGCGCCCGCGAAACAGCTCGGGCTTGATAATGCCTGCACCGGTATAGGCAAAGGCGGCGATCTGGCCCTCGGGGCGCCGGGTCAGGTGCCCGGCAGGGTCAAGGTTGAAATCTCCCTGCCAATCAATGCCGACCGCCTGGGTGGTGCTGGCAACCAGCAACAAGGCATCCATTTTCGCAGGGTCGAAGGCAGCGCCGAGCCGCAGCAGGTTGCTGCCCGCCCCCTCGATCCAGAAGGCGTCGGTATTGCACATGAGAAATGGTGCATTGCCGATCTGCGGCAGCACTTTGGCAATGCCGCCGCCCTGATCAAGCAAGCAGGCGCGTTCGTCGGAGATGATGATTTTCGGCGTCACACGATGTTGCAGATGCGCGATGATCTGCTCGCCGAGGTAATGCACATTGACAATTGCGGTCGTGACCCCGGCTGCCGCCAGCGTGTCGAGAGCATGGTCGAGCAGCGTCTTGCCAGCAACCTTGATGAGCGGCTTCGGGGTTGTGAGGGTCAGCGGACGCATCCGCGTGCCCAGCCCGGCGGCAAATACCATGGCGATATCAGGCAGCTTCGTCACCAGACATCAGCCTTCGGTCAATACGGAGGGCAAATGCGTTTCATACCAGTTGCGCACCGGCTCAAGCGCGACATGCGCCAGATTCTTGCGCAAATAATGACGGATGCGCGGCAGATGCGCGAGATAGGCCGGCTTGCGATCGCGCTTGTCGAGCCGCGCGAAAATTCCCAGCAACTTGGTGTTGCGTTGCGTGCCGAGAATGGCATAGGCGCGCAGGAAGCCGTTGAGGTCGAACTCGCTGTCGGCCTGCCGCCGCGCCTTGGCATAATGGCCGAGCAATTTCATCTCGTTGGCATCGCTGACATCGAGCCGGGCATCCTGCGCCAACGACACCACATCATAGGCCGGGTGGGTGAGGACTGCGTCCTGAAAATCCACCAGACCGATGCGGGCAAGGCCGTCGCGATGCTCCAGCCAGATGAGATTGGGGGAATGAAAATCGCGCAGGGCCCAGGTTTTCGGCCAGGCTTCATGGCCGCTCAGCACCTTGCGCCAGGCGTCGGCAAAGGCGGCGCAGGCGGAAGCGGGCAGCACGATCTTGGCGCAATGGGGCGCATACCAATCCGCGAGGAGCTCAACTTCGATCAGCATGGCCTGATAATCGAAGGGGGGGATAGCGTAGTCCCCGCCATCAGGCAGCGGCACGGTTGTCGGCAAAGGCCTGCCGTGGAGCTGCGCCAGCACGTCAAGCGCCACCTGATAGCGCTCGATGATCGGCCCGTCGGCATTGGTCACAGGCTCGCTGCCGAGATCTTCCAGAATGGCGGTTCCGGTTGCCACATCCATCGCGTAAATCTTCGGCGCACTGAGGCCGAGGTTCAAAAGCCCGTGATCCATGGCATCGAAGGCACGAATGTCGGGTGCGAGCCGCGCGATCTCGCCGTAAGGTTTGCCGTAACGCACAATTGGCGCGGTGGCGCGCGGTGGCATGATCATCAGAATGGCGCTGCGACCATCGGCGGCGAGCAGCCGCTCAAAACTGCGCGAGGAGGCGTCACCCTGCATGTGCACACGGGTTGCGCCCGTAAATCCGGCATCGGCAAACAGCCGCTCGAACAGCCTGGCGCGCGCTAGCCGTGCCGCAAAGCGCCCATGGCCAAACAGCCTGATGCGGCGGAATTCCGGCCCCTTGGCGCTATCTCCGGTGATAGTGATGTCGAGGCGATGCTCGGCCAAATTCGCGCCAGCGCGCTCGGGCCATTCCACCACGACCAAGGCGCCGTCATCGGCATCGTCCCAGCCGATCTCGGAAAGTTCGCTCGGATCGTGGATGCGGAACAGATCGGCATGCACGATGGGAAAGGCCTTGCCGTCGTAGGTCTGCATCAGGGTGAAGGTGGGGCTTGGCACTTCAAGGGCAGGATCGCCGGTGAGTTGGCGCACCAGCGCCCGTGCCAGTGTAGTTTTGCCGGCCCCCAATTCGCCGCTCAGCGTCAGCATGTCGCCGGCGGCAAGCCATCCTGCCAGCCAGTCCGCAACGGCAGTGAGCTGCTCTTCATCGGCGACATCAATGTGCCATTCGGGATTTCCAGGTGCTTTGGCAGCCCTCATGAGCGGTTCGCTTGCAATTTGGCGGCAAATGCCGGGCCGGGTTTGGCCATGGCGCTTGAGCGGGCGGGCAGGCTGCAGGTCACAACCGTGCCTTGGCCGAGCACGGACTGCACCGTTACCGTGCCGCCGTGCAATTCAGCAAAAGCCCGCACGATCGACAATCCGAGGCCGATGCCGCGATGCTGGCTGGTCGTCAGATCGGAATGGAAGCGATCGAACACCTTGGCAAGTGCCTCCGGTGCCATGCCGCGGCCCTGATCCGAAACCGTGAAAATAATCCGGTCGTCGCGCCGCACCGCTGCAAGCCCGATAGATTGCCCCGGTGCCGAAAAGGCAATGGCGTTGGAAACCAGTTTGAACAGCATCTGCCGCAACCGTTTGCCGTCGGCGACCATCGTGCCGACATCATCGAGAACGACGCGATTGAGGTGAATGTTGTTGCCGAGCAAAGTGTCGGAGAGATAATCGGCGACCGATTGCAGCAAGGCGGCGACGTTGACGGGCGCGAGCGAGAGTTCCATGCGCTCCATGTCGATGGTTGCCAGATCGAGC
The DNA here is from genome assembly GCA_021804825.1 of Pseudomonadota bacterium. Lineage (GTDB taxonomy): Bacteria > Pseudomonadota > Alphaproteobacteria > Rhizobiales > Beijerinckiaceae > REEB77. Next base: position 31,498 of record JAJZGX010000013.1, on the reverse strand, counting down.
ATGTCGTCGATGATAGCCAGCAAGCTGGTCGAGGCATTGCTGATATAGCCGACATATTCGCGCTGCTTGGCACTCAGCGTGCCAACGCTGGCCTCGCCGAGAACCTCGGTGAATCCCATGATCGTGTTGAGCGGCGAGCGCAGCGAGAACGAAACATGATGGACGAAATCATTGCGCAGGGCTTGTGATTCCACCAACGCCTGATTGCGCTCGGTCAGCGCGCGCTCGAATTTGATCGCGGCAGTCATATCGGAGAAGGTCATCAAGGTGGCGCCTTCATGCAAGGGCGTCATCGAGACATCGAGGAACGAACCGTCGGTGCGCTCAACCATGCGGCGCTCGGCTTCGCGACGGTCATGCAGGCCGGCGACCTGGCCTGCCACCTCTGACCAGAACCCGTCATCGGGCAGCAGCGGACGACACATGGTCGCGAGTTGTTCGATATGGCTTTCGCGCAGTTCCGGACTGGCGGCGGCTTCCATCTTCCACAATTCGGCAAAGGCGGGGTTATGCAACTTCAAGCGCCCGTCGGTGCCGAACACCGCCACGCCTTCGCGCAGGCTGTTGAGTGTTTCTTCCTGTGTGCGCAGCAGGCCGAAATTACGCACTTCCAGATCCTGCTGGCGGGTGACATTATCCATCAGATAGGTCACGCCGCCTTGCGGGTTGGGGAATATCGCCACTTCGATAGCCCGCGCATCGGGCAGCAACCAGGTGGTGTTGGTGATTTCGGTCGATTGATAATGCGACAGGAAATCACGCTTCCAGCTACGGAAATCGGCGCGCTCTTCCAGTTTGTGAGCGGCGTGCAGGGAATCCAGGATTTCGCCATCGGTCGGCATTTGCGACAAGAAGCGCTGGTCAAGTCCCCACAGGCGGCGGTAGGCGGCATTGTGAAAGACCAGTCTTTTGCCAATGTCAAAAATCGCCACCGCTGTGGTGAGGTGGTCGAGCGTGCGCTCATGGGCCTGCATCTGGCGCTCGAGATCAGCACGGATACGGTTGATTTCGGAGAGATCGCGGCAGGTTGCGACGGAACCGCCGGAGACCGGGACATCGATGACAGCCAATTTGCGACGCTCGCCGTGATGCAGCGCCGTGCATTCGCTGCGCCAGATTTCGCTCTTGCCGCGCGCTCGTGCCGCAATATCGCGCGAGGCAGCGTCGAGAAGCTCAATGTCATCACGCAGCACCACTTCGGCGCTGGCGGCATCGACGGCTTTGACATAGGCGCTGTTGACCCAGACGATGCGGCCATCATCGCCACGCTGCCAGACGGCATCCGGCAGGGCTTCCAGAAAGGCCCGGCCATTCTCGATCTCCGCCAGGGCCTTGTTGTGGCGCTCGCGCATCTGGGTCAATTCCAGCCTATCACCCGAGACTTCACGCAGGCGCATGACGGCGTGGCCGCCAAGGGCGCGACCCTCGAGATCGATGTAACGCTGATGCTGGGTCTGCACAGTGACATGGAAAAACTCGCCGCGCTGACGCAAGGCATCGACCAGGCGCTCGACACTTTGCGCCTGCGCTGCCCCCAGCCACGTGCCAAAGGCCAGAACCTTGCGGGCTTGCGGGCGGTCCGACAAAATTGTGGTGTCGCCCTCGATCTCGGGCGCCTCGGCGTCACCTGACCATACGACGCTGATTTGCCGCTCGGCTGCCAGAAACATCTGGAGCCGGTCGGCGCGCGCCCGCTCGGCGGCAAGTGCATCGGAAAGGCGGGCCTGTTCTTTCAGCCAGCGGCCACGTCCGGTCAGATGCAGGATGGCGGTGACAGCGGTAATGACGCTGAAGGCGGAAATCAGCATCTGCCCGGCCAATACCGAAAGATCGCCATTGGCGCTCGTCGCTTGTGCCAGAGCCGGGGTTGCCGTCAACAGGGAGACCATGCCTGCGGCAACCATCCTCCTAGCACGCATCGGCTTGATCGACCTTGGCCTCAGCTGGTGCCACCGGGTGGGAAATTTCATCGTGCGTGTCTCGACCTTGCGCTGCGCACCCCGTCAGGGGCCACGAAGCGGCGAATTGACCAATTAATTGTCTTGCAACCTTAAAAGAGAATAAAGGCTTGCAAGGTTTTGAAACTTAAAAAGACGCCACGCACGCCATCAAGCTTCGCCAAGCGTCCATCCGCAGTTCTGCAGATGCCGCTACGGCATTCCATAACCTGAGATGCCCCTCGCCTGAGGCGATGATGAGGCGCTCAAGTGATTCGCTTACTTTAGCCCCAGCTTGACTCTGTGAGAAAGGGGTTAAATGCGCTTGTCAGAAAAAATCGGTTGATTCGCACCGTCGGCGCCGCAGGCGCGCCGTCTCAGGACTCGCTCTTGCCTTCGAGCTTGGCTTTGAGGGCGGCCAATTTCGCGAAGGGAGATAGCGGATCGGGCGCGCGCTCACTGGCGCGCGGGCGTTCGCTGGAGGCGAAGGTGCTGCCCGTGGGGCGATCACGACGCGGCGGTGCATTATTGCGCGCCTCATGCCCCTTGCGCTCTCTGGCCCGACGTTCGAGGGCGGCGCGTTCGCGCTCCTCGGCTTTGCGGATGATTTCCGGGTCGGGCGCGGTCTGATAGACCGGGGCAGGTTTGGCCGGAGGGCGTCGGGCCGGGCGCGCGGCATTATCGGGGCGGCTCTTGCCGGCGTCGTCTTGCTTGTGGCTGCGGCCCTTGTGCCCGCCCTGACGGCGTGGCTGGCGCTGATGGCGCAGCGGATGCCAGACATCAATCTCGGCAGCCGGCGTTGCGACCTCTTCAGCCGTGGCAGGTTCGGTTGCTGGCGCAGCCACCAAGTCGGGCGTCGTTTCTGCAACGACGGGCGTCTCCTGCACGGGCTCTGGCGGCGCTGCCTCCATGGCGGGTTCTTCCGCGGGGGGCGGGGCCTCGGGCGCGGCGTCGAGTTCGAGCACGAGCTGGTTTTCATCGACATCAGCCGTCTCGTCGATGCCTGCCTCCAGCGATGGCGCTGCGTCGTCGGCGGTTTCGCCCGCAGTTGCTTCAGGCTTGACCGGCTGGCGCGGTGCTTCGGGCAGCAGCGTCACTGTGATGGCCGGGCCCGTCCGGGCCTTCTTCTCATAGCCAAGCGCTTGCAAAATCGACGCGAAGGCTTCGCCCGAACAGCCAACCAACGAGGTCATGGCGGGGGTCATGACAAAGCCGTCGCCATCGGCCGTGCCTTGTGGTGGGATGCCCGGCGTCGTGCCGGGCCGGTAGGTTACGGCGGGGCGGATCAAGTCGGCAAGCCGTTCGAGAATATCAACGCGCACCGCGCGGGAGCCACAGATCTTGAAGCCCGCGGCGCGGTAAAAGCCCTTGTCGACCGGCCCTTCCACTGCAAAAGAGGTGCGGCCCGAGGCGGCGAGATGCGGAATATCGATAGCATTTGCCGAGGCTTGCGCTTCCGCTGCCTCCGTTGGGGCAGTTGGGCGGGCGTGCTTCAGACCCCAGAGCTGGGCTGCCAAGGCGCGCGGCGCTGGCTTCAGGAGCGCTGGCAAAAACAGATGATAGGCACCGAAGCGTACGCCCTTCTGGCGCAGCGATGCCCGGCCTTCATGATCGAGAGTGCGCAAATTCTCGGCCACTTTGCCGCGCTCCAGCACGCCAAGAGCTTCCGCGATTTCAAAACCGATGCCTCGCGCCATGCCCTGCAATTCGGCGTTGTTTTCCAGTTCGTTGAGCGCCCCGAGCAATTTGGTGATGTGTTGCGCCAGCCACAGATCAAGGCGCTTTTGCACCATCTCGAGCGCGGCGCCGCTCAGTTGCTCATCAGCCAGAACCTGCACGCGCGGTCGCAGAATATGGTCGCCCGCCAAAAGGCGCGCCACCGGTTCGCCGAGCCAGCGCAACAAGTCGTCATGCGCCAATACGAAAGCGGCATCGACGGCATCGTGAACGCGGGTGGCGCGGGCGGCAATCTCACCGGCCAGCGCCTGTGCCGCTGCACTGTTGATCAGCTTTGCGGCATCGGGATCGGCTTTGCTGTCAGCCGTAAAGCTGAACCCATGGAGCTGGCCAATATGCTCGCCCTCAACCAACACATCGCCTGCCGATGTCACGTGCGCTTCCAACATGGTTTTCTCTCTAAGACGCCGCGCCAGAAGGCTGGTGCGGCGGTCGACAAATCTTTGCGCCAAGCGCGCATGCAACGCATCCGACAGCCCATCTTCGATACGCCGCGTTTCGCTTTGCCAATGTTCCGGGTTCTTAAGCCAATCGGCGCGATTTGCAACAAAACTCCACGTCCTGACGTGAGCAATTCGTGCGGACAGCGCATCTATGTCGCCGTCGACCCGATCCAGAGGGCTGATTTGCTGGGCAAACCAGGCTTCGGGGATTTTTCCGGCGCGCACAATGAAGCGGTAAATGGTCAAAGCCAGATCGGCATGGGCCGAGGGCGACAAGCGCCGGTAGTCGGGAATGAGGCAGGCATCCCACAGCCGCGCAATGTCGGCGGGGGTCGCGGCAATGCGCAGGATCTCGGGGTCGCGCAGCGCTGCTTCCAGCACCATCTGATCCGCCGCAATGGGCGCGCGCGTCAGGCCTTCGCGCTGCGGCAGGCGGTCGAGGCTGGTCTGCAAATCCGGCAATGACGAGAAATCCAGCGCGTGATTGCGCCATTGCAGCATCGACACCGGATCAAAATGGTGGCCCTCCAGCGCCTCGATCAATTCTTCTTCAAAGGGCGGGCAACGGCCGGTGGTGCCGAAGGTCCCATCGCGAACGTGCCGCCCGGCGCGCCCGGCAATCTGACCAAATTCGGCCCGGCTCAAACGCCGGTAATGCCAGCCATCGAATTTGCGATCCCCGGCGAAAGCGATGTGGTCGATATCGAGATTGAGGCCCATGCCAATGGCGTCAGTTGCAACGATGTAATCGACCTCGCCGTTCTGATACATGTCCACCTGGGCGTTGCGGGTGCGCGGGCTGAGCGCGCCTAGCACCACCGCGGCCCCGCCCTTCTGCCGCCGGATCCACTCGGCGATGGCGTAAACTTCCTCAGCCGAAAACGCGACAATGGCCGAGCGCGGCGGCAAGCGCGCCAGCTTGCGCTCACCGGCAAAGCTCAGTTTCGACAGCCGATCTCGCCCGATGATATGCGTGCCGGGCAGCAGCGCCTTGACGGTCTCGGCCATGGTGCCGGCCCCGAGCAGCAGGGTTTCATGCGTGCCGCGCAGATGCAGCATCCGGTCAGTGAACAGATGGCCGCGATCAAGATCGGCAGCGAGCTGGATTTCGTCGATCGCCACAAAGGCGGGGCTGCGCTCGCGCGGCATGGCTTCGACCGTGGCGATGGTGTAGCGCGCGCGTGGCGGCTTGATTTTTTCCTCACCGGTGATCAGCGCCACCGCGTCAACACCAACCTGCGCCACGACACGCGTATAAACCTCGCGCGCGAGAAGCCGCAGCGGCAAGCCCATCAACCCGCTGGGTGCCGCCAGCATCCGCTCGATCGCGTAATGGGTCTTGCCGGTGTTGGTGGGGCCAAGCACCGCCGTGACGTTACGATGCACGGGATCGGTCAGCGAGGCCGGATGGACCGCAAGGTTCATCAATTCCTGGTTCCAGTGTCTTGGTGTTCCACCCGTTGCGGGGGCACGAGCGCCTCTTGAAGCAATCGGCCGCAAAACGCAAATTGTGCCAGAATGCGACAATTCAAGATGGCAACATTAAGCTTTTGAACGCCGTGGGAACGAAGCGCGCTCGAATCACTGATAGAGATCTATTCTCGATTTGTTCGATCAACATCTTGATGTGCGCGGAAAACTTCTGCCATTAGTGGGGATAACACGCGGTGCCGGGGCTGCTGTAACCAAGCTTGGCGTTAAGGTATGACGGACTCTGTTCGGCGTTTGAGTCAAGGGGGTCTCACGCGCTGCTGCCCGCCAAATTTATGTCAAAAATCATGCCCTTGAGGGCTTTGCTCTATGCTGTCGGCACCGATGCTGCGGCAGGCCTTTCGGCATTGCGGGCGCGCATGAAGGCTGGCCGCTTGCGCAAGCGCGCCGCATAGGCCTGCACGCGCTCCGAAAATTCGTCGTCGAGTTTCAGGAAATGCGCGAATTGCAGCGCGAAACCAACTGAAATATCCGCACATGTGAAACGATCGGCGGCAAGCCAATCGTGCTTTGCAAGTTGCGCCTCGATACCCACCATGCGCTTTTTGAACCAGCGGGCGTAATTTTCGGCAACCACTGGCTGACGCTTTTCTGGCGCTTCGAGCATGGCATAGCGGAAATATATGGTCTGCGGAAACGTCAGGGTCGCTTCGCCAAAATGCAGGAAATTCAGGTAATCGGCAAAGCCCGCTTCGTGGTTCGCCACCGCCAAGGGTGTCGGCCCGTATTTATCCGCGAGATATTGCAGGATTGCCACGGATTCCGTCATGCGCACGGCGCCATCCAGCAGCAGCGGGATGGTGCCGAGCGGATTGATGCTTAGATAGTCCGGCTGCAGGAAGCGTGGCGGAAACGGCAGCATTTCAAGCTTGTAGGCCAGCCCCAATTCCTCCAGCGCCCATAGCGGGCGAAACGAACGCGCCCCGGCGCAATGATAGAGCGTGATCATGGTGTCCCCCGGCCTTGATTGGATTCGCCCGGCAAAATCCCCATGAGCTTGCAGATGATGCCCAGCATCACTTCATCCGCGCCGCCGCCGATCGAGGTCAATCTGGTGTCCCGCCATTGGCGGCTGATCGGCGTCTCGCTCATAAAGCCCATGCCGCCCCAATATTGCAGGCAGGCGTCGGTGAGTTCGCGCCCCAAACGGCCAGCCTTCAACTTGGCCATGGAGGCAAGCCGTGTGACATCGGCGCCCTCCAGCATCAGGCCAGCCGCGCGATAGACCAGTGCGCGCAATAATTCGACCTCAGTCTGAAGCTCGGCAAGGCGGAAATGCACCACCTGATTGTCGAGGATCGACCTGCCGAAAGCCTTGCGGGCGCGCGTGTAGTCGATTGTCTGGGTGATCGCCAGTTCGTAGGCTTTCAGGCAGGACGCCCCGGCCCACAGACGTTCTTCCTGGAATTGCTGCATCTGATAGGTAAACCCCCTGCCTTCCTCGCCGATACGGCAGGATTGCGGCACCCTGACATCGTCAAAGAAGATCTGCGCAGTGTCCGAGGCGCGCATCCCGAGTTTGTCGAGGGTGCGCGCCACCTGCACGCCTTTGGTCTTCATCGGCACGCAAATCAGCGATTTGTTGCGATGCGCCGACCCGTCGCTGGTGTTGGCGAGCAGGCACATCCAGTCGGCCTGCGCGCCATTGGTGATCCACATCTTGCCGCCATTGATGACATAATCATCGCCGTCGAGGCGCGCACTGGTGCGGATCGAGGCGACGTCGGAGCCCGCGCCCGGCTCGGAAACGCCAAGGCAAGCGACACGATCTCCGGCAATCGAGGGCGCCAGAAATTCCGCCCGAAGCGCATCAGAGCCATAGCGTGCCAGCGCCGGGGTGGCCATGTCGGTATGCACACCAATGGCCATGGGCACAGCACCGCAGGTGATCGTGCCAAGCTCTTCGGCCATGACCAGAGCATAGGAATAATCAAGGCCGGAGCCACCAAATTCCGGTGGCTTGGTGAGACCGAGAAAGCCAAGGTCACCCATTTTCTTGAAGAGACCATGCGCCGGGAACATGCCGTCGCGCTCCCAGCCATCAACATGCGGGTTGATTTCAGCGGCGATGAATTTGGCGAGGCTGCGGCGCAAAGCATCGTGTTCGGGCGTAATCTGCATGATGCGTTTCCGGTGCTTGCGCGAGGCGCAGGTTAGTGCTTGTCTCACTAAGGTGAAACCATCTGCGCCAAGTTGCAATGGTTTTGTCCAACGGGCGGGCCAATGGATGATCGCGTCATCATCACCTGTGCATTGAACGGCGTCCTCACAGACCCGCGCCAACACCCTGTGCCGGTGACGCCCGCCGCGATGGCTGCCGAAGCCCGCCGCGCCTTTGAGGCCGGGGCCAGCGTCATGCATATCCATCTGCGCCAGCAAGGGAGCGGTCTCGGCCACCTGCCAAGCTGGGAGCCGGATCTCTCTGGTGCTGTCAGCGCGGCCATTCGCGCGGCATGTCCCGGTGTGATCATCAACCACACCACCGGGACGGTGGGGCCGGATATAGCCGGGCCTTTGGCGTGCCTTGCGGCCAGTCGGCCGGAAATTGCCGCCTGCAATGCCGGTTCGCTGAACTATCTGAAGCTGAAGGCCGATGGGCATTGGGCCTGGCCGCCGATGTTGTTTGATAATCCGGTCAGCAAAATTGCCGCCTATATTGCGGTGATGAAAGAACATGCCATCACGCCCGAATTCGAGTGTTTTGATACGGGCATCGTGCGCTCAGTCGGCATGTTTCATGAAGCGGGCATGGTGGCGCGGCCGCTGCTCTATAATTTCGTGATGGGCGTGGCCTCCGGCATGCCCACCGACGCCGCCTTGTTGCCGATCCTGAAAAATCTGGCACTGGCGGGCAATCCCTTTGCCGTCACGGCCATTGGTCGCGCCGAAATCTGGCCACTGCACCGGGCTTGCGCCGAAATGGGCGGGAATCTGCGTAGCGGCCTCGAAGACACGTTCTATCTGCCCGATGGCGCCAAGGCCAATTCCAATGGCGCGGTCATTGACGCGTTGGCGAGGGTCGCGCGCGCGGCGGGGCGCAAAATAGTCGGGCCACGCGAAGCGCGCGACATGTTGAGCCTTGGCAGGGAAGGGAAGACGTGATGGAGTTTGCAAGCACTGGCGGGGTCAGTCCGCCCGGCCGCATCGGTCGTGTCGCCCTGGGCGATGTCCTGCACCGCTCGGCGCGGCGGTTTGGCGCAAAAATCGCCCTGACCGAGGGGCAAACGCACATCAGCTACGAGCAATTGGAGCGCAATGCCAATTGCTTCGCGCATTATCTCTTGGGCAGCGGGCTCAAGCCGGGTGACAAGGTCGCAACACTCACCGGCAATTCCATTGCCATGGTCACGGCGCTGTTTGGCATTCACAAGGCGGCATTGGTCTGGGTTCCGGTCAATACCATGCTGGGCGCGGAAGATGTCGCCTATATTCTTGAACATGCCGGCGTCAAGGCCGCGGTGGTCGATGACGCTATTCTCGCAGATGCGTCGAAGCGGGAGATTCTGGCCGCGTTGAAATTGCCGCTGGTGGGCGTTGCAACGCCCGCAGCCACAGCGCTGGATGGCACAACGGCCTTTACGAAGGCGCTGCATGGCCAACCCGATCACGAGCCGGACGTCGAGATCAATGACCGCGACCTCGCCATGATCATTTATACCAGCGGCACCACCTCGCGGCCCAAAGGCGCGATGCATTGCCATCTGGCGATCGTCATGGCCGCGATGAGTAATGCGATTGAATGGAGCCTGACGCCGCAAGATGCGATGAGTGGGCAATTGCCGGTGTTTCATTGCGCGGCTCATGCCGGGCTGGTCAGCATGCTGGTGTCGGGCGGCTGCTTTGCGCTGATGCGCGGATTTGATCCCAAAGTGCTGATCGAGACCATCGCGCGGGACAAGCTGACGCTGTTTGTCGGCCATCCCCTGATGTTTGGCGCGGTGCTCGAACATCCTGCGCGCAAGGCGCATGTTTTATCATCGCTGCGGCTGTGCATCTATGGCCTTGCGCCGATGGGGGAGGCGTTGCAGCGCCGCGTCGTGGCGGAACTGTGCCCGAACCTCATTTGTGCCAGCGGCCAAACCGAAATGTATCCGATGACCACCGCCACGCAGCCGATGCGCAGCTTGCAGCGCTTCGGCAATTATTGGGGCCATTCGCTCTGCGTCACTGAAACCGCGATCATGGCTGATGATGGCAGTTTGCTGCCGATGGGTGAAATCGGTGAATTGGTGCATCGCGGCCCCAATGTGATGCTGGGCTATTACCGCGAGCCGACGGCAACCGCTGCTGCGCGCACGCACGACTGGCACCATACTGGCGACCTGGCCTTGATCGATGCGCAGGGCGAGGTGCTGTTCATTGATCGCAAGAAAGACATGATCAAATCCGGCGGCGAGAATATTGCCTCGAGCCAGATCGAGGCGGCGCTGGCCTCGCACCCCGATGTTGCTCAGGTGGGCGTCGTCGGCCTGCCGCACCCGCACTGGAGCGAAGCGGTCGCGGCCTTCGTCGTCCTGAAGCCGGGAGCAAGTGCTGATGAAGAGGCGCTTCTGGCCCATGTGCGCCGGTCGCTCGGTGGGTTTCAAGTGCCGAAACTGCTGAAGCTGGTGCCCGGCATCCCGATGACAGCCACAGGAAAATTGCGCAAAGTGGAGTTACGCCGCACTCATGAGCACCATTTCGACCATGCAGCGAGGTCGTGATCGGTGGAACGGTTCATCAGCAACATCGATGTCAAAAGTGCCGCATTTGATGGCAATGCCGCGGCGATGCGGGCCTTGATTGACGCATGGCGGGCCGTGGAAGCGCGGGCTGCGGAAGCGTCGCAAAAGGCCAAGGCGCGGTTTGCGGCGCGCGGCCAGCTTCTGCCGCGCGAGCGTGTGGCGCTGCTTCTCGACCCGGCAACACCATTCATTCCGCTCGGCAATCTGGCGGGTTATGGTCATGACACGGCCGATTTGGCGACCTCGGTGCCGGGGGCGGGCATCATAGCCGGCATTGGCATGGTCAGCGGCGTGCGGGTGATGATTTCAGCCAGCGACAGCGGCATTGATGCGGGGGCGCTGCAGCCCATGGGGCTTGACAAGCAACTTCGGGTGCAAGCCGTGGCGCTGGAAAACAAGCTGCCCTTGGTGCAGCTGGTCGAAAGTGCCGGGGCCAATCTGCTGCGCTACAAAGTTGGCGATTTCATTCGCGGCGGGGCGCTGTTTCGCAACCTTGCCCTGCATTCGGCGGCGGGCCTGCCGGTGATTACCGTGACGCACGGGTCTTCGACCGCAGGCGGCGCCTATCAGACTGGCCTGTCAGATTATATCGTGATGGTGCGCGGCCGCACCCGCGCCTTTCTCGCAGGCCCGCCGCTGCTCAAGGCCGCCACCGGGGAAATTGCCACCGAGGAGGAACTTGGCGGCGCCGACATGCACACCAGCGTTTCCGGGCTTGGTGATTATCTTGCCGAAGATGATCGCCACGCTATCGGCCTCGCCCGCGATATTGTCGCCAACCTTGGCTGGAACCGCAACGCGCCAGCGGCGGGCCAGGGCTTTGCCGAGCCCAGCCATGATTCAGATGAACTGATCGGATTGATGCCCGCGGATCTGCGCCAGCCGGTCGATATGCGCGAGATCGTGGCGCGGATCGTCGATGGTTCGGAATTTCTGGAATTTTCCGCACGCTATGGGCCGGCAACGCTTTGTCTCACGGCGCGGCTGGGTGGCTTGGCCATCGGCATCATCAGCAATAATGGTCCGCTCGATCCGGCTGGCGCCAACAAGGTCACGCATTTCATCCAGACCTGCTGCCAGACCGGCACACCGCTGATTTATTTGCAGAACACCACCGGATTTTTTGTCGGCCGTGCCTTCGAGGAGGCCGGCATGATCAAGCACGGCTCAAAGATGATTCAGGCGGTCGCCAGTGCCAGCGTGCCGCAAATCACCCTGCATTGCGGCGCATCTTATGGCGCGGGCAATTATGCCATGGCCGGGCGCGGGTTTGCGCCGCGTTTTGCCTTTTCATGGCCGAATGCACGCACTGCGGTAATGGGCGGCGAACAGGCTGGCGAAACCATGGCGATTGTGCAGGAAGCGGCGCTGGAAAAACGCGGGCAAAGTCTCGATCCGGCGTTGCGCGCCAAAATGAAGGCACAGATTACCGAGTTGTTTGAAAGCCAGGCCGATGCGCTCAGTCTCAGCGCCCAGGTGCTCGATGATGGCATCATTGATCCGCGCGACACCCGCGCCGTGCTGATCGAATGTCTGCGCATCTGCGCCGAAACGGAGGCCCGGAGGTTGCGCACCATGTCGTTTGCGGTAGCGCGGCCATGACCTTGACCCCGTTCACAAGGCTGTTCATTGCCAATCGCGGCGAGATCGCGCTGCGCATCACCCACACTGCGCAGCGCATGGGCTTGATTGTGTTTGTAGCTGTGCCGCCCGATGAGACCGATGCTCGGCATGGGCTGGCCGCCGATCACATCGTCATGATCCGCAGCGATAGCGGCAAAAGCCCCTATCTTGATGGCGCAGCCCTGATTTCCGCAGCCAAAGCCTGTGGGGCCGAGGCGGTGCATCCCGGCTATGGTTTTTTGGCCGAGAGCGCCGATTTTGCGCAGGAATGCCATGACGCGGGGCTGATTTTCGTAGGGCCGCGCCCCACATCCATGCGCCAACTCGGCAACAAGGCCGAAGCCAAGACACTGATGCGAAGCGCGGGGCTCGCTTGTATCGAGGGCTATCTCGGGGAGGACCAAACGCCGGAAGCCTTTGCCGCGGCGGCGCAAGCGCTTGGCTTTCCCCTGATGATCAAAGCCAAGGCTGGTGGCGGCGGGCGGGGCATGCGGCTGGTGGCGGAGGCAGGGGCTTTGCCGATGGCGCTCGCAGGCGCGCGGGCCGAAGCTGAAGCTGCGTTCGGCGATGGCGCGCTGATGCTGGAGCGGGCGATCCTGCGCCCTCGCCATATCGAGGTGCAAGTGTTTGGTGATCGGCATGGTCATCTCGTGCATCTTTATGAGCGCGATTGTTCGGTGCAGCGACGCCATCAAAAAATCATCGAGGAGGCACCCGCCCCGAATTTTGATGCGCAACAACGCCGGGCGCTGTGCGAAGGCGCGGTCACAGCACTGGCGAAAATCGGCTATGAAGGCGCGGGCACGATGGAGTTTCTCGTCGATGCACAGGGCCGCAGCTATTTCATGGAAATGAACACAAGGCTGCAAGTCGAGCATCATGTTACCGAAATGATCACCGGCGTTGACCTCGTCGAGTGGCAGTTGCGTGTTGCCATGGGCGAAGCTTTGCCGCGCCTTCAGTCTGAAATCTCCTGCCATGGTCATGCCCTCGAAGCGCGGCTTTGTGCGGAAGACCCGGCGAAGGATTTCATGCCGCAAACCGGCGAGATGACGGTGTTTCGGACGGCGAGCGCTGTCTTGACGCAGACCGCGCTTCATGACGGCAGCCGTGTTTCGGGCACGTATGATTCACTGATCGCCAAAATCGTGACGCATGGCGCCAGCCGCGAAGAGGCGCGCCGCCGTCTCATCACGGCGCTGGACAATACGGTGGCGCTGGGCGTTACCACCAACCGCGGGTTCCTTGCCCGCTGCCTTGCCGATCCAAGGTTCATCGCTGGCAAGGCTGATACGACTTTTCTTGATCAATTCGATGCCGGGCGGGAAGCGGCAGATGCCTTCGTGCTGGCTTTGCTGCTTTATGTCAGCAAGGGGGGGCGTGACATCGGCTGGCCGCGCCCCTTTCTGGCGGCAGGGTTTCCGGCTCCGCTCAGGTTTGAATGCCGCGGCGCGGTGAGCGAAGCGCAGATCACTCTTGCGCGTGACGGGCAGGTGCAGGTGGGCATCGGCGGGGGCACCCGCAGCTTTCGGGTCAGCGCCTTTGATGGCGCCATCTGCCGCTTTGCAGAGGGCGGCGTGACTTGTCAGGCGGCGCTGCTGATGCGGGCCGACCGGCTGTTTGTGCAAATCGGCGCAAACAATGAGATAAGCCGCGACCTGACGCTGGCCGCGCCGGCACCGCGCGGGTTGCAGGACGGCGACGGCGTGGTGCGGGCAGCGCTCGGCGGGCGCATTGTCGAGGTTGTGGTGCAAGAAGGCCAGAGCGTTCAGCAGGGCGACGTCATCTTGACCATCGAGGCCATGAAAATGCAGCACGTGCATCGTGCCACACGGGCGGGCACGCTCACCGGCCTTCGTGCCAAGGTCGGGCATCGGGTGAGTGAAGGCGATATTCTGGCCATTCTCGGCGCGGGGGCGCCGACAGCCTAACTGGAGTTCAAACCGATGCATGAGTCAGGCCTTTTCATGGAGCAACGCGGCGGCGCGCTATGGCTGATCATTGATCGGCCGCAGCAACGCAATGCGATGAATGAAGACGTGCTGGCGCGCCTGTCGCAGGCTTTTGATGAGGCCGCCGGAGACCCCTCGGTGCGCAGCATCGTGCTGACCGGGGCGGGCGACAAAGCATTTTGCTCCGGCGCGGATCTGAGCCAGGGTGGCAAGGGCTTCAGCCAGGGTGTCGAAAGCCCCATGACGAGTTTCGGGCGACTGGCGCGGCTGGCACGTCAGTGTCCCAAGCCGCTGGTTGCGCGCATCAATGGCGATTGCCTCGCGGGCGGCATGGGCCTGCTGGCGCTGTGCGACGTGGCGCTGGCGGCGGACCATGCCCGCTTCGGTCTGCCCGAAGCCCGGCTTGGTCTGTTTCCAATGCAGGTCACCGTCTGGCTGCGGCGCCTGATTGCGCCGCGCCATCTGCGCTATCTGGCTTTGACCGGGGCAATGATCAATGCGGCGCAGGCGCGCGACATGGGCCTGCTCAATGCCATCATGCCGCTCGACAAGCTCGATGATGCCGTCATGATGCTCTGTGCGCAACTTGGCACCGCCTCACCACAAGCGCTGGAACGTGGCAAATTCGCGCTCAACGCCATGGAAGACATGAATTTCGAGGCCGCCATGGCCTTCGCCGAGGCGCAAATCACCCTGGCCGCGCAGACCGCGGACGCTCAGGAGGGCTTTGCCGCCTTCAGCGCGCGGCGCACGCCATCTTGGACCGACAGCTAGCCGCGCCGCGTGCTGGCGCGGCGCCCTCAGGGTGCGGCGTTCTGCGCTTCGACCACGGCAATGGCGGTCATGTTGACGACCCCGCGCGTGGTGACGGTATCGGTCAGCACATGGGCGGGGCGAGCGGCACCGAGCAGAATCGGGCCGACGGGCAGGGCATCACCGAGGCATTTGGCAAAGCCGGAGGCGATGCTGGCGGCGCTGAGCCCCGGCATGACCAGAACATTGGCAACGCCGTGCAGCCGGTTTTCCGGTAATTTGTGCTGACGCAAATCCGGCATCAGCGCCGTCTCGATCTGCATTTCGCCTTCGACTTCAAGATGCGGCGCCCGCGCCGTGATGAGGTCAACCGCCGCGCGCATCTTGAGCGATGAGGCTGTATCGTAGGCACCGAAATCCGAATGTGCGATCATCGCGATTTTCGGGGCAAGACCAAAGCGGCGCACGTGTTCGGCGCTGAGAATTGCAATTTCAGCCACGGCCGACGCATCGGGATCGGCCTGGACATGGGTGTCGGTCAGAAAGAATACCCCTTTGGTGCTGATCATCAACGTCATGGCGGCAAGCTCGTGAACGCCGGGCGCCAGGCCGACGATCTCGCGAATATGGCGAAGCTTGGAGCGAAACCTGCCCTCCAGCCCGCAGATCAGCGCGTCGGCTTCGCCACGTTGTAGGGCCAGCGCGCCGATCACCGAAGGCGTGGTGCGCACCAGCACCCGCGCCGCTTCAGGGGTCACGCCCTTGCGTCCCGCCACAGCCAGATAGCTCGCGACATAATCTCGGTAGCGGGGATCATCCTCGGGGTTGACCAGTTCAAAATCTTTTTCCGGTCTGATGCGCAGGCCCTGTCGCTCCAGCCGCGCCATCACCACGGAGGGCCTGCCGATCAGCGTCGGCAGGGCAATGCCTTCTTCGAGCACAGCCTGCGTGGCGCGCAGCACCCGCTCGTCCTCGCCATCGGCATAGATCACCCGCATCGGGCGGGCTCGGGCCGCGGCGAACAGCGGCTTCATGATCAGATTGGAGCGAAATACAAACCGCTCCAGCGAGGCCGCATAGGCGGCAAGATCCGCAATGGGGCGCGTCGCCACCCCCGTCGCCATCGCCGCCTTGGCTATGGCCGGCGCGATGCGCAAAATGAGGCGCGGATCAAAGGGCGAGGGGATCAGCGAGTTGCGCCCGAAAACTTCGCTGGAGCCGCCATAGGCGCGGGCCACCACATCGGACGGCGCTTCGCGCGCCAGTGCCGCAATCGCCTCGACGGCGGCCTGTTTCATGGCTTCGTTGATGGCGCTGGCGCCACAATCAAGCGCGCCGCGAAAGATATAGGGGAAGCACAGAACATTATTGACTTGATTGGGAAAATCCGAACGGCCGGTGCAAATCATGGCGTCCGGGCGCACCGCTCTGGCGACTTCGGGCATGATCTCCGGCGTTGGATTGGCGAGCGCCAGAATCAGCGGATCGCGCGCCATTTTGGCCAATAATTCCGGCTTCAGGACATTGCCTGCCGAAAGCCCCAGAAAGACATCGGCGTCATGAATGACGTCACCAAGACTGCGGGCATCGGTGTCCTGAGCGAAAATTTCCTTCCAGGGATCCATCAGCTTGGCGCGGCCCTTGTAGACCACGCCTTCGAGGTCGCTGACGAATATATTGCTGCGGTTCGCCCCCAAAGCGACCAGCAGGTTCAGGCAGGCCAGCGCCGCGGCACCGGCACCGGAGGCGACGATCTTGATGTCGCCGATCGCCTTTTTCGCCAGATGCAACGCGTTGACGACGGCCGCGCCGACAATGATGGCCGTGCCGTGCTGATCATCATGAAAGACCGGAATCTTCATGCGCTCGCGACACAGCCGCTCGACCTCGAAACACTCTGGTGCCTTGATGTCCTCCAGATTGATGCCGCCAAAGGTCGGCTCCAGCGCCACGATGACATTGACCAGACGCTCGATCTCGGTTTCCGCGACTTCGATATCAAAGCAATCGACGCCGGCGAATTTCTTGAACAGCACTGCTTTGCCTTCCATCACCGGTTTGGCGGCCAGCGGGCCGATATTGCCCAGTCCCAGCACGGCGGTGCCGTTGGTAATGACGGCCACCAGATTGGAGCGGATGGTCAGGGTTGCCGCCTCGGCGGGCTCGTCGCGAATGGCCAGCGAGGCTTCAGCGACGCCCGGCGAATAGGCAAGGCCAAGATCGCGCTGGTTGGAAAGAGGCTTGGTGGGAACGATCTCGAGCTTTCCCGCCCGCGGTTCCCGATGATAGGCAATGGCATCAGAGTTCTGGTCGCGCATAGTGATGGTCGCCCCCTCGCGCAAACGCGCAGCTCACTTGTAACCGGTCTTGCGGCGTGACGGAAGGGTTCAGGTTTCAGATCGCGGGTTTGGCGGCCGACGACATCCGCCTGATTTCGGCAATGGACATGGCTTGGGCATCCGCGGGTGCCAGCCCTCGTCGCACCGGATGGCGGGGGCGGCCGCGACGTGCGGGCATTTGCGCGAAGCTGGCAGCGGTGCGCCATGTTTCGGATTTGAAAAACTGAAAGTTGGACTTTGGACGACATCAGGTGCACAAACCCAGTGCTCGCTGGGGCCGTGCGGCAGGGGTCGCGTGCCCATATGTGGGATGATTCCGGCAAGATTCATGGAGGCTGAGCATGAGTGGGGGTTTGCGGTGGGGCTTGATCGGGGCGAGCACCATCGCTTCGGAACACATGATCAACGCGATGCGCGCCAATGGCGGCACCGTCACCGCGGTGTTGAGCGGCGACAAGGCGCGTGGCGAGGCCTATGCCAGCAAGCACAATATCGCGCGCGCCACCACGGAGCTTGCGGCGCTGGTCGAAAGCCCGGACATTGACGCTGTTTATATTTCCACCACCAATGAGTTGCATCGCGACCAGATGCTGGCGGCGGCCGCGGCCGGCCTGCATGTGCTCTGCGAAAAGCCGCTGGCCTTGAACCTTGCGGATGCCAGAGCCATGGTGGCTGCTGCACAGGCGCGGGGCGTGGTGATGGCGACCAACCATCATTTGCGCAATGCGGCGACACATCGGGCCATGCGCGAGGCCATTGCCAAGGGCCACATCGGCAAGCCGCTGTTCGCGCGGGTGTTTCACGCCGTCTATCTGCCGCCACATCTGCAAGGCTGGCGGATCACTGCACCCGGCGCTGGCGGCGGTGTGATCCTTGATATCACCGTTCATGATGCCGATACGTTGCGCTTCGTGCTCGGCGATGAGCCCGTCAGCGTCAGCGCCATGACCATGAAGGGGGCGATGGGTGTTGCCGGGCTGGACGATGGCGTGATGGGCGTCGTGCGGTTTCAGGGCGGCGTGCTAGCGCAATTTCATGATGCTTTCACCACACGTTATGCCACCACGGGCTTTGAAGTGCATGGCGAGGAAGGCTCACTGATCGGCACCGATTGCATGACACAGCAGCCCAAAGGCGAGGTGGTGCTGCGCGATGCCAAGGGTGTTGCGGCCCTGCCGCTGACTCATGAAGATCTCTATCAGCGTTCGGTTCGCCTGTTTCAGAACGCGGTTGCCGGTGAAGGCGCCCCGGCTGCCACGGGCGACGATGGCGTGCGCTCGCTGGCGATGGCGCTCGCCGCCGTAGAAGCCGCGCGCAGTGGGCGCGAGACCGCCATTGCGCCGGAGGCTTAGGCGGGGGGCTGATTGAACGAACGACGCCGCCTTCCGGCCAAGCCGCACATCGGGCGGCAGGGCGCTGGCATCTGCGACGTTTGCGCGCCATTTTACATTTCAACATGGTGCTTTTTGCAATTTGTGCTACAGCAACGGCGACTTTGCGGAGGTCTCATGTCGTCGAACTTCAACCAGGGGGGCGCGCCGGACCCTGATCACAGCATTGATGTCGCCATGCTCGGCGGGATGGCGACGAAATCTTCAGCAGCGAGCGATTTCCTCAAGGCGCTGGCGCATGAAACGCGGCTGTTGATTTTGTGCGCGCTGCTCGACGGCGAAAAATCAGTCTCGGAGCTTGGTGCCATTCTCGAGCAACGCCAGGCTACAGTCTCGCAGCATCTGGCCCGGCTCAGGCTCGATGGGTTTGTGAACACGCGCCGGGACGGCAAGGCGATTTATTACACCATCGCCAATGATGACGTGCGCACCATTCTGACTTCGGTCTATACCGTGTTCTGCAAGAACGGCATCCAGTAGGCGCTCGCAACGGGGCGCTTGGTGCGGCTTGCGAAGCTTGCTCGGAAATCTCGCATTGAGCGCGGGTTGACGCCAACCTTCAGGCCTGCCCAAGCGCAGGCATCATGTCATAGGGCTACGAGCCTGTTGCGCATTATGGCCAAAGCTTGCCCCGTCACGATTTGCCCCTGCTTTACAAGGCCAAGTTTCGAAGCGCGGTCTTTCTCCCGACGCCCTTTCTCGGGGCGAGGATCGCAGTGCAAATGCAAGCTCGAAATCCGTGACATGATCGTTGAATTCGCCTTTATCCAGCAATAGTTGCTGTTTGGGCGCATGGTTCGAAACATCCCATCACCGAATGTTAATTCAGCGCAAGAGTTTTGTGGGTGCGTGGGGTGCGTCTGATGATCAAATATGTCATCGTAACGTAATGCCAAATTCGCCGTGTTGTTGCCAAACTCGAAACATCTTCAGGTTGTTGTCTGGAGCTGGGGCGCATTGGAGAAAGTTCATGACAATCACTCATACATCACGCGTTGGCTTTGGTTTCGCAGCTTTCGCTCTTGGCCTTGGCGTGCTCACCACTTTGCCCGCTCTTGCTTACAAGGGCGAAAATCTGGCGAAGGACGCCAAAATCACTATGGCACAAGCGCGCAAAATCGCTTTGAAAGCCCATGCTGGCAAGATCACTGATGCCGAGTTGGAGACCGAATCCGGCGGCAGCGGGCTGCGCTTTTCGTTCGATATCAAAAACGGCGCAAAGACCAGTGAAATTGGTGTCGATGCCAAAACCGGCAAAGTGCTGGAAAACAGGATGGAAGGCAAAAATCCTGACTAGCTCATTTTTTGCTCATTATTGGCGGCTATCAGGCGGCGAGATTTTGCTCATGCAAGGCTCGCAGCCAGACTAACAACTCACCCCGATCCGTCCACCTCCCGGACGGGTTGGGGTGTCGCCGATAAAAGGATGTATCGATGAAAAATGCCGTTAGCCAAGTTCTAAGCAAGGTTCCCGAAGTGACCTTGATGTTTTGGATCGTCAAAATTCTGGCGACGACGCTGGGAGAAACCGGTGGCGATGCCCTCTCCATGTCGATGAACCTCGGCTATGCGGTCAGTTCGCTTATTTTTCTGGTGATTTTCATCGGTGCGGTCACCGTCCAGGTTCGGGCGCATGCGTTCCACCCGGCGCTTTATTGGATTGCCATAGTCGCGACCACCACGCTTGGCACTACCATCGCTGATTATGTCGATCGCTCGCTGGGCATTGGTTATTTTGGCGGCACCGCCATCCTGGTTTCAGGACTTGCGCTTTCGCTGCTCATCTGGCGCTGGTTTGAAGGCAGCATTGCAGTCGAAACGGTGGCGACGCCACGCGTTGAAGCCTTTTACTGGGTGACGATCATGTTCTCGCAGACGCTGGGCACCGCATTGGGCGACTGGGTGGCGGGGTCCAACAGTCTGGGCTTTGAAGGCGGTGCGCTGATTTTCAGCGCCGGACTTGCTGTCATCGTCGCTCTGCATTTCATGTCGCGTGTTTCAACTGTGACATTGTTCTGGGCGGCTTTCGTGTTGACCCGTCCGCTCGGGGCAACTGTTGGCGATCTGCTCGACAAGCCGGTGGCGCTGGGCGGCCTTAACTTCAGCCGTTTCGCGGCTTCAGCGGTGCTGATGCTCGCCATTGTCGCGCTGGTCTGGCTCGTTCCGCAAAAGGCCGGGCAGCACCCGGCGCAAGCCGACGCCTGATCGCGACCCCGGCCCGACGCGTGGCCCCCTTGCGCGGTGTGTGACGCGCGTGCGAGAGACACCCCATCACTTTTCGGCGGCGCCCTCGCGCAGCTCTTGCGGGTTACACATCCATGGGTTTCAAATGCGGTATTGTTGGTCTGCCCAATGTCGGCAAATCAACATTGTTCAATGCCTTGACGCAGACGGCGGCGGCGCAGGCGGCCAATTATCCGTTCTGCACCATCGAGCCGAATGTCGGCGATGTCGCGGTTCCTGACCCGCGGCTCGCCAAGCTGGCCGAAATCGCCTCATCGCGCGAGTTGATCCCGACGCGGCTCACCTTTGTCGATATTGCCGGGCTGGTGCGCGGTGCTTCAAAGGGCGAGGGGCTCGGCAACCAGTTTCTCGCCACGATTCGCGAATGCGACGCCATCGCCCATGTCGTGCGCTGTTTTGAGGATGGCGACATCACCCATGTCGAGGGCAAGATCGATCCCTTGAGCGATATTGATACCATCGAAACCGAATTGATGCTGGCCGATCTCGAAAGCCTCGAGAAGCGCCTGCCTCCGCTCGAAAAGCGGGCCAAGGGCGGCGACAAGGAGGCCAAGGAGGTTGTCGATCTGATGAGCGCATGCCTCACGCTGCTGCGCGATGGCAAGCCTGCACGGCTTGCGACGCCCACGGGTGACAATGAGCGCATTTTCAAGGGGCTTGGCTTGTTGTCATCAAAGCCGGTGCTTTACGTTTGCAATGTCGAGGAAGCCAGCGCCGACAAGGGCAATGGCTTTTCCGAGAAGGTCAAGGAACGCGCGGCGCTCGAAGGCGCGGTTGCCGTGGTGGTGTCGGCGCGCATCGAAAGCGAGATCGCGCTGCTGCCGCTGGCCGATCAGGCGGATTATCTGGAGGCCGTCGGCCTTGCCGAACCCGGGCTGAACCGCGTCATCCGTGCGGGTTATGCGCTGCTGAACCTCATCACCTATTTCACCATTGGCCCGAAGGAAGCCCGCGCTTGGACCATTCCACGGGGCACAAGGGCACCGCAGGCGGCCGGCGTGATCCATACCGATTTTGAAAAGGGGTTCATTCGCGCCGAAACCATTGCTTACGAGGATTATGTTGCGGGCAAGGGTGAGGCTGGCGCGCGCGAGGCAGGCAAATTCCGGCTGGAAGGCAAGGATTATGTCGTCGCCGATGGCGATACGCTGCATTTCCGCTTTGCGAATTGAGGGAAAGCCATGACGGGCGCTGGTAACATCGAGCTTTATTTTGAGGATATGAACCCCGGCGATGTCATCGCCTCGGAGAGCTATCTCGTTACCAAGCAAGCCATCCTGGAATTTGCCCGCGTCTATGATCCGCAAGTCTTCCATCTGGATGAAGTCGCGGCCAAGGCCTCGATCCTCGGGGGCCTGAGTGCATCGGGGTGGCATAGTGTCGGGATACTCATGCGGCTCTCCTGCGATGCCTTTGTGAACCGTTCTGCCTCATGGGGCGGGCCGGGCGTCGATCAAGTGAAATGGCTGAAGCCTGTGCGACCGGGCGACAGCCTGTCGGCGCGCTGCGAAATCGTCGCGAAACGTGAATCCAAATCCCGACCTGCCATGGGTCTGGTCGTGATACATTCAGCTTTGCTCAACCAGCACGGCGAGGTGGTGCTCACCCAGGACATGACAGTGATGGTGGGGCGTCGGGGTTTTGCTGCCCCGCAGGCGGTGGTAGCGCCCACCCCACCGCTGGCACCGCCACCGCAAGAGCCGCTGGGGCTGCTGCCACTATTTTATGAGGATATTGAGCCGGGAGAGCGGATTTTCATCGGCTCTTACCATTTCAGTGCCGAGAGTATCATCGCTTTTGCGCGGCAATTCGATCCACAATCATTTCACTTGAGCGAGGAAGCGGGACGAAGAAGCCATTTCGGCGGGCTGGTGGCTTCCGGCTGGCAGAGCGCGGCGGTGCATATGCGGATGCTGGTTGATGCCCGCCATCGCGGCCAAGCCGCCGCTGCAGCGCGTGGTTTTGTTGCTGACACCGGGCCGTCACCCGGCGTGCATGACATCGTATGGCCGCGACCCGTCCGGGCTGGCGATACGCTGCATTTTTATAGCGAAAGCCTGACAAAACGCACGACCTCGCGTCCGGGCTGGGCGCTGTGCGAAAGCCGCAGCTTTGGCGTCAATCAATATGGCGAAGAGGCCTTTGGCATGGTCGGTGCGGTGTTTGTGCCCATGCGCGGGTAAGGAATGCGGGGTGGGGCCTTGCCCTCACCGCGCGAATTTCTTGTATTTCAGCTTGTGCGGGATGATAGAATCCGCACCGAGCCTGCGCTTTTTGTCGTCTTCGTAATCGGCAAAATTGCCCTCGAACCATTCGACATGGCTGTCGCCCTCGAAGGCCAGCATGTGGGTGGCAATGCGATCGAGAAAAAAGCGATCATGCGAGATGATGACGGCGCAGCCGGCAAAATCCGTCAGCGCTTCTTCCAGCGCGCGCAGCGTATCGACATCAAGATCATTGGTAGGCTCGTCGAGCAGCAGCAGGTTGGCCCCGGTTTTCAGCATTTTCGCCAGATGCACGCGGTTGCGTTCACCGCCCGACAGCATCCCGACCTTCTTTTGCTGATCCGGCCCTTTGAAGTTAAAGGTCGAGCAATAGGCGCGCGAATTCATCTCGCGCTTGCCGAGATGAATGATGTCATTGCCGCCGGATATTTCTTCCCACAGCGTCTTGTTGGCATCGAGCGTATCGCGTGACTGATCGACATAGCCAAGCTTGACGCTCTCACCAACCTTTATGCTGCCACTATCTGGCTTATCTTGGCCGGTGATCATGCGGAACAGCGTGGTTTTGCCTGCACCATTCGGGCCGATGACGCCGACAATGCCGCCAGGGGGCAGCTTGAAGGAGAGGTCATCGATCAACAGGCGCTCGCCGAAGCCCTTGGAGAGATGCGAGAAATCGACGACATTCTGGCCAAGCCGCTCGGCGACCGGAATGATGATCTGCGCCGTGGTCGGGGCCTTGTCATTCTGCTTGGCCACCAGTTCATCATAGCGCGCAATACGCGCCTTGGATTTGGCCTGACGCGCTTTGGGGCTGGAGGCAATCCATTCGCTTTCAGCTTCGAGCGCGCGCTGCCGGGCTTCGTCTTCGCGGCCTTCCTGGGCAAGGCGCTTCTGCTTCTGCTTCAGCCAGCTCGAATAATTGCCTTCATAGGGAATGCCGCGACCACGATCGAGTTCCAGAATCCAGCCGGTGACATTATCGAGGAAATAGCGGTCATGGGTGACGATCAGAATCGCGCCGGGATAGTCGCGCAAATGCCCCTCGAGCCAATTGACGGTTTCGGCGTCGAGATGGTTCGTCGGTTCGTCGAGCAGCAGCAGGTCAGGCTTTTCGAGAAGCAGGCGACAGAGCGCGACGCGGCGGCGTTCACCACCCGACAGGGTTGACACCACGGCGCTGTCATCAGGGCAACCGAGGGCGTCCATTGCCTGCTCGATTTGCGAATCGAGATCCCAAAGGCCCTGCGCCTCGATTTCGTCCTGAAGGCGCGTCATTTCATCGGCGGTTTCATCGGAATAATTCATCGCCAGTTCGTTGTAGCGATCAAGAATGGCGACCTTGCCGGCGACGCCGAGCTTGACGTTCTGTGTGACGCTCAAGCTTTCATCAAGCTGCGGCTCCTGCGGCAGATAGCCGACACGCGCGCCTTCGGCGACAAAGCCCTCGCCGGTAAAATCCGTGTCGAGACCCGACATGATCTTCAAAAGCGTTGATTTACCTGAACCATTGACGCCAAGCACACCGATTTTAGCATCGGGATAAAAGGAAAGATGCACATTATCGAGCACCTTCTTGCCGCCGGGCCAGGCCTTGGTGAGGCCCTGCATATGATAAATGAACTGTCGTGCCATGATCTGTCGCGCTTTGATGGGAGAAGCTGGCGCGACTGGTAGCAGCGGGCGCACATGCGGGCAAGCTCTGCTTGAGGTTTTTAAGCCTGCGCGCACGCTGCGAGGTTGATCAGGCGCCTTTGGGGCGGAAACTCGCAATGACGGCCGGGTTTGTTTCAATTCTGGCAGCGCCCATCAGATCCAGACCATAGGGGACTGCTGCGAATATGGCGTCGAGGCACACGGCAATCGAGGCCGGCTTGCCCGGCAGGTTGATGATCATGCAGGCGCCGCGCGTCACCGCCATTTGTCGCGACAGGATCGCGGTTGGCACGTGGCGCAGACTAACCTGGCGCATCAGTTCGCCAAAGCCTGGCAGGTGGCGATGGGCAACGGCCTCGGTCGCTTCGGGGGTGAGGTCACGCGGCGACGGGCCGGTGCCACCGGTGGTGAGGATCAGGTCACAATGATCGCGGTCGACAAGCTCGATCAGCGTGTCGCGCACGCTTTCCAAGCCGTCGGGAATGATGCGGCGCATGATCGTGAAGGGCGTGGTCAGCGCATGCGTCAGCCAGGCCTCGATGGCGGGGCCGGATTCATCCTTGTAGATTCCGGCGCTGGCGCGATCGGAAGCGGTGACGACGCCTATGCGGGCCGGGCGCGGGGGGGCTTCGCTCATGGCTCAGCCCACGGCAAGCCAGCGCCCTTCAGCCGCCGCGCGGGCAATGGCGTGGACTGTGGCCTCGATATGCAGACCCTGCTCAAAGCCGATGAGGTGGGCCGGTTCGCACGCAATGGCCCGCAACACTTCGCGGCATTCGATGGTCTTGAGGTCATTGAAACCAAGCTGATGGCCGGGTGCTGGCACAAATTTGCCATAGGGCGCATGGGCCGGGCCAGAGATGATGGTGCGAAACCCTTGCGTGGCAGTGGCGCCGTCATTGACGAACAATTGCACCTCGTTGAGGCGCTCCTGATCATAAACCAGCGTGCCCTTGTTGCCGAAAATCTGCATGAAAATCCGGCCCTTGCGACCCCAGGCGCTGCGGTTGCACGACAAGGTGACCTGAGCGCCGCTTTCGAGTTCCATCAACGCCGTCGCAATGTCGAAATTATCCACGGCGCGGGTGCCATTGCCATCGGGCCGGGTGGCATAGGGCTTGCGCATGTCACCGAACACCCGTGTGACCTTGCCCAGCAATGTCAGGAGCAGGCTCAGCGGGTGCACGCCGAAATCATCGAGGGCGCCATAGCCGGCCGAAGCGGCGCTGCGACCGGTAAATGGCGACAGGGGATCGGCCATGTAATCTTCGTCCATTTCAAAGCGGACGTGATTGATGTCGCCGATGACTTTGTCCTTGAGCAGGCGCTTGACCTCGCGGATCAAAGGATTCTGGATGTAATTATAACCCAGAGCCGCAGTCTTTCCGGCTGCCTTGGCGGCGTCATTCATGGATTGGGCCGCGGCCAGACTGGTCGCCATCGGCTTTTCGCACCAGACGTGCTTGCCGGCCTGCAAGGCGGCAATTGCCATGTCGGGATGAAACTCATTGGGTGTGGTCACCGAAATAATGTCGATGTCATCGCGCTGGAGCAGGTCACGCCACGCCCCGGTAGACGATGCAAAGCCGAATTCGCGCGCCTTTTGCGCCGCAAGATCGGGGGAAGCGTCCGCCAAAGCCACAAGCCTGGGCGCGGCGACATCACCAAACACCGCCGCGACATTCAGCCAGGCCAGCGCATGGCATTTGCCCATGAAGCCGGAGCCGACCAGCCCGACACCAATGCCACGCGTGCTCATGGGTTCATCTGCTGCAGGCGGTTGAAGACCCAGACGTGAGCTGGCGGCACATTCAGCAGCACCGGCGGCAGGCGTCGTGAATTATAGGCGATCTCGCCCGTAAGGCCGCTGCGGGGCAGGGGCGATTTCAAGCCATAGGAAAATTGCACAAAGGGTGCGTCAGGGCGGCCGAGCCTGAAAGAATGCTCCAGCACGCGTTGACGATCCTGCGGCGGACGCAACAACAGCGGCAGGCTGGAGACGATGGCGACGGCGGGCATGGGCAGGTGCCCTTCCAGCGTGTTCATCAGATCATAGGCGTCACCCTGAATGATGGTCGCCGCCGGGTAGCGCTCACGCAGCAAGGCGCAGAAGGTCGGATCAAATTCCACCATGACAAGGCGCGATTCGGCGATGCCACGCTCGATAAGTGCGGCGGTCACCGGGCCGGTGCCAGGGCCAAGCTCCAGAATCGGCCCCTCGCCCGAAATATCAAAGCAGCCCGCCATGGTGCGCGCCAGAAACGGGCCGGACGGTGAGATGGCCCCGGCCCGCGCCGGGTTTTCAAACCACGATTTGAAAAAGCGGGCTTGATCGGCCAACGAACTGCCCGATGGGCGTCGCTGCTGCGAAGGCCTTTTAGTCGCCAGATTGTTCATGACCTACGCGTTCCCCTCGTCTGTTCTGCTGGCACCCCGTCCACCCGGCCAAGACGCTATGTTTTCATTCATAACGCTCGCCCGGTCATCGATCAATGGGCTGACCCGAGATCGGCTGTCCGCAAGCTTCAAGGCCGGGCATGTCGCGCGACTTCTAGCTCATGGAATAACCAACTGGAAGAAACGCGCCAACACTTCATTCCATGACGACCGGGCGGGCCGCAGGCTGCCCAATATCTTCGAGCATAGAGGCGAACCATGCCAGTTTGATGTCAAACGCCTTGCCGCCCTTGATGCGCGTGAATTCAATGGGTCGCAGCATGCCGCCGTGGCCTTCGTCATGCCCGATCACGCCTGAACGTCCGGCAAGGGCGCACTCGACGGCGAGATCCACCATGCCCTTGATCAGCATCAGATCTTCACTGTTGGCAGCGGCGGAACGCGCAAAATAGCCGGATTTCTGCACGAGGGTTTTTTCTGCCGCCACCAATTTGCCGAATTGCCCGGCGAACCAGTTGCCGACATTGACCTTGTCAAGCATGACATGGCCGAAGGGATCGCGTTCGACTGCAATGCCTGCGCCTTGCATTTGCGCGACAATTTCGCCGAGGCAGGCGCCTTCGCTGACAAAGATACTGGCTGAACCCTTGGCGTCGATCCGGTGTTTCAGCCGCTTCGCTTCGGCGGCAATATCAATCGCCAATTCAGGGAGATAGACGCCATCAATATCGCGGTGCGCGCGGGTGAAGTCCATGCCCGGCACGAAGGGCACATGGTTGAGCCGCGCGCGATATTCCCGCGCCGTTGCAGCAGTCAGCCAGCCGCAATTGCGGCCCATCACTTCATGGATCACAAGCATGCGCGGGTTGGTCGAGCATTCGTTGACAATGTTCTGGAAGAACATTGCACCCTGCTCGGCCGCAGTCGCGGCGCCGAGTGATTGTCGGATCGGCATGACGTCATTATCGATGGTTTTGGGCAGGCCAACCACGGTCAGGGTTGATTTGTGCCGTGCCAGATAGGCGGCGAGATCAGCGGCGGTCAAATTGGTATCGTCGCCACCAATGGTGTGCAAAATCGTGACGCCATCTGCGGCGAGACGCTTTGCTGCGACTTCCAACGGGTCTTCACCATCCTTCACCAGGCCGCGTTTCACGCAGTCTTTGACATTGGTCAGCTTCACGCGGCTGTTGCCGAGCGGCGAGCCGCCGTGCCGCAGCAAAGCGGCCGCCTGCGCCCGCGCCTCCGGTGTTATTTCGATCGATTGGCCGCTGAGCAGGCCATAATAGCCGTTTCGATAGGCGATGATCGTTGCATCGGGCGCAATCTCGCCATAGCGCTGGATGAGGCCACCAACCGCAGCCGAAAGACATGGCGCGAGGCCACCGGCCGTGAGAAGCGCGATTTTGGGCGATGACACGGCGTGAACCTCCAAGACTAGAATTGCGGCCGGTGCGATCAAGCACTGGCTGGCGCATGTCATTCGCGCCTTGCCTTGGCTTTAGGCAATTTTCGGCTGATTGCAACAGGGTCGCGTGCCCTCAGGGGCAGCCGCCGCTGTCGACCGCGGGGGGCCGTCTGCTTTGACCGTCACGAGCCTTTGCGTCTGGCGTCAGTTGGCGGTCTTGAGGCGCAGCATGTGATAGGACAGGGGTGGCAGCGATGCACTGAGACGCCCAGCGTCGAGCCGAGCGCCGCTGGCTTGTTGCGGGGTCACCACATCGGGATGGGCCATAGCATTGGTTGCCGACAGATCGTCGCTGGCAAGGCTGCGATGATCCGCTAGCACGAGCGCACCAAAACCCGTCAGTTCGATGCAAAGCTCCAGAGCTTCGCCGGGATGTCGGTTGATGGCGAAGAAAGTGACAAAGCCGCCTTCGGCATCGTGCACCCCGGCAATATCGAGATAAGGGACATTGCGTGCGACTTCGGCATCATATCCCGGGCAGGTGGTCGCCAGCTTCAGTGCCGTGCCGCGCCCGAAGGTCGAGGCCAGAAAAAAAGGATGGAAGATGGTCTGTCGCCAAGCGGGGCCGCCAGGTTCGGTCATGATCGGCGCAATCACATTCACCAATTGAGCGATGCAGGCGATTTTTACGACATCGGCGCGACGGATGAAGGTGTTGATGATGCAGCCGACCTGCAGCAGATCGGCGACGTCATAGACATCCTCATGCAGGCGCGGCGCGTGCGGCCAGCCCGCTTCGCCGGCAAGCACTGCGCGATCCGGCACGCGTGAGGGATACCAGACATTCCACTCGTCAAAGGAAATCGTCACGCGCTTCTTGCTGCGCTTTTTGGCGCGCACGGTCTCGATCATTGCCGCGACGGTGCCGATATAGCCCTCCATTTTCTGGTTGAGCGCCAGATAATTCGCCAGACCCGTGTTTTCAGGCGAGACATACATGTGCAAGGAAATATGGTCGATCACATCATAGGTGTGCTCGAGGACGATACGCTCCCATTCGGGAAAGCTCGGCATGTCGGAGCTGGATGAGCCACAGACAACCAGTTCGAGCGATTTGTCGAAAGCCCGCATGGCTTTGGCAACTTCGGCGGCAAGGCGGCCATATTCATCGGCGGTTTTCTGGCCGATCTGCCAGGGGCCGTCCATCTCATTGCCCAGACACCAGTATTTGACGCCGAAAGGCTCGGCATGACCATGCGCCTTGCGCAAATCCCCCCAATAGGAGCCGAGCGGGCCGTTGACATATTCCACAAAATTGCGCGCCGCATCGAGGCCGCGCGACCCGAGGTTGATCGCCAGCATCGGGGCCGTGCCGGCGCTGGCGCACCAGGCGGCAAATTCATGCGTGCCGAAAGCATTGGATTCGGAGGTATGCCAGGCAAGATCAAGCCGTGTCGGGCGGCTGGCGCGGGGGCCGACGCCATCCTCCCAATTATAGGCCGAGACAAAATTTCCTCCCGGATAGCGCACCAGCGGCGGGTTCAATTCGCGCACCAGATCGATCACATCGGTGCGCATTCCTTCCGTGTCGGCGGCAGGATGGCCGGGCTCAAAAATGCCGGTGTAGATCGCCCTGCCAAGATGCTCGAGAAAAGCGCCATAGATGCGCTCATCAATGCGCGCGATGTCATAGGCGCCATGCGCGGTGACGAATGCCTTCATGCCCATCCTCTGAAATTTTTGACGCCGTGCCGGACTTCAACGAGCTTAAGGCCGCACAGCGAACGGACGTCAAGCCGGAGCGTCTGAATGGCACGCGCGGGGTTTCGTTCATCTCACTCTTCGCTTAGTCTGACCTGATCATCCCTGCCCGGCCGGATAGCCATGTCCATCTTCAACGAAGCGAAAATCGATTGTCATTGTCATCTGCTGGATCCCGTCGGGTTCCCTTATACTGCGGCAACGCACTACAAGCCTGCGGGGCAGGAGATCTCGACGCGTCAGCAACTCCATCACGTGATGCAGGCGCATGGGGTTGTGCGCGCCTTGCTGGTGCAGCCCAATTCCGGTTATGGCGAGGATAATAGCTGCATGCTGGCCGCCATTGCCGCAAACCCGCACCGTCTGAAAGGCGTTGCCGTCGTGCCGCACGATGTGAGCCTCGCGGAATTGCAGCGGCTGAAGGGGGCGGGCATTGTCGGTGTTGCCTTCAATGTGCCGTTTCACGGCATTGATTATTATCTGAACAGCGGCAGCCTGTTGGCAAAACTCGAATCGCTCGACATGTTCCTGCAAATACAGGTTCAGGACGATCAATTGCTGAGCCTGCTGCCGCTGGTGCAGGGCTCGCGCCTGCGCTTGCTGATCGACCATTGCGGACGACCCGATCCGGCGCTTGGCCTGCAACAACCAGCATTTCAGGCGCTGCTGGCGCTGGGACGCAGCGGCCGGGCCAGCGTCAAACTCTCGGGCTATATCAAATTCTCGCAGCTATCCCATCCCTATGAAGATGCTTGGCCGTTCGTGCGCGCGCTGGTCGAGGCTTTCACCGCGGATGCCTGCATGTGGGGCTCGGACTGGCCGTTTCTGCGCGCGCCAGAACGTGTCGATTACGCGCCGCTGCTGACCCTGTTTGCCGAATTGTTTCCCAACGAGGCGGAGCGCCGCAAGATCCTCTGGGACACACCCTCGCGGCTGTTTGGCTTTGCTGAGGGTTAGGTCTGGTCGAGAGGCGCGAACATCTGGTGCCCGCGCCTGATCCATGAACTGCGGCAGCGTTTCAACCGGCACCGGGGGCAACGCGGCGCCATGGCAAGCCCCCATCGCCGTCATTGATGATGTCTCCATCGCGTCATTGCGAGCGCTAGCGAAGCAACCCAGGGGGTTGGCTTGATCTATGCGCAGGGGCTCCCGAAACCCCTGGGTTGCTTCGTCGCTGCGCTCCTCGCAATGACGGGGGTGGTTGCTTCGTCGCTACGTTCCTCGCAATGACGGGGGTTGATGATGTTCCCCATCGCCGTCGTTGCGAGACCAACGTCGCCGTCATTGCGAGCGTTAGCGAAGCAACCCAGGGGGCTGGCTTGATCTTTGCGCAAGGGCTCCCGAAACCCCTAGGTTGCTTCGTCGCTACGCTCCTCGCAATGACGGGGAGTGGGCGTGGTGCTGCGCTCCTCGCAAT
>JAJZGX010000012.1 GCA_021804825.1 Pseudomonadota bacterium | reverse complement strand
CGATTATGAGGAGGTCGAGAGCGCTGCTGCCGACAAGCTGATGCTTGGCCTGCGCGAGCGCCTCGGTTCGTTGAAGGGCTATCGTCACGGGGCGCTGGTGGTCAGTGGTGCCGATGATTTTGCCTATCTCGATCCGGTCGATGGCTCGACTTCGGCGCATCAAGGGGTGCGGATCATGTTTGATGGCGGCGCGCGGGTGGTCTATCGCCTGTCGGGCACCGGCACGGCGGGGGCGACCTTGCGGGTCTATCTCGAACATTATGAGGCTGGCCCGCAAAGGCTTGATGTTGATAATCATGCCGCGCTGGCGCCGTTGAGCGCTGCGGCGGAAGCCATCGCCAATATCACCCGCCTGACGGGCCGCGCGGCACCGTCGGTCATCACATGACGTGGATCACGCGCGAGGGCACGCCGGAACCTCTGGGCGTGTCACTACATGGTGATGGCGTGAATGTCGCGGTCGTCTCGCAGGATGCCGAGGCGGTGTATTTCTGCCTGTTCGATGCCAGCGGCACGCAGGAAATCGCCCGCTTGCGGCTGCCGGGGCGCAGCGGTGCGGTGTTTCATGGCCATGTCAGCGCTGTTCAGGCCGGGGCGCTTTACGGCTTGCGGGCGGATGGGCCGTTCGATCCCGCCAATGGCAAAAGATTCAATTGCAACAAGCTTCTGGTCGATCCTTATGCCAAATTGATTCAAGCGCCCTTTGAGGTTCATGTGGAGATTCAAGGCGGCGTTCAGGTAAAGGATGAACGCGATAGCGCCGCCTTCGTGCCTAAATGTGTGGTCACGGTGCCCATGGCAGCCATCGGTCGGCAAGGCCCGCGGATCATCCCGGCGCGAACAATGATCTATGAGGCCAGCGTTGCGGCGCTCACCGCGCGCCACGAAGCCGTGCCGGAAGCGATGCGCGGCACATTCGCGGCTCTGGCCCACCCGGCCATCATCGATCATCTGACCGGACTTGGGCTCACGACATTGGAACTCATGCCAATTGCGGCGTGGATAGACGAGCGGCATCTGGGTGCCTTGGGGCTGCATAATCACTGGGGCTATAATCCGGTGTGCTTCATGGCTCCCGATCCCCGGCTGGCACCCGGCGGCCTTGCCGAAATCCGCACGACGCTGGAGCGTCTGCATGAGGCGGGCATCGAGGTTGTGCTCGATGTCGTGTTCAACCATAGCGGCGAGAGCGATGAACTTGGCCCGACCTTGAGTCTGCGCGGGCTCGACAATGCCTTGTATTACCGCCTGCGCCCCGATGATCCGGCGCTTTATGTCAATGATACCGGCTGCGGGCACACGCTGGCCTGTGATCACCCTGCGGTGGTGCGTTTGATCATGGACGCCTTGCGGCATTGGGCGCAGGTCGGCTTTGATGGCTTTCGCTTCGATCTCGCCAGTATTCTGGGGCGCAGCGCCAAGGGCTTTGATGCCGCCGCGCCCCTGCTGACGGCGATCAGGCAGGATCCGGTGCTGCGGGAGCTCAAACTCATTGCCGAGCCTTGGGATATTGGCCCCGGCGGCTATCAGCTCGGGCATTTTGGTGCGCCTTTCCTTGAATGGAACGATCACTTCCGCGATGATGTCCGCTGCTTCTGGCAAGGATCAGGCAGCATGAGTGCGCTGGCGACACGGCTTGCTGGCTCTGAAGATATTTTTGCAGCCCGGCACCGGCCTGCTGCCAGCGTCAATTTCGTGAGTGCGCATGATGGCTTCACGCTGGCTGACCTCGTGAGTTTCAACGAGCGGCATAATCTTGCCAATGGCGAGGACAATCGCGACGGCACGGCCGATAACCACGCATGGAATCATGGCGTGGAGGGGCCGACAGATGATCTGGCTATCTTGGCGGCCCGCGTGCAAGACCAGCGCAACCTGCTGTTTTGTTTGATGATGGCGCGGGGCACGCCAATGCTGGCCATGGGGGCTGAGCGCGGCCATAGCCAGGGCGGCAATAATAATGGCTATGCGCAGGCCTTCTGGCTTGACTGGCGGCAAGACGATGGCGGACTGACCGGTTTTGTTGCGGCGCTGACAGCCTTGCGCGCGCAGCATGCGGCGCTTCATGATGACCGCTTTCTTGACGGCCTTGGGTTGGAGCCGGATGCGCAATGGCTCGCCCCGGACGGTGCCGCCCTGACGGCGCAGGATTGGCAGGATCAGGCGCAGCGGGCCTTCATGCTGGCGCTCTATGCCGGGCCGACGCGTGCAGCCCCGCAGGGGGATCATGTGCTGGTGATCATCAATGGCAGCGCTGGACCTCGGCGCTTTGATCTGCCGCAACCGCGTGCGGGATTTTCATGGCAGGTGGCGCTCGCCACCGCGGAACTGGCGCCCGAGGGAATGGCATCGCTTCACCTGGTTGGCCGTAGTTGCGCGCTGGTCGTCGCAGAGCCGAGGGGCTAGGTGCGGTATTTTTTCCTAAATAAACCATTGCCACGCTGAAATATTGGTTCTATATCTGGAAGATAGGAACAGTTTCCGGGCATGATCGGGAGTCGTCGCGTGCTGTCCCACGAACAGATTTGGTTAGCCATTGATACGCTTGCCAGCAATGCGGGCATGACGACCTCGGCATTGGCCAAAAAAGCTGGGCTCGATGCCACGACGTTCAACCGCTCGAAGCGGATGATGCCGGATGGGCGACAGCGCTGGCCTTCGACCGAATCCATCGCCAAGATCCTGACGGCCACAGGGGTGACTCTCGACGAATTTTTGGGACTGGTTGCGCGTGCGGGCCTCGGGGCGTCAGCCATCCGGCCCTTGCCCCTGCTGGGTTTTGCGCAGGCGGGGGCTGGCGGTTTTTTTGATGACGGCGGCTTCCCGGCTGGCGGTGGGTGGGACGAAGTCGTGTTTCCCAATGGCGCTGATGATCATAGCTATTCGCTCGAAATTTCGGGCGATTCCATGCAGCCGCTGTATCGTGATGGTGATCGCATCATTGTTTCGCCCGGGTCACCGATCCGGCGCGGCGACCGCGTGGTGGTGAAAACCAATGATGGCGAAGTGCTCGCCAAGGAATTGAAACGCCAAACGGCCCGCACCATCGAGCTCAAATCGCTCAATCCGGCCCACGAAGACCGCGTGCTGCCGCTTGAAAAGGTGGCGTGGATGGCACGCATTATCTGGGCGAGCCAATAGGCGTCTGCGCATCGGTGATGGAGGCTGGGCTTGTTCGCCGATGCCATGGGTGTCGTGCCCTCACCACATCATGCAGCGCAGGATCAAGGCGGTTGATGTCAGCAATTTCGCCGATGATCTGAAGCTGTCATAAATTCAAAATCACCGACAAAATTCAGGGCGCGTGGAAGTTTACCTGAAGCCGCCTTGATTCATGGATCATTGAAATTGAAATTCACCGTAGAACAACCGCTGCCGGTTCGCCCCTTGCCGCAAAATTTGACAGAAGCGTGATCGGTGCCGCGGAACCCTTTGGCAACCCGATATCTGATGCCAGCAACCCCGGTTCGCACGATTATACCATGTTGGGGCCGCGAAACTACGATTGTCGAAGTGAACTGAAACGCTCCCGATGAATGGTAGGTGATTTCACATACCCCGCCGCTGACAGTTGCTGTTGTTGACACCGTGTCATTCTGGCTGGGAAAAAATCGGACAGGTGTTGTCTGACAGGCGGCGAGCGCTGAAGGCGCGGACACAATGAGCGAGGCAGCCAACAAGCTCCCCACCAAGAAAAAATTTCTGGTCATGAACTTTCCTCCTATGACTTTGTGATAATGTTTGTTATTTGCGACTTGTCAAGATCGAGGAACGACTTGCCGAGGCCAAGCCGCAAAAATTTATTTTTCGGGGCAAAGATTTGCAAATCCGCTTGTTCTGGCGTGAACCGGGCGCAAGATGCGCGAGGTTGAGACCTGGGGTTCATGCCGCCTTGAATTGCTATGCGCCGTTGGCCCTCAGGTCGGCGCAAAGCTTCATGCCCATATCTTCGGCTGCCGCGCGCGCGCGCGGTATAGCTCGCGGCAGACACCAGAAATAATGGATCATGCCCTCATGCACGGTGCGATGCAGCGGCACGCCATCGGCTCGGAGGCGTTCGCCCAGACTTTCGCCTTCGTCAAAAAACGGATCAAACTGCGCCAGATGCAGATGAACCGGCGGGAAACCGGCAAAGGAGGTTCGTAGCAGCGGGGAAACGCGCGGATCATCGCGGGGGGTGACGCCGTGCAAGTAGTGGTGAAGATCATTCTCGATGACATCTGCCTCGACGAACCAGCCTGACGCTCTGTCGCGGCGTGACGCGGCGAGATGGGCGACATCGGTGATGGGGGCAATCAGCAACAGCCGGGCAATGGGGGCAATGGCGCGCTCCAGCGCCCATCCGGTCAGGGCCAGCGCCAGGGTGCCGCCCGCTGAATCGCCCGCCACAATCAAGCTGCCGCTATGGCGCTGGTGCAGGGCTTGCAGTGCCGCGACGGCCGCCTCTAGGGCGGCCGGAAACGGCTGTTCGGGCGCCAGCGGATATTCCAGCAGATAGACTTCGGCGCCCGATGCCGCCGCCAGTCTGCCGCAGAAGCCGGAATGGGTGGCGCGGCCGCCAGCCGTCCATCCGCCGCCATGCAGGTAGAGCATGCGCGTGCCCTGCTGCCCGCTTTTTGGCGTGAACACGCGGGCGGCAAGCGGCGAAGCCGGGCCTGCCAGCGTGATATCCTCGTGGGTGACAGCGCTGCACGGTTCGTCCGCCAAGCTGGCCAGCGACTCCAGCGCGGCGCGGCGCAGCGCGACATCGGGCACCGCATCGCTTTTTGCCGCCCGCGCCATGGCCAGCACGCGCGCGGCGAAGGGGTCAAGAGCAGGCGGAGGGGCCTCGTCGTGCGTTGCTCCGCCCTCGGCCATCATCAATCTTTCATGTCGTCGCTGTCGGCATCGGGCGCTGCCAATTTGGCGACGCGCAACATCACCAGACGGTTGCGCGCCTTGCGCAACACCTCAAAGCGAAAATTGTGAAAGGTGAACATCTGGCCGACCTCGGGAATCGAGCGGGCCTCATGGATCACCAGCCCGGCGATGGTCGTGGCTTCGCTGCCGGGTAAATCCCAATCCATCACGCGGTTGAGGTCGCGGATCGGCAGGCCGCCATCAACCGTCACGGAGCCATCGTCCAGCATGCGCACACCGGCTGCTGCGGGGTCGTGCTCATCCTTGATATCGCCGACAATCTCTTCGAGAATATCTTCCAGCGTGACCAGTCCCATGACCGAACCATATTCCTCAACCACCAGCGCAAAATGCGTCTTGCGCTTGAGGAAAGCCTGCAACTGATCCTGCAGGCTGGTGGTATCGGGCACAAACCACGGCTTGCTGGCAATGCTGGTCGCATCCAGCGCCGAGGTGTCGCCGCGCGCCGCCGCCAGCGCGCGCAGCAAATCCTTGGCGTGAAGCACGCCGATGATGTTCTCGGGCTCGCCCTGCCAGAGCGGCAGGCGGGTATAGGGGGAGGCCAGCACCTCGCGCACCAGATCTGCGGCGGGTTGATCCGCCTTGATCACCTGCATCTTGGTGCGGTGGATCATCACATCAGCGACGCTGAGATCGGCCAGATCGAGCAGGCCACCAACCATATCGCGATCCTGACGCGCGACATCGCCATCGCGGTGCATCATGTCGACGGTGCTTTTCAAGTCTTCATGGCTGGTCGAGGACTCAGCATCGGCCTTGGTCGAAATGCCGAAAATCCGCAGCATCACGCGCACCAGCCCTTCGACGGCTTGCAGCAGCGGTTTGAACAGCGCCACGAAAAAGGCGGCGAGCGGTGCGACGGCAAGGGCGGTGCGCTCGGGGCGGGTGATCGCCAGAGTCTTGGGCAAAACTTCGGCAAATACCAGCAAGATTATGGTCATCAGCACGGTGGCGTAAAAGACGCCGGCCGCGCCATAGAACCGCACCAGCAAATTGGTGGCGATGGCGGAAGCGGCAATGTTGACCAGCGTGTTGCCCAGCAGCATGGCGCCGATGAAGCGCGGCATGTCGGCGATCAGGCGGTTGACGCGCACCGCACCAGCATCGCCGCTCTTTTCCAAAGCATAAAATCGGGCTTTCGAGGCCGCTGTCAGGGCGGTTTCCGATGAGGAGAAAAACATCGACAGCAGGATACACAAGCCAATAACCGCGAGGCTGATGGGCAGGCTCGAAACCCAGGCTTCCAAGTGCCCCAGCACTGCGTCAGGCACGATGCTCGACCTCCAGCCCGCGTTCTTCGTCGAGGAAGGCGCGAACATCGGCCTCCGCGACATCGCGTGCGATAAAGCTCTTGCCGATGGCATGCGCCAGAATGAAGGTCAGATTGCCGCGCACCACCTTCTTGTCCTGATACATGGCGGCGATCAGCGCGTCAGTGTCGCCCTCGAGCCCCTTGATGGCACCGATACGTGTCGGAAGCCCGACCCGGCGCAGATGCGCTTCAACGCGGCCGGCATCCTGACCTTGGCACAGGCCTTGGCGCACCGAAAAGCGGAATGCACAGCAAAGGCCGACCGCGACGGCCTCGCCATGCACCAATTTGCTGCCGTCGTAATGGGTCAGCCGTTCGAAGGCATGGGCAAAAGTGTGGCCCAGATTGAGCAGAGCCCGATCACCTTGTTCAAATTCATCGCGCAGCACCACTTCGGCTTTGGCGCGACAGGCCGTGGCAATGGCCTGCTGGCGCGCCGGGCCGCCGGCAAAAACTTCGGCGCTATGGGCTTCCAGCCAATAGAAAAAGTCCGGCTTGTCGATCAGGCCATATTTGACGACTTCAGCATAGCCAGCACGAAACTCCCGCTCAGGCAGAGTTTCGAGCGCCTGACTGTCGGCGAGCACAAGGCTTGGCTGATGAAACGCGCCGATCAGATTTTTACCGTGGGGCGAATTGATCCCGGTCTTGCCGCCGACCGAGGAATCGACCTGCGCCAACAGGCTGGTGGGAATTTGCACGAAACGCATGCCGCGCCGGACGCTGGCCGCCACATAGCCTGCGAGATCGCCGATCACGCCGCCACCAAAGGCGACGACAAGATCGCCGCGTTCCATGCGGTTGGCGATCACAAAATCGCAGGCCTGCTGGAAATAGCCATAGGATTTGGTGGCTTCGCCGGGCGGCAGCACCAACATGGCGTGGCGGATGCCTTGCGCGGTCAACGCTGCCTGCAATTCCGCACCATGGGCTTTGGCGACATGCTCATCGGTGATGATGGCGCAGGCTGCGCCGGGCGCGAGCCGGGCAATCTGATGGCCCGCATCGGCAATCAGATCCGGCCCGATGAGGATATCATAGGCATGGCCGGGCAGGCCGACGTGCACGCTCACCGGGGCTTCATGCACGACCGGGCCGGGCGCATGGTGGGCATCGAGGCCGAGATGAACCTCCAGGGCGCGCAGGACAGCCTCGATCACCGCTTCATGCGGGCCATCCTGCGACAGGACCGTCAAGGTGGCTTCGGCATAAATCGGATAACGTTCTTCGATCAGGCGGCGCAGTGTCGCTTCGGGATCGGCGGTTTGCAGCAGCGGCCGGTTGGTGCGTTTGCGCACCCGGCGCATCAGCACATCGAAATCCGCCTTGAGCCAGATGGAAATGCCATGGCTGGAAATGGCTTCACGGGTGCGCGGATCGTTGAAGGCGCCGCCGCCCGTGGAGAGCACCTTCTGGCCATCGCGCAGCAGCCTTGCGACCACTCGGCGCTCGCCTTCGCGAAATTCCTGCTCGCCGCGGCGGACAAAAATTTCTGGCACCGTCATGCCTGACGCGATTTCGATCTCGTTATCGGCATCGGCAAAGGGCAAGCCAAGGCGGGCGGCAAGACGGCGGCCGACCGAGGTCTTGCCGGAGCCCATCATGCCAATCATGACAAGGCACCGCCCGTTCAGAGCTGTAACAATCGCGCGCGCGCGCTCGGCCCCCGGCATCATGGAAATCGAAGTCATTCGCCTAGCATTTCATATCCAACATGCGCCTGTCTATCACGCGGCTTTGAACGGGATAAGCCATCACGGCGGCAATTGCGTGCTTTGTTCACTTGCCGCGCGCCCGGCTTGCGCCGAACGGCAGGTTTCGTGCTAAACCTGCGGCACGTAACATTGGAATCGCGCACCTTTGGCGCAAGGACGAGACCATTGCCCAGCCTGATCCGCCTCATAGTCTTTCTTGCTGTGCTTGCCGGCCTCGGCTTTGCCAGCATGGTCGCGCTCGTGACCTTCGTGCATCCGGTGCCGCGCCCGATGACGCAAACCATCCCGGCCACCAGTTTCGGCAAATGACCCGACCTGCACCGCGTGAGGGCGCGGAGCGCGCCGCCTTTCTCGACATGCTGGCCGCCGAGCGCGGTGCTGCCAAACTCACGCTGGAAGCCTACCAGCGTGACCTCGAAGATTATGCCGCCTATCTCAAGGTTTCCGGCAGCGATGCCGTTCATGTCACGACGGCGATGATCCGCGCCTATTTGCTGCATCTGGCGGATTTGGGGCTGAAGTCTTCCTCGACGGCGCGCAAACTCTCCTCTTTGCGGCAGTTTCATCAGTTTCTCAGGGCCGAGGGGCTGCGCGAGGATGATCCGGCTCTGGTCATCGAGGGGCCGCGCCGCGCCGCTGCCGCCCCCAAAAACCTGTCGCCTGATGAGGTCGAGCGGCTGTTGCTTGTGGCGGCGGAGGGGCTCGACGATCCGCAACGCTCCCACCATGAGCGGCTGCGGGCATGCCGGATGGCACTGCTGCTGGAACTGGTTTATTCGACCGGTCTGCGCGTTTCCGAATTGATGGCGCTGCCAAAAGCGGCGCTGCGGGCCAGCGCCGGGCTGGTCGCGGTGACAGGCAAGGGCGGGCGCGAGCGTCTGGTGCCGGTGTCGGATCGTGCCAAGGCTTTGGCTGGCAGCTATCTCGAAGCTCTGGTGAGCGCTGCCCCCAATCTTGCCGGGGCGCGCTGGCTGTTTCCGTCTGACAGCGAATCAGGCCACATGACGCGCCAGGCCTTTGCGCGCGATTTGAAGGTCGCGGCCAGCGCCGCCGGGCTTGATGCCCGCAGGATCAGCCCGCATGTGCTGCGCCACGCCTTTGCCAGCCACCTGCTGCAAAATGGCGCCGATCTGCGGGTGGTGCAGGAATTGCTCGGCCATGCCGACATCACCACCACGCAGATCTATACCCATGTGCTCGACGAGCGCACCAAGGCCATGGTGCGCGATTTGCACCCGCTGGGGCAGGCGGTTGCCAAGGGGCGCTAGCTGACTGTCAGCACTTGCGGGCGTTTCGCTGGCCGCGAGCGGAGGCTTTCACCCCTTGTCGCGCATCAGGCGTGCTTTTTCGCGGCTCCAATCGCGCTGTTTTTCGGTTTCGCGCTTGTCATGCAATTTCTTGCCGCGTGCCAACGCCAATTCGATCTTGGCGCGCCCGCGTGCGTTGAAATAAAGCTTCAGCGGCACGATGGTCATGCCGTCGCGTTCGATCGCCTCGGTGAAACGCGCGATTTCGCGGGCTTTCATCAGGATTTTGCGCGGACGCCGCGGCGCGTGGTTGAAGCGGTTGGCTTGCAGATATTCCGGGATATTGGCGTTGATCAGCCAGATCGCGCCGTTTTCAGCAGAAGCATAGCTTTCGGCAATGGTGGATTTGCCGGCGCGCAGCGATTTTACTTCGGTGCCAGTGAGTACAAGGCCGCATTCCACGACTTCGCCGATCTCGAAATTGAAGCGAGCCCGGCGGTTATCGGCGACTACCTTGTAATTATCGGTTTTCTTTTCGGCCAATGTGGCTCAACCTTCACGCATTCAGACCAGCATAGGCCATGGCTTCGCGCACTGCCTTCTGTGCTGCGGCACTGGCGGGCACCATGGGCAGGCGCAATTCGTTGCGCATCTTGCCCATCTGCGCCAGGGCGAACTTCGGCCCGGCGGGGTTGGGATCAACAAAGAGCGCGCCATGCAGCGGCACCATCCGGTCATGCACCACGCGGGCCTTGCTGTAGGCTTCCGCCGCACAGGCTTCCTGCATATCGGCGCAAAGGCGCGGCGCGACATTTGACGTAACGGAAATGCAGCCGCGAGCGCCAGCGCCATGGGCGGCGAGCGCCAGCATGTCATCACCGCAAAGCTGAATGAACTCCGGCCCGAGCACGTGGCGCTGCGTCGAGACACGGCCGATGTTGCCGGTCGCATCCTTGACACCGGCGATGTTCTTCAACTCGAACAGGCGCGCCATGGTTTCCACGGTCATGTCAACCACCGAGCGCGGCGGAATGTTGTAGATGATGATCGGCAGGCCAATGGCGTCATTGATCGCCTTGAAATGCTGATACAAACCTTCCTGCGAGGGCTTGTTGTAATAGGGGGTGACGATCAGCACGGCATCGGCCCCGGCCTTTTCGGCATGGCGGGCGAGATCAACCGCTTCGGCGGTATTGTTGGAACCGGCTCCGGCCACGACCGGCACGCGCCCAGCCGCCGTCTTGACGCAGGTTTCCACGACGCGGTGATGCTCGTCATGCGACAGGGTCGGGCTCTCACCCGTGGTGCCGACCGGCACCAGTCCATGCGTGCCCTGGTTGATTTGCCAATCAACAAAGCTCTCGTAGGCGGCGTGGTCGAAACGATTCTCGATAAAGGGCGTCACCAGCGCGGTGAGCGATCCCTTGAGTGCGCTTCTATCAAAATTTGCCATGGCCGCGTATCCTGAAAAATGTGCATGAGTTGGGCAGATGCGTCCTCATAGCGCCTTCCTTGGCTTCCGCAAAGCCCTCGCATGGTTAACCGGGAATTAAGCCCGGCAGGGCATCATCTCAAAATTGCCACAGTTTAAGAAATTGATAAGGTCATGGCTAGGATGGACAAATGGTGCTGTTCAGCACTTGTGGTGTTGTTGTCTTTATCCGGCCCTGCTGCGGCACAAGCTGGCCAGCAGGGAAAGATTGTTGCGCCCGAAAACAAGCAGATTTCTGACACTCATCGCGTCGACAACACGCTGAGCGCCGATAGCTCGCCAAGCTCACCTTTGTCTTTACCACAAAGATTGTCGGCCTTGACCAATGTCATTGCACTCTACCGTCAAGGCAATATCGCGCTTGCCGATGCGCTGGCGGCCAAAATGCCGGATGCGCAGGATCGGCTGGCGAGTGCATGGGCGGCCATCGCCCTGCAACCGCGGATGATGGGGTCGGCAAGGCTCATCGCCTTTCTTTATGGCCATCCGCATTGGCCGGCCCGGCATTGGTTGCGGCGGCAAATCGAGGCATCGCTGTTTCTCGAAAAGCCTGATCCTATGGCGGTGTTCCAGTACTTTTACAGCGATCCGCCCCGCGCCGCGCTGGGCATCATGGCACTGGCGGCGAGCTATCTGGATGTGGGCGACAAGGCCGCCGCTGCCGATCTGGTGCGGCCCTTGTGGCGTCGCGCCAGACTGACGCTGTGGCAGGAGCGGCAGCTTATCGCCAATTTCAAGGACGAGATCAGCGCCGCTGACGATGACGCGCGCGCCGAGCGCCTGACCTTGGAGCAGCACTTTGCTGCCGGAATGCGCGCCGCGGCCAGAGACGACAAGTCGGAAATCGCGCTGGTGCAGGTGGGGGCTGCCTTGATGCGACATCAGTCTGCCGCTGCGCTCATTGCCAAATTGCCGGCCAGCAAGCGTGCCAACCCGCTGCTGCGCTATGGCAGGGCATCGTTGTTGCTACAGCAAGGCAAGCTCGAGGCCGCCGCCGACGAAATGCTTGGGGCGCCTGCCCATGCGCGGCGGCTGCTGGTGCCTGATCAATGGTGGCGTCTGCGCCGTCAGATCGCGCGGGCCATGCTCGACCAGCATGGGGCTGCACTGGCTTTCACGCTCTGTGCAACGTCGCCGGCCACGAGCCTTCGCGACCGGGTCGATAGCGAATTTCACGCGGGCTGGATTGCGCTGCGCTTTCTCAACCAG
Organism: Pseudomonadota bacterium; assembly: GCA_021804825.1. Classification (GTDB taxonomy): domain Bacteria; phylum Pseudomonadota; class Alphaproteobacteria; order Rhizobiales; family Beijerinckiaceae; genus REEB77. The sequence goes on along the minus strand of JAJZGX010000012.1, from coordinate 27,235 downwards.
CCCGCCGTCGCCTTGCAGCATTTCGCGGCGCTGCAACTGCTCGCCAAAACGCCGATGTCGCGGGCGCGCGGCGGCTATTGGCTGGGCCGAGCGCTGGATGCAGCGGGACACCCCGATCAGGCGCAGCGCGCCTACCGCCGGGCGGCGCATTATTCTGATTTCTATTATGGCCAGCTCGCCGCGGCGCGCTTGACGTCGTCAGTGCCGCAGGCGCGTGGATCTCTGAGCGAAGCGGCGATGACGCCTTCGCGCACCATTGAGCTGGCTTCAAACTTGTCCGAGGCGGGCGCCAAGGATCTGGCGCGCGGCCTGCTGGGCGCCGATGCGCGCGTGGCAGATAGTGCGGAATTGCGCCGCCTCGCGCTTTATGTGCGGGCGCAGCGCAATCCCACCCTCGCGACCTGGATCGGCAAGATTGCCGACCGGCGCGGGCGCTCGCAAGGCACGCTGGCGTTCCCGGCCTACGGCCTGCCAAGGTTTGTGCCGCTGACGGATCAGGCCAGCAAGCCGCTGCTTTACGCCATTGCCCGGCAGGAGAGCACGTTTCAGACGAATCTGGTGTCGTCGGCGGGCGCACGTGGCGTCATGCAATTGATGGTCGCGACCGCCAGACGCACGGCTTCAACCGAGAAAGTTGCGTTTGACGAGACGCGGCTGACGTCAGACCCTGCCTATAATGTGCAATTGGCGGCGGCGTTCCTCGGCCTGCTCGAACATGAACAGCGCGGCTCGCTGGAGCGCACGCTGGCGGCCTATAATGCCGGTGGCGGCCGGGTGAGCCAATGGATTGCCGCGCATGGCGATCCCACCGACCCCGCTGTTGATCCGGTGGACTGGGTCGAGTCCATCCCCATTGACGAGACCCGTGATTATGTCGAGCATGTCATGGCGAATGTCGGGGTCTATCGGCGGCTGTTTGGCGCGGCGGAGCCAAGTTCGCAGCAAATCGGCGGGCCGCCGCAAACTTCGCAGCGCTGACCTCTCGACGACGCGCGCCATTGCGCTATGCTGAAGCCAGATGTTTCAGCCAGCGACAGGTGCGCCCTTGACCCATGCGTCTCCCCTTTATCAGAGCCATTTCATCACCATGCAGGACGGGTTGCGCCTGCATGTGCGCGACTATGACGCGGGCCATAGCACGCTGCTGCCGGTGGTTTGTCTGGCAGGGCTGACCCGCAACAGCGCGGATTTCGAGGGGCTGGCTGAAGCTCTTGCTTCGGGTCAGGCGGGGCCACCGCGCCGCGTCATTGCCATTGATTATCGCGGGCGCGGTCTGTCGGATTTTGATCCCGACTGGCACAATTACAATGTCACTGTGGAGAGCACCGACATCATCGCTGCACTCACGGCGTTGTCGATCACCCGAGCCCAATTTATCGGCACGTCGCGGGGCGGCCTCAATTCCATGGTGCTGGCGGCGATGCGGCCCAACCTGATCAGCGCCCTCGTTCTCAATGACATCGGCCCGGTGCTGGAGCCCAAGGGTCTGGCGCGGATCAAATCCTATGTTGGAAAAATGCCGCAGCCACAATCGTGGACGGATGCAGAAAATCTGTTGAAAACCGTGTCCAGCAATCATTTTCCGGCGCTCAGCGACGATGATTGGAAGGCCTTTGCGCGTCAGATATTTCACGAGGTCAAAGGCAAGCTGACACCGCGCTATGATGCGAAGCTCGCCAACACTCTGGCCTCGCTCGATCTCGATGCGCCGCAAGCCGATCTCTGGCCGCAGTTCGAGGCGATGCGGGCCATACCTGTGCTGGTGCTGCGCGGCGACATGTCGGATTTGCTTTCGGAGGCGACATTCGCGGCTATGCAGGTTCGTCATCCCCAGTGCCGGGGTTTTGTCGTGAAAGGGCAGGGCCATGCGCCGCTGCTGCGCGATCAGCCGACGATCAGCGCCATCGCTAATTTTCTGGAACACGCGTAACGAGGGGGCTTGCGGGGCATTCGACAAGTGCGCCCCGACACCCCACATTAGTGTCATGATTCGGATTATCGCCCCATGTCACTGAATGCGCCCAAACCCATGGGCCTGGCAGCCCGTGCCATGGCGGGGGCGGCCCCGGCCCGCTATCTCGAAGCGCTCAACCCCGAGCAGCGGGCCGGCGTCGAAACGCTTGATGGCGCCGTACTGGTGCTGGCTGGCGCGGGCACAGGCAAGACCCGGGTGCTGACCACACGCATCGCGCATATTCTGGCGCAGGGGCGGGCGCGGGCCTTTGAAATTCTGGCCGTGACTTTCACCAACAAGGCGGCGCGCGAAATGCGCGAACGTGTCGTGCATCTGGCCGGGCCGATGGCGGAGGGCATGCCCTGGCTTGGCACTTTCCACGCCATGTCGACCAAGATCCTGCGCCGTCATGCCGAATTGGTCGGGCTGAAATCCAGCTTCAGCATTCTCGACACCGATGATCAGATCAGGCTGCTGAAACAGGTGCTGAAGGCGCAGAACATCGATGAAAAGCGCTGGCCGGCCCGGGCGCTGGCCTTCCAGATCGATACGTGGAAAAACCGGGGACTGACGCCGGACCAGGTGCCGGCGGGCGAAGCGGAACATTTCGCTGGCGGTCGGGCGCTGGCGCTCTATCGCGATTATCAGGAGCGCCTGAAAATCCTCAATGCGGCGGATTTCGGTGATCTGCTGGTGGAGACGGTGCGGCTGTTTCGCGAAAACCCGGATATTCTGTCGGAATATCAGCGGCGCTTTCGTTATATGCTGGTCGACGAATATCAGGACACCAACAGTGTGCAGTATCTGTGGTTGCGTCTGCTGGCGGCGCGCCCGCAAGGCAGCGAACCTGCCAATATCTGCTGCGTTGGCGATGATGACCAGTCGATCTACGGCTGGCGCGGCGCGGATGTCGATAATATCTTGCGCTTCGAGAAGGATTTTCCCGGTGCCAAGGTGATCCGGCTTGAGCGCAATTATCGCTCCAGCGGCCATATTCTGGCGGCGGCCTCGCATTTGATCGCCCATAATCGCGGGCGGCTCGGCAAAACCCTGTTCACAGATGGTGACAAGGGCGAGCGTCCCACGGTCACCGGGCTGTGGGATTCGGAAGAAGAAGCGCGCAGCGTTGGCGAAGAAATCGAGCAGTTGCAGCGCGCCAAGCATTCGCTCGATGAAATGGCGATTTTGGTGCGGGCCTCGTTCCAGATGCGCGAGTTTGAAGAGCGCTTCGTCACGCTGGGGCTGCCCTATCGGGTGATCGGCGGGCCGAAATTCTATGAGCGCGCCGAAATCCGCGATGCCTTGGCCTATTTGCGCTGCGTCGCGCAACCGGCCGATGATCTGGCTTTCGAGCGCATTGCCAATGTGCCCAAGCGCGGGCTTGGCGATGCAACCTTGCAGCAACTGCATGATTATGCCCGCCGCGCCTCGCTGCCGATGATGATGGCGGCGGCGACGCTGGTCGAGACCGACGAGATCAAGCCGAAGCCGCGCCAGACCTTGCGTGCCTTGCTGGCGGATTTTGCCCGCTGGCGGGGCGAGGCCGAGCGCCTGCCGCAAAATGTGCTGGCCGAATTGGTGCTGGAGGAATCGGGCTATACCGACATGTGGCAGAAGGACAAAACCGCGGAAGCGGCGGGTCGGCTCGACAACCTCAAGGAACTTGTGCGCTCGATGGAGCCGTTTCCCGATCTGGCGGCATTTCTGGAGCACGTGTCGCTGGTGATGGACACGCAGGCTGAAAGCGACGAGCCGCGGGTGTCGATCATGACGCTGCACGCCGCCAAGGGTCTGGAATTCGATACGGTGTTCTTGCCCGGCTGGGAGGAGGGGTTGTTTCCGCACCAGCGTGCGCTCGATGAGAGCGGGGCTGCCGGGCTCGAGGAGGAGCGTCGGCTCGCCTATGTGGGGCTGACGCGGGCGCGCCATCGCCTCAAGCTGTATTTTGCCACCAACCGGCGTATTCGTGGCCTGTGGCAATCGACCGTGCCCTCGCGGTTCATCGACGAATTGCCCGAGGCCAATGTCGAGGTGGTGGAAGCCGCGCAAGGATCAGGCTATGGCGGCTATGGCGCCTCGCGCTTTGCAACCATGGATAAATTTGCCTCGTCCTATGCGACGCCAGGCTGGCAACGCGCCCAGTCCAACCGCCAGAGCCAGACCGGCAGTGGCCGGACGCGCGGGCCGGCCGAGATCGAAGGCACGCTGATTGCCCATTCCTCGGCAACATCCAGTTACAAGCCCGGCGCGCGGGTGTTTCACCAGAAATTCGGGGCCGGTTCAGTGGCTGCAACCGATGGCAACAAACTGACGGTGGATTTCGATCACGCCGGGCGCCGCATGGTGCTGCAAGCCTATGTTTCGGCCGGAACGGCTTGAGTTTAAGGCTTCTTAAGACTCTTGGTTGGCATTTTATTCATCATCTAATGACGTAGAGTCGTGAATTATATCGCAAGAATCAAACTCGGGGTATCGGATTAAGGGAATTTTATCGGCGCAGGTGGCAATCGGTTCCCTAGAGGATCACTGGATGCGCAAGAATAGAGTTTCATTTGTTGTGCCCTTACTTGCCGCTGTGTTGTGCAGCGCGCTTCACCTTTGGGCACCCGACAAATTGGCGCTGTTGTCGTGCAGCATGATGGTTTCCGCCCTGATCGTGATCGAAACCGTGTCAGCCTCGGCCTTGCTCGGCATTGCCATGACGTTCGGATTCTCGCTCTACGCGGCAATTTCGTTTCGTAATTCCGCAGTCATAACTGGCGATATGCAGTATTTGCGTGGCTTCGCGATCATTGGTCTGCCAAGTGTCAGCTGTGCAGTGGCGCTGCTGGCCCGGCTGTTGCGCAGCCTGCTGCGCCGCACATTGCTTGCCCGTATCGAGGCGAGCAAGGCCACCCGCGAATTGCGCAGTCTACGCGAGGCGCTGGATTGCTCGAAAGATGGCGTCGCGGTTCTGGATGGCGAAATGCGCGTGCAATTTGCCAATCAGGTGTTCATGCGGCTTTTCCGGTTTTTCCCGGCTTTCATCGAGCGCAAGCCGCTTTATTTTCAGGTCGTCAATACTGCACTGGCGGGCGGCGCTTATGATGTCGAACCCGATCAGCAGAACAATCTCGTCAAGGAGCGCATTGCCTTCGTGCGTTCGGGCAATCCCCAGCCCGTGCTGCTGAAACTGGCTGACGGCAAGAAAATCCGCTTCACCTGTGCAGTTCTGCCGGATGGCGGGCGCATGTTGAATTATACTGATGTGACCGACATGGTCGATGAAGCGGCACGTCTTGAAGACCTCGCCAATCTCGATGGCCTGACCGGGCTTGCCAACCGTCGTCAGCTCAATGTCATCGCCCACCGCGATTTCGAGCGGGCGCGCCGTGAAAAGACCCCGATGGCCATCATCCTGCTGGATATTGACCGGTTCAAGCGGGTCAATGACGATTTTGGGCATGATATTGGTGATCGCGCCATCTGCCATGTTGCCAATATCTGCCGCGACAGCAAGCGCTCGACCGATTTTGTGGCCCGTATCGGTGGCGAGGAATATGTCATCCTGCTGCCCGATACCACCAGCGAAGGCGCCATGGTGATTTCGGAACGCATCCGGCGGCGGGTCGAGGCCAACCCGCTGATCATCAATGGCAGCCAACTTAGCCTGACAGTCAGCGCCGGCGTCGCCGAACTCGATGGCTCCTGCGGCGATTTTGCCGGCCTGATGAAGCGGGCAGATCGCCTGCTTTATGAAGCCAAGGCGCAGGGGCGCAACCGCGTCGCCTTCGACGCGCCCGGTTCCGGCGTCGCCGCCATGACCAATGCGGCCTAGGGGCAGCGTTCAAGTTACCTGTCGCCAAAATCCGGAAAACCGATTAGGACGGCACAAAGACGGTTCTGATTCGAGCAGGGGTGTCGCCTTGCCGTGATTCATCCGTGCCGATTTTCACGCGTTGGCGCTGCACTGGCGCGGCTCAGGGCTAGTCGGCGCCAGGAAGCGCGTCGTTTCGGTGCCAGCGAATGGAGTGATGCGCGTGAGGCATGACATGCAACAGCCAGAGACTTTGCCGCCCATTTCCTATCTCGAACTGTCGCTCAGCTTCGTTGCCATTCTGATTTTCGGCACGATGGCCGGTGTTTTGGTCGGCAGTCTGGTCTGGCTGGTGTTCGCTCTGATGGCCGGCCACCATGCGATGGTGCTGGTGCTCGACAGCATCAAGGCGCAGGTGCCAGACAAGACGGGGATCATGTCGGCGCTGATCTACAGCATCACGGCCATGTTCTATGCGGCATTTTTCGTGACCATGTGGGTGGTGGCGAAATTCGGCGTCAATGCGCCGCTGAAACTGCGGGTAGCTTTCCATGACTGGTTCGGTGACCGGCAATTCTGGTGGCTGGCTTTGGTGATAGCGCCTGCCGTCAATTTAACGTCGAGCCTGCTGCTCGGGGCCGTCGCACCGCAAGCTGCCGATATGCCGCCAACCCCGACCAGCCTTTCGGGATGGTTGATGCTGTTTGCCGTTGCCGTGGTCATCGCGCCGATCTGCGAGGAAATGCTGTTTCGCGGCTGGCTGTTCACAGCGTTGCGCACCCGCAAGGCTTTTGGGGCCACCGCCCTGATCACGGCTGGCTTGTTTGCATTCATGCACATTCTCTCGGGCGCTTTTTATGCCCTGTTGATTTTTCCGGTGGGCCTGTTGCTCGCTTACGCGCGGGAGCGTTATGGCTCGATCAAGCCAACGATTGTGATTCACGGCCTGTTCAATGCCTCGGCGTTGTTTCTGGCCTATGTGACCGCCAAACCCTGAGTGACCGCCAAACCCTGAATGTGGGGCACCTTCCATGCAGGCCTATCTCGATCTGATGCAGGATATTCTGGTGCGTGGCACGCCGAAAAGCGACCGCACCGGCACCGGCACGCTGTCGCGGTTCGGGGCGCAGTTGCGCTTCGATCTTGGGGCAGGCTTCCCGTTGATGACCACCAAGAAGCTGCATCTCAAATCCATTGTGCATGAATTGCTGTGGTTCCTGGCCGGTGATACCAACATAGCCTATCTCAAGCAGCATGGCGTCTCGATCTGGGATGAATGGGCCGATGAAAATGGCGATCTCGGGCCGGTTTATGGCGCGCAATGGCGGCATTGGCTGACGCCCTCGGGCGCGGTCATCGACCAGATCAGCGATGTCGTTGCCGAGATCAAGCGCAATCCCTTTTCGCGCCGCCTGATCGTCTCGGCCTGGAACCCGGCTGATATTCCGCAAATGGCGCTCGCCCCGTGCCATTGCCTGTTCCAGTTCCATGTCGCCGAAACGCGCCAGGGACAAAAGCGCCTGTCCTGCCAGCTCTACCAGCGCTCGGCGGATATTTTTCTGGGTGTGCCGTTCAACATTGCCAGCTACGCGCTGCTGACGGCGATGGTGGCGCAGGTGTGCGGCATGGAGGCCGGTGATTTCGTTCTCAGCTTTGGCGATGTGCATCTTTACCTCAACCATGTCGAGCAAGCGCGCCTGCAATTGTCGCGCGCGCCCAAAGACCTGCCGCAATTGCAGCTGAACCCCGCCGTCACGTCGCTGTTCGATTTCACCTTCGATGACATTTCATTCGAGAATTACACGCCCTGGCCCTTGATCAGGGCGCCGGTCGCGGTATGAGCGCATCGCCGGGCCTGACTCTGGTCGCCGCGGTGGCGCGCAATGGCGTCATGGGCCGTGACGGCACGCTGCCCTGGCACCTTCCGGGTGATCTGCGGCACTTTCGTCAGACGACATGGGGCCATCCGATGCTGATGGGGCGGCGCACGTTTCAATCGATCGGGCGGGCATTGCCCGGCCGCGAAAGCGTGGTGCTGACGCATGAGAAGGATTTTGCCGTGGAGGGGGTTCATGTTGCCCATGACCTTGACGAAGGCCTGGCGCGCGCGGCGACCCTTGCTGCGGCGATGGGCGTCAGCGAAATCATGGTGGTCGGCGGCGGTGTGCTTTATGGCGCGCTCATCGACCGCGCGACGCGCCTGATCATCACCGAGGTCGATGCGGATGTCAGCGGCGATGTGATGTTCCCGCCGATCATCGCCGCGCAATGGCACTTGCTGGAGCGCTCCGAGATGACAAGGGCAAAAGGTGATGATTTTGGCTGGCGGCACGCGTCATACGCACGCATTGCGGCCCCAGCGACGCTCGCCTATAAGGCGTCACTTTAGTTTCTCCAAAATTGGATGATTGGCCCTATGCCCTGGAACACCCCGAATGATGGAAATGGCGGCAAAGGCCCGGTGCAGGGGCCGTGGGGCCAGACGCCGCGCCCGCCAAGTGGCGGCGGCGGTGGTGGCGGGGGCGGCAGTGGCAATGAGCCGCCGAATTTTGATGATGTCCTGCAGCGCCTCGCCGGGGCTTTGCGCGGCTTTGCGCCCCATGGCGGCATTTCCGGCCCCGGCATGGCCTTGCTGGTGCTTGTCGGGCTGTTGCTTTGGTCGCTCACCGGCTTTTATACCGTGGGCGCCAATGAGGTGGGCCTCAACCTGCATTTTGGCCGCTATGTCGGCAAGACCGAGCCAGGATTGAACTATAACTGGCCCTATCCGGCCGGTTCGGTCATCAAACTCCCTGTGACTGATCGCAATTCCATCGACATCGGCGAGCGCGCCGGGCGCGGGTCGGCGGCGGTTGATGTGCCTTCCGAAAGCCTGATGCTCACGGGGGATGAAAATATCGCGGATGTGAAATTCCGCGTGATCTGGCAGATCGATCCTGCCCATCCCGAGGATTACGCCTTCAACCTCGCCAACCGCGAGGGCACGGTGAAGGCGGTCGCAGAAAGCTCGATGCGCGAGATCGTCGGCAAAAGCGAAATCCAGAAGCTGCTGACCGTTGATCGCACCCGCGTCGAGCAACAGGCGCAGGACCTGACACAGGCCACGCTCAATCAATACAAGGCCGGCATTCTGATCTTGCAGGTGCAATTGCTGTCGGTCGATCCGCCCCAGCAGGTCATCGCCGCGTTCAAGGATGTGACGGCGGCGCAGCAGGACATGCAGCGGCTGCAAAACGAGGCGGATGCCTATCGCAACAAGGTCGTGCCTGAAGCACGCGGCGCGGCGGCCGCGATCGTGCAGGCGGCCAAGGCCTATCGCGAGCAGACGGTGGCGCAGGCAACAGGTGAGGCCTCGCGCTTCTCGCAGATCGACACGCAATTCAAACTGGCGCCTGACCTGACCCGTCAGCGGCTCTATCTCGAAACCATGGAGACCGTGTTGGAGGGCGCCAAAAAGATCATTATCGACCCGTCCATTGGCAAGGGTGCTGTGCCCTATCTGCCCTTGAACCAGATGTTTAACAGCGGAGCTGCGAAATGAACCGCAATGGTCGATGGCTGATCCTCGTTCTTGTGGCGATTCTCGTGTTGGTGCTGGTTCGCTCCTGCCTGTTCACGGTGTCGCAAATCGAAGAGGCGCTGGTGCTGCGCTTTGGTGAACCGGTCGCGGGGCGCGGGCTGATCACCACGCCCGGCCTGCATTTCAAATATCCGTTCATCGAGAATGTGGTGTTTCTTGATCGACGCATTCTCGATCTCGAAAGCGACAAGCAGGAAGTGCTGGCATCCGATAATCAGAGGCTCGAGGTTGATGCGTTCCTGCGCTATCACATTGCAGACCCGCTGAAATTCTACCAGACGGTGCAGAATGTCGATCGCGCCAACAACCAGTTGAGCACGATGCTCAATTCGGCAATGCGGCGGGTGCTGGGCAATGTCACCTCAACCGAGATCATCAGCGGCGAGCGTGTTGCGCTGATGGGCAAGATTCGCGATGAGGTGAACACCCAAGGCGCGCGGCTGGGCGTGGCGGTCAATGATGTGCGCATCCGCCGTGTCGATCTGCCCGAGCAGATTTCCGAGCAGGTCTACAAGCGCATGCAATCCGAGCGTGCCCGCGAGGCGGCGGAATATCGTGCCAAGGGTTCCGAACAGGCGCAAATCATCCGGGCGGCCGCCGACCGTCAGGTGATCGAATTGAAAGCCGTGGCGCAGCAACAGGCCGACACGATCAGAGGTACGGGCGATGCGAAGCGTGCCGCCATCTTTGCCAAGGCCTATGGTGCTGATCCGGACTTCTTTGCGTTCTATCGCTCGCTCAAGGCCTACCGGCGCGCGCTGACGCCGTCCAGCACCGACATCGTGCTCAGCCCGACGTCGGATTTCTTCAAATTCTTCGAAGCGCCGAGCGGGGTCGCCGCCAAAAAATAGTGCAGCCAGACAGGAGCCAAGCCGATGACCAGCCAGCACAAGCAGAGCTTGCCGTCATCGGTGCCGGGCCATGCGGTGCTGGCGGCGGGTGGGGCGACGCATGAGGTGATCAACACACCGGCGCCGCTGCAGGATTACAATCTGTTCGACAGCGATGCGGCGCTGCGCGAGGCTGTGGCGCGCGAGGGGGCTGGCCATGCCGAGGCCCGCCTGCGCCAGCATGGGGCGTGGCTCGGCAGCGCCGAGGTTCTGGCGCTTGGCGATGCTGCCAACAGTTTCAGGCCGCAGCTCGAAAGCCATGATCGTTATGGCCATCGACGCGATGTCGTGAACTATCATCCGGCCTATCATGCGCTGATGACCCGCGCGATGGCGGAAGGGCTGCACTCATCGCCATGGCAGAACCCCGGGCCGGGTGCGCATGTGGCGCGGGCTGCGGGCTTTTACATGCAGTCCGAAGTCGAGGCCGGCCATGGCTGTCCGATTTCCATGACGTTCGCCAGCTACGCACCGTTGCGTCAGGCGGCTGCGGCCACCGTGCCTTGGCTGCGCAAAATCGAAAGCCGCGATTATGATCCGCGCAATCTGCCGCTGAGCCAAAAAAGCAGCGCGACCATCGGCATGGGCATGACCGAGAAGCAGGGCGGCTCGGATGTGCGCGCCAATACCACGCTGGCCCGTCCGCTGGCGGGCGGCGGGCAGGGGGCAACCTATGCCTTGCTGGGGCATAAATTCTTCCTGTCGGCGCCGATGTGCGATGCCTTTCTGGTGCTAGCGCAGACCGAGGCTGGCCCTTCCTGTTTCCTCGTGCCGCGCTGGCGTGAGGATGGCTCGAAAAACCCGCTGGAACTGGTGCGCCTGAAAGACAAAATGGGCAATGTCTCCAACGCTTCGGCAGAAGTGGAGCTGCGTGACGCGCATGGCATTCTGCTGGGCGCGGAAGGGCGCGGCATTGCCAATATTCTCGATATGGTGGCGCTTACCCGGTTTGATTGCATGATCGGGTCTTCGGCGGTCATGCGCATGGCCGTGGTGCAGGCGATTGATCATGGTCGGCAGCGGCGCGCCTTTGGCAAATTGCTCAGCGATCAGCCGCTGATGCAGAATGTGCTGGCGGATCTTGCCCTGGAGAGCGAGGCGGCGCTCATCTTCACCATGCGGCTGGCCCGTGCGCTTGATCAGCGCGACACCGCGCACGAACGCCACCTGCTGCGGCTCGGTGCGGCTTTGGGCAAATTTGCCATTTGCAAACGCGTGGCGGGTGTGACGGCCGAAGCCGTGGAATGTATCGGTGGCTCCGGCGTGATGGAAAATTGCATCATGCCGCGACTTTATCGTGAGGCTCCCATCAACGCCATCTGGGAAGGCTCCGGCAATGTCCAGTGTCTCGATGTGTTGCGGGCCTTGCGCAAATCACCCGAGACGATCGAGACATTCCGCAGCGAATTGCGTCGCGCCAAGGGGGGCCACGCCTTGCTCGACAGGCATGTTGCGCAGCTTGATCGTGATCTGGCCGATTTATCGGGCGTCGAGCCGCAAGCGCGCCGCCTGGTGGAAGCCATGAGCACAGCCCTGCAAGCCAGCCTCATGCTGCTGCACGCGCCCACGAGCATGGCCGAGGCCTATTGCCAATCGCGCCTTGGCGGTGCGGCAAGCCTGCATTTCGGCACGCTGCCGGAGGGCTGCAATGTCAACGCGATCATCGCGCGCGCCGCCGCCCGGTGACAGGGCCGCCGCGCGGGCCAGAGCATCGAGGGCTTGAGCCGCGTGCGCTGTGGGTCTTGTCGCGGCGCCGCGCCCATGCTAGCGCATCATCCGATCAATTCGGGGTATGGCGCAGTCTGGTAGCGCGGTAGTTTTGGGTACTACAGGCCGTTGGTTCGAATCCAGCTACCCCGACCAACATTGCTTCAAACGCGCCCGACGCGAGACAGACCGGAGTTCATGCCGATGGTTGCCCGCATATACTGCCCCGGTAAAACCGCCACACAATCCGGTCTCGCCCGCAGTGATGTCTGGTTGCTGGAATTTACTCCCGCCAGTGCCCCCGTGACCGAGCCCCTGATGGGCTGGATCGGCTCCAGCGACACAAAAGCGCAGGTGAAACTGAAGTTTGCCAGCTGCGATGAGGCGGTCGCCTATGCCAAGCGGCATGGTCTGGCCTATCGCATCGAGAGCGCGCGTCATGTGACGCGGCGCACGCAGCTCTATTCGGACAATTTTCGTTCCGGGCGTCAAGGTCAGTGGACCCATTGATGCAATGGTGATGACCTTCCGGAAACATCGTCAAGCTGGCCCCGTAGCTCAGTGGATTAGAGCAGCCGCCTTCTAAGCGGCAGGTCGCAGGTTCGAGCCCTGCCGGGGTCGCCATCACACGCAGAAAGGGCAGGGGCGCGCGCGCAATCGAGCGGCCATGATCCGGCAAGCGGCAAGAAACCTCATGGCACGCATTGCCGCAGCGGGCAGGGGTGGTATAGACCATTGATGCACGCTTGTTGGCATCGCACCCGTTTTGGCTATCTATAGGCACAATGACCTCAACACCTTTACTCGATCAGATTCGTATTCCCGCAGACCTTCGCGCACAGCCTGAATGGGCCTTGCGCCAGATCGCCGATGAATTGCGTGACGAAACCATTGCCGCCGTGTCCGTGACGGGCGGGCATCTTGGTGCCGGGCTGGGCGTGGTCGAACTCACGGTGGCGCTGCATTATGTGTTTCATACGCCCGAAGACCGGATCATCTGGGATGTCGGGCATCAGACCTATCCGCACAAGATACTGACTGGGCGGCGTGACCGCATCCGCACCTTGCGCATGGGCGGCGGGCTCTCGGGATTCACCAAGCGCAGCGAAAGCCCGTATGATCCGTTCGGGGCGGCGCATTCCTCGACCTCGATTTCGGCCGGGCTTGGCATGGCGGTGGCGCGCGATCTCGAAGGGCGCAACAATCATGTCGTTGCGGTGATCGGCGATGGCTCGATGTCGGCGGGCATGGCCTATGAGGCGATGAACAATGCCGGGGCGATGAATTCGCGCCTGATTGTCATCCTCAACGACAATGACATGTCGATTGCGCCGCCGACCGGCGCGATGTCGGCCTATCTGGCGCGCATGGTGTCGGGCGGCGCCTATCTCAGCCTGCGCGATACGGCCAAGCAGTTCGCCAGACGCCTGCCCAAATTTCTCTATGCTAAGGCCAAACTCGCCGAGCATTATTCACGCGGCTTCTGGGCGGGTGGGTCGCTGTTTGAGGAACTCGGGTTCTATTATGTCGGGCCGATCGACGGGCATAATCTCGATCAGTTGCTGCCGGTTTTGAAAAATGTGCGCGACATGCCCGCCGGGCCGGTGCTGGTGCATGTCGTCACCAAAAAAGGCAAGGGCTATGGCCCGGCCGAAGCGGCCAGCGACAAATATCATGGCGTCAACGCCTTTGATCTGGTGACCGGGACGCAGGCCAAGGCCAAAGCCAATGCGCCCTCCTACACGCGGGTGTTTGGCGAGGCTCTGGTGCGCGAGGCCGAGCGGGACGACAAAATCGTGGCGATCACGGCGGCGATGCCGTCGGGCACCGGGCTTGATATTTTCGCCAATGTCCACCCCAGCCGCTGTTTTGATGTCGGCATTGCCGAGCAACATGCCGTGACCTTTGCCGCAGGCTTGGCGAGTGAGGGCTTCAAGCCGTTCTGCGCGATCTATTCGACGTTCCTGCAGCGCGGCTATGACCAGTTGGTGCATGATGTCGCCATCCAGAATCTGCCGGTGCGCTTTGCCATCGACCGGGCCGGGCTGGTCGGCGCAGATGGCGCGACTCATGCCGGATCGTTTGATCTTGCCTATCTTTGCTGTCTGCCGGGCATGGTGGTGATGGCGGCGGCGGATGAAGCCGAGCTGGTGCATATGGTGGCGACAGCGGCCGCCTATGATGATGGCCCGATCGCCTTCCGCTATCCGCGTGGCGAGGGCGTCGGCTGCGAAATGCCGAGCGCGGGCGTGCCGCTGGCCATAGGCAAGGGCCGCATCCTGCGCCATGGCAAGAAGGTCGCGGTGCTGTCGCTTGGCACGAGGCTCGCCGAGGCGCTGAAGGCGGCCGAAGATATGGAAGCGCAAGGCATTTCGACCAGCGTCGCCGACGCGCGCTTTGCCAAGCCGCTCGATTGGACGCTGATCCTTGATCTTGCGGCGCGGCACGATGTGCTGATCACCATCGAGGAAGGCTCATCGGGTGGTTTTGGCGCCGGTGTGATGCAGCTTCTGACCGACAAGGGCATGCTCGATTCGGGACGTTTGAAGTTCCGCTCGATGGTGCTGCCCGACGTGTTTCTCGATCATGACAAGCCCGAGCGGCTCTATGCGCGGGCGCGTCTCGACGCCAAGGCGATTGTCGAGAAGGTGCATGGCCTGATCGACCAACCGCATGTCGCGCGCCAGGGTGCCGAGGTTTGAGCACCGCCCGAAGGGTTGATCAGGCGCTGGTTGAACGCGGTTTTTTTGATAGCCGTGCGCGGGCACAGGCAGCGATCAAGGCCGGCCGCGTCAAGCTCGATGGCGTCACCCTCAGCAAGGCTTCCGCGCTCATTGCCCCCGATGCGGCGCTGGAAGCCAGCCCGGAGCATCCCTATGTGTCGCGCGGTGCCTTGAAGCTGGTGGCGGCGCTCGATGACCATGGGCGTCAGCCCGAGGGCCTCGCATGTCTGGATGTGGGGACTTCGACGGGGGGCTTTTGCGAGGTTTTGCTGTTGCGCGGGGCGAGGCATGTCGTGGCGGTTGATGTCGGCCATGATCAATTGCACCCCAAGCTTGTCGGCCATCCCCGCCTTACCCTGCTCGAAGGGCGCGATGCCAGGACCTTGACCGCACATGATCTGGCAACGCCGCCGCAGATGATCACCATCGATGTGAGCTTCATTTCGTTGACCAAAATTCTGGGGCCGGTGCTGGCGCTGGCGGCACCCGATGCGGTGCTGGTGGCTTTGGTCAAGCCGCAATTCGAGGTCGGCCGGGCATTTGTCGGCAAGGGCGTGGTGCGCGATGCACAAGCGCGCCAGCGTGCCTGCGACGATATTTGTGCCTTCATCACCGCCATGGGCTGGCAGATCGATGGGCTGAAGGTCTCGCCGTTGCAGGGCGGGGCTGGAAATATCGAATATCTCCTCACAGCACGCAGGCCGCAATGAAACCGCAAAAGCTTCTGATCGAAACCATGAGTGCCGGTGGGGCCGGCCTCGCCCCGACGGCCGATGGCCGTGTCGCGGTATCCTATACATTGCCGGGCGAAACCGTGATGGCCATGGTCGATGGCGAGCGCGGTGCCCTGCAGGGTGTCATCAAGCCCAGCCTTGCGCGCATCGCACCGTTTTGCCCGCAATTTACCATCTGCGGCGGCTGCGCCATTCAGCATTGGCAGGCTGAAGATTATGAAGCATGGAAACATGGCCTCGTGGTGCAGGCCCTGCAGGCCAATGGCATCAAGGCAGAGGTTGCGGCGCTGGTTGATGGCCACGGCACGGGGCGGCGGCGCGTAACCTTCCATGCGCGGTTTGCGCGCGATCCTCATGGGCGGATGCGGGCGACCCTCGGCTTCATGCGCCATCGCACACACGACATTATTGCCATTGAGGCCTGTCCGCTGCTGGACGCAGGTCTCGCCGGGGCACTGAGCGCGGCGCGGGCGCTGGTTGAACCTTTGGCCGCCGTGGGCAAGCCGGTCGATGTGCATGTCACCGCGACGCTGGATGGCATGGATATCGATTTGCGCGGAACGGGCGCGGTGCCCGAAGCCGTGCGCCAGGCCCTGATGCGCATTGCCCAGGACCATGATCTCGCACGCCTCAGCCAGCACGGTGTGCTGTTGATCGAGCGGCGACGGCCGCGCTTGCAGATCGGCCCGGCGCTGGTGACGCCGCCGGCGGGCGCGTTTCTGCAAGCCACCGAGCTTGGCGAATCCGTGCTTGCCGGGCTGGTGACCAGCGCCATCAAGCGCGAGGCCCCTGTCGCCGATCTTTTTGCGGGGATTGGCACATTCGCGCTGCGGATCGCGACCCGCGCCAGCGTTCATGCCTATGAGATGGATCAGGCGGCGCTTGCCGCAGGCGAAAGCGGTGCTCATACGACGCAAGGTCTGCGTGACATGCGCTTTGTCCACCGCGATCTGTTCCGCAATCCGCTGATGCCGCATGAACTCAAGGCCTATGAGGCGGTGGTGATCGATCCGCCGCGCGCCGGGGCTCTGGAGCAAATGCGCGAGATCGCTGCGGCGCAAGTGCCGCTGGTGGTGTCGGTCTCCTGCAATCTGGCAACATTCGCCCGCGATGCCAAAATCCTGATCGCGGCGGGCTATGTCTGCGAGGGGGTCACACCGGTCGACCAGTTTCGCCATTCCGCCCATATCGAACTGGTGGGCGTGTTCCGCAAGGCACCTGCTGCCAAGAAGCGCGCTCGCCCGATGCTGGGCTGAAGCGCCCGGTGCCCCATTCAGGGACAACAGCCGAGCGTGCCTCTGTAACCAATGATCAAGCCTAACATGCGATAAACTTTAACCGTTGCCTTTGTGCATCGGTTGTTGTTGCGTTGTTGCGGGAAGTGGCATGTTGAACGTGGGCTTGGAGTCTTGGCGGTCGCGTCTGGCCTGGTTTCTGGCGGCGCTTGCACCTTGGACTTTGGGACTGGTGCTCATCATGACCTTCGCCGCCGAGGCCGGGCAAGAACCCGGCAACCTCAGCGCGCTGGCGGCAAACCATTATATCGACAGCGCTGCCATGATCCATGTGGCGTGGGGATCAAACCCGGATGATTTCCTGCACAGCGCCGATGATCGCAGGGCATCGCGCCAGCCCCTGATTCTGGCGAGCCTCGAATCCATGCTGCCCCGTGTGAGCACGCAGGAGCGGCCTGCGCCCACTTCGCAGCCGGAAATGATTTACAAAAACTGGGTTACCAGCAATGCCTCGGCGCAGATTGTATGGCCGCATCAAAATGCCACCGATCGCGCCGATGCGCTGATCCGGTTGCGGCCGGCCGTCGCCGCCACCGCTCGCCAGATGATTTACGGCGAGGAGCAGGTGGTCGCGACGATGCTGGCACAGAAGGGCGCGACGCCGAAAGTGCCACGCTCGGTCGTGCTGGCTTCAGCGACACCGGTCGAGCTCGATGCCGTGCCGTCTCCGGTAACGGCTGCGGATCTGGCCCCTGTGGTCGCGCAGACCACCGTGCTCGCCAAGGGTGGGCAGCAAGATCATGGACGGCCGGATTTTGCCGCGCTGATCCAGCCGCAACAAGCTAGAGCGCAGGAACATTGTCTGGCACAGGCGATCTATTTCGAGGCGCGCAGCGAATCGGCGCAGGGTGAGGCGGCGGTGGCGCAGGTGGTGCTGAACCGTGTGCGCTCGGGGCTCTATCCGCATACGGTCTGCGGCGTGGTGTTTCAGAATTACCTGCACCACAACGCCTGCCAATTCTCCTTTGCCTGCAATGGCCATCGCCTCGTGGTGCATGAAGCCGCAGCCTGGCAGCGCGCCGTGGCCATAGCCCATGCCGTCACCAATGGACGCACCTATGTCGCCAAGGTCGGCGATGCGACCCATTATCACGCCAATTATGTGCACCCGCGCTGGGCGCATCACATGCGACGCATGGACGTGATCGGGCATCACATCTTCTATGCGACCAAGCCGGGCCAGACCTGACGGCGCCTTGCGCTTCCGGCACAGCCTCAAGCCATCATGTCTGCGGCAAGATGCGGCACGTGCCTTCCTGCAAGGCAGGTGCGCGCTTTTTGGTCATTGACCTGCCAAAGATAATCGCAGACACTCTTGCGCAGGGAAGGGTCTGCCCCATATATGCTCATAATGAGCACAAGGGTGTGCACTTGGCGAGGACATTGTCATGAGTGGTCTTGTTCATATCGAGCCGCGTAATCGGGCTCCGGCGGCCGTGCTGGCGGGCCTTGCCCGTGCAGATGCGTTCGGTGCGCCCTCGCAGTTCTCGCCACTCGCCATGCCTGACCTCACCTATACTGATGACGTGGCAAGGTTGACCGCGCCGCTTTATGAGCGCGTCAAGAGCGTGATCCCGCCGGTCGAATGGCCGTTTCATGCGCCCTATATCGCGGCCATCAATCGGCTGAAGCGCGAGCGCAACGCCGTGATTCTGGCGCATAATTACCAGACGCCGGAAATCTACCATTGCGTCGCTGATTATGTGGGCGACAGCTTGCAACTGGCACGACTGGCGGCGGCCTCAGATGCCGAAGTGATCGTGCAGGGCGGCGTGCATTTCATGGCCGAAACCTCGAAGTTGCTCAATCCGCACAAGACGGTGCTGATCCCGGACGCGCGCGCGGGATGCTCGCTGGCGGCCTCCATCACCGGCGCCGATGTGCGGCTGCTGCGCCAGCGCTACCCCGGCGTGCCGGTCGTGGCCTATGTCAATACTTCGGCGGATGTGAAGGCTGAGGTTGATATTTGCTGCACATCGTCCAACGCCGTGCAGGTGGTGGAAAGCCTTGGCGTCGACACGGTAATCTTCCTGCCGGATCAATATCTTGCCCGCAATGTCGCGCGCCAGACCAAAGTGAAGATCATCGGCTGGGCCGGTTCGTGCGAAGTGCATGAGCGCTTCACCGCGGCGGAACTCAACGAGTATCGCCTGGCACATCCGGGCATCCAGATCATTGCCCATCCTGAATGTCCGCCTGAAGTCGTCGATGTTTGCGATTTCACCGGCTCAACCGCCGCGATGATCGACTATGTCCAGACCCGGCATCCGAAAAAAGTGCTTATGGTGACGGAATGTTCGATGGCCGACAATGTTGCTGCCGAGGCGCCGGGGGTGGAATTCGTGCGCCCGTGCAATCTTTGCCCGCACATGAAGCGGATTACCTTGCCTAAAATCCTCGATGCGTTGGTTTTCATGAAGGACGAAGTGATCATCGACCCGGCATTGGCGGTGCGGGCGCGGCGCGCGGTGCAGCGGATGATTGATTTGCGTTAAGGTAACTTTAACCACGGCGCTGCGACAAGAGCCCATGCCTTCAAGTGACATCCTCATCGTCGGCGGCGGCCTTGCAGGCCTGTTCTGCGCCCTGAAATTCAGCCCGCGCCCGGTGACGCTGCTGGCTTCGGCGCCGCTGGGCGAGGGGGCGTCCTCGGTTTGGGCTCAGGGCGGGATTGCGGCGGCGGTCAGCCAGGGTGACACCCCCGAGCGCCATTGCGCCGATACCATCATTGCCGGTGCGGGCCTTGTCGATGAGGCCGTGATGCTTGGCGTGGCGCGTGAGGCGCGCGCGCGGGTTGACGATCTTCTGGCCTATGGCGTGCCGTTTGACCGCGATCTTGCGGGCCACCTCGTGGCCTCGCGCGAGGCTGCGCATTCCGAACGCCGGATCGTGCGCGTGCAGGGCGACCGGGCTGGCGCGGCGATCATGGCAGCTTTGGTTGCTGCCGTTCGGGCGACGCCGTCGATTTCAGTGATCGAGGGCTGGACTGCCGAAGAACTCATTGCCCATGAGGGGCGGGTTATCGGCGTCATTGCCCGCAACGCTCATGGCGAGGCGGAGAAATTCCCGGCCGGTGCGACGATTTTGGCAACCGGCGGCATTGGCCAGATCTATCAGGTGACCACCAATCCGCTGGAGGCGCGCGGCCTTGGACTGGCCATGGCGGCCAAAGCGGGGGCGACGATTGCCGATGCGGAATTCGTGCAGTTTCATCCCACAGCGATCGACATTGGCCGCGATCCGGCGCCCCTTGCCACCGAGGCGTTGCGCGGCGAGGGCGCGCTGCTGATCAACCGGGCGGGCGAGCGTTTCATGGTGAAGCTGCATGCCGATGCCGAGTTGGCGCCGCGCGATATTGTGGCACGCGGGGTGTTTGCCGAATTGGCCGCCGGGCGTGGCGCTTTCCTCGATGCGCGGGAAAATATCGTCGCCGATTTTGCAACAAGATTCCCCACGGTGTTTGCTTCGTGCAAGGAGGCGGGGATCGACCCGGCGACCATGCCGATCCCGATCGTGCCGGCCGAACATTATCACATGGGCGGCGTGTGGACGGATCAGCGCGGGCGCACCTCGCTCGCGGGGCTTTGGGCAGCGGGCGAAGTGGCTTGCACCGGCGTGCATGGCGCCAACCGACTGGCCTCGAATTCGCTGCTTGAGGCTGTGGTGTTTGGTGCGCGCGTTGCCGAAGATCTGCTCGGGCGCGCCGATCTTGGCTTTGACATGCACCGCGTTGAACGGTTTTTGCGCAGTCCGGTGCCCAAGCTTGCCTTCAAGCCGGAGACGGCGCTGGTGACACGGTTGCGGGTTTTGATGAGCAAGCATGTCGGCGTGGTGCGTGATGCGCGCGGCCTCGCGACAGCGCTGCGCGAGATCAGCGAAATCGAGCATTCGGCGCAGCAGCCGATGACGCGGCTGATGGCTTGCGCGGCGCTGATGGTTGCGGCAGGCGCGGCGGTGCGGCTGGAAAGCCGGGGCGGCCACTATCGCTCGGATTTTCCGCAGGCCGACGCTGCTCTGGCGCGCCGGTCGCAATTGTCGCTCGGCGCGGCGCGGGTAATTGCAGCGCAAATGGGTGGGCTGGCCCCGCCAAAGTTGCATTGAAGCCATGCTGCGCGCGCCCCAGATTAACAAAGCTTCATGGGCATATCGCTGATTGTCGTGCAAAAGTGATTGTAACCGCTTGGGTGCAGTGGCATGAGGAACGCGTGCTTTGATCCGCATCTGAAGGAAGGCTGTGCGCTTATGCTGCATCCACATCGGTTCCGCATGTTTCTGGCCGCGACGGCGACGGCATTTATTGCCGGTGCGTCTGTTGCTTTGGCGCGCGAGCCCATACTGCTGGAACAACCTTTCGCGGTGAGCGCTAATCCTGATGCCAATTTCGTGTCGGCACTGGCCGCCAGTCATGACAATGATGTCTTGGCCGCCTCGACGTTTTTTCAGGAGGCGCTGCGCGCCAATCCCAATGATTACGAATTGATGGCGCATACACTGATTGCGGCGCTGATCGATGGCGATGTCGACAATGCCCAGAGGCTGGCGATGCGGCTGGTCGTGCATGCCCCTGATAACAGTCTGGCGCGGTTGGTGCTGGGCGTTGCCAATCTCAAGGGCAAGCGCTTCGTTTCGGCGCGTGGGCAGTTTTCCAGCATCGGCGACAAGTCGGCGCCCAATCTGATTTCCGTGCTCATGGCGGCCTGGAGCCTGGCGGGCAGCGGCAAGACCCATGATGCACTAACGCTTCTCGATACCTTGCATGACCCCTCGTTCACGACCTTCCGGGATTTCCATGCCGGCCTGATCGCCAGTGTCGGCAAGGATCGCAAGAACGCTACGGCACGCCTTGCCAGCGCCTACAAGAGTGCCGCGACAACCGAGCAGGTGGCTGATGCCGAGGCACGTGAACTTGCGATCAATGGCCATCTCAATCAGGCCAAGACGATTTATCAGACCTATTTGAAACTGGCGCCCCACAATACGGTGATGCGCGCGGCCCTGGCGGACCTTGGCAAGGGCGACAAGCCGCAGCCTCTGGTGACCAATGCGACACAGGGCGCCGCTGTGGCGCTGTTCGGCCTTGGGGCGACAGCAGCCAGGACCGGCGATAGCGGAACGGCGATCATCTACCTGCGGCTCGCGCAATATCTTTGGCCCGATAATGCGCTGGTGCTGGTGACGCTGGGCGATTTCTTCATGCGCGAAAAGCAATATGCCGAGGCCTATGATGCCTATGATGCGGTGGCAAAGAGCGATCCGCTGCGGGTGAGTGCCGATACGCAGATCGCGATGATCTACCGGGTCACCAAGCACAAGGACGCAGCCGCCGCGAAATTGGCTGAAGTGCTCAAGGCGCATCCCAATAATTTCGAGGCGCTGGTGGCGGAAGGCGATATGCAGCGCGATGCGAAGGATTATGCCGGATCAGCGGCGACCTTCTCAAAAGCGCTGGCTGAAGACAAGGCCAGCAACAGTGTCACCTGGGTGGATTATTACAGCCGCGGCGTCGCCTATGCGCTCGACAAGCAATGGGACAAGGCCGAACCCGATTTCAAAGCCGCGCTGAAGCTGTCGCCCGATCAGCCTGAGGTCTTGAATTACCTCGGTTATTCGTGGATCGATCGCGGCGAGAATTATGACAAGGCGTTCAAGATGCTGCGCCGTGCGGTCGATTTGCGTCCGCAGGATGGCTTCATCGTCGATAGTCTCGGCTGGGCTTTTTACAAGCTGAAACGCTATCATGAGGCGGTGCATGAACTCGAAAAAGCCGTGCAGTTGCAACCGGCCGATCCGCTGATCAACGAGCATCTCGGGGATGCTTACTGGCGTGACGGACGCCAGACGGAGGCGCATTTCCAGTGGAATCATGCGCGCGACTTCAAACCTGACCCCAAGGATCTGCCGCGCATTCTGAGCGAGATCAAGAACGGCCTGCCCGATGACAAGGCGCCGTCAGCCCCCGCCAAAGCTGTAGCACCTGCCAGCAAGGCCGCCGCGCCGACCGCCGCCACGACGCCCACCGCCGCGACAACGCCGACCCCGGCCAGCGGCTCGCACCCGCCCGCAGCGACGGATGCGCCCACACCGCACAAGGGCGGGTAGGCATTGCCCATGCTGGTGGCGCGGGCGCCCGCCAAGCTGAACCTGTCGCTTGCGATCGCCGGGCGGCGGGCCGATGGCTATCACCGGCTGGAAAGTCTTGTGGCCTTCACGCGCTTTGGCGATAGTTTGACGCTGCAGACGGGCGTGCCGCTGGCGCTCGAGGTTGAAGGCGCGACGGCTGCTGCGAGTGGCCTGCCTGCGGATAATCTGGTGATGAAGGCGGCAGGGCATTTCGCCGCGCTCTTTCCCGGAACGGCATCGGGCCGGTTTCATCTGATCAAGCGCATTCCTGTAGCCGCCGGGCTTGGGGGCGGATCAAGCGATGCCGCCGCTGCCTTGCGGTTGCTGGCACAGGCTCACGGCATTGCCGCCGATGACGCCAGGCTTTTCGAGGCGGCGCGACGCTGCGGTGCTGATGTGCCGGTGTGCATGGCTGCCAAACCACGCTTCATGCGCGGCATTGGCGACGAACTTGCGCCTGTGCTCGATCTGCCGCCGCTGATCGCGGTTCTGGTCAATCCCGGTGTGGCGTTGGCCACCAGCGCGGTGTTTGCGGCGATGCGCCTGCGCCCCGGTCAAGACGCACTGGCGGCACCCGCGCCACGTGTCGAGCCCGGCATGTCGCCCGAAGCTTTGCTGGCGGCGCTGCGCTACAGCGGCAATGATATGGAAGATGCCAGCCAAAGCCTCGCCCCGGTGCTGGTGGGGGTGCTGGCCGTTCTGGGGAGCGCGCCCGGATGCAGGCTGGCGCGCATGACCGGTTCGGGCGCGACCTGCTTTGGCTTGTTCACCTCACGCCGGGCCGCGCAAGGTGCGGTGCGCGCGATCCGGCGCGGCCATCCGGACTGGTGGGTGAAGGCCAGCGTTCTGGGGTGAAATGGCGCGTGCTTCAGTGGGCCCGCGCAATGCAGAAATGCACCGCATCCTCCAGCGCATCGCGAAGCGCCGAGTGCGGAAAAACTTGCAGAGCCGCGATGGCCTCGTCGCCAAATTGGCGCGCTTTGGCAATGGTGGCGCTCAGGGCTTCATGGCGGGCCAGAGCCGCCAGCGCCTTGGCAAGATCGCCCTCCTCGATGGTGCCGTGATCAAGCGTGCGCGTCCAGAATGCCCGCTCGTCGGCGTCGCCGCGTTCATAAGCGATGATCACGGGCAAGGTGATCTTGCCCTCGCGGAAATCATCGCCGACATTCTTGCCGAGTTGCAAGGCATTGCCGCCGTAATCCAGAGCATCATCAATAAGCTGGAAAACGAGGCCGAGGCAGGTGCCATATTGTCTGAGAGCTTGCAGTTCCAGCGCACCGCGCTCGGCAAGCAGAGCCCCCACGGCGCAGGCCGCCGAAAACAGCGCTGCCGTTTTCGAGCGGATGACATCAAGATAGGTGGCCTCGCTGGTGGCCAGATTCTTGGCGGCTGCAAGCTGCATCACTTCGCCTTCGGCGATGATGGCGGCGGCGGCGGACAGTTCGTCGAGACAGGTCAGCGAGCCGACTTCGACCATCATGCGGAAGGCCTGGCCGAGCAGAAAATCCCCCACAAGGACGCTCGCCTGATTGCCCCACAGCTTGCGGGCAGCGGGCTTGCCGCGCCGCATGTCGCTCTCATCGACCACATCGTCATGCAGCAGGGTCGCGGTGTGCATGAATTCGACCGAGGCTGCGAGCTTGATATGGCCGACGCCGGGGCTTTGACACAGGGTCGCCGCAGCCAGGGTCAGCATCGGGCGCAACCTTTTGCCGCCTGATTCGATCAGATGATTGGCGACCTCGGGAATCATGGCCACATCTGAACCGGTGCGCGACAGAATGGTGGCATTGACACGCGCCATATCGGCGCGGGTAAGGGCGACCAGCGCGTCAATGCCGGCTTCAGCTCGGCTTTTTTCAATTTGTGTCACGAAACCCAATAATGCCCCCGCGCGTTGGTTGGCTTTCCCTGCCAAGCTTTGTTTATAATGTGTTCAACCTGTAGTGCAAATTCTGAAAGTCGGCACCATGATCGAACTGATGCGCAGCAATGATGTGGTGCTGATCTCGCTGATCGAGGCGCTGTTCGCCGAAGGCAGGATCAGCTATTTCATCGCAGATGCGCATATGTCCATGCTGGAAGGCTCGACCGGCTTCATGGCGCGGCGGATCATGGTGGCGCGCGAAGACGCGCCACAGGCACGACGGATCCTGCATGATGCGGCGATCGAACTGCCCAAAGGACCATCCGATGGCCGGTGAAACGATATGCTGCGCCGATGTGACGCAGGATTTCTGGCAAGGCGGCAAACTGAGTTTGCGGCAATTGCGCCATGGCCAGCGGGCCGGAACGGATGCTGCCTTGCTGGCGGCGGCCTTCACGCACCTCGAAGGGCGGCTTGCCGATGTCGGTGCCGGTTCCGGAGCCGTGGGGCTGGCGCTGGCGCAGCGCCACGCGGATGTTCAGGTCGATCTCATCGACATCAACGCCGATCTGGTGGCGCTGGCGGTGCAGAATAGCGCCGATAATCACCTTTCGGATCGGGTCGTGGCGCATTGCCATGATGTTCTAGCCGGTGACGACATGAAAGAGCTGCAGGCCTGTTATGATGTTGTGGTGAGCAATCCACCCTTCTATCAGCCCGAGCGGGCGCGGCTCCCGCGTGATCAGGCGCGCGCGCAAGCCCATGTCCTGCAAGGCGGATCGACAGAGGCTTGGGTGCGTGCCTGCCGCAAAATGCTCAAGCCCAGAGGGGTGCTGGTGATGATCCATCGGCCCGAGGCGCTTGCGGCGATTCTGGTCGGGCTGGGGCAGGGCGGTGCCGGACTGCGGCTGATGCCACTGCAACCTCGCAGCGGAGCTCCGGCCAACCGAATCATCCTGCGCTGGCAGCAGGGCAGCCGTGCGCCCCTGTGCCTGCTGGCTCCGTTGGTTCTGCATCAGGCTTCGGGCGCTTTCACACCCGAAGCCGATGCGCTGCATCGCGGCGAAGCGACGCTGGCTCTGGAGCCTTAGCGGGTGCAGACCCGACGCCAGACCGGGTGCCAGCCCCAGGGGCCGTGCACGAAAATGCGCTGGTTGTAGCAATGCACCGGCCGGTAGAATATCGGCG
Organism: Pseudomonadota bacterium; assembly: GCA_021804825.1. Lineage (GTDB taxonomy): Bacteria > Pseudomonadota > Alphaproteobacteria > Rhizobiales > Beijerinckiaceae > REEB77. The sequence continues at coordinate 1,381 of JAJZGX010000012.1, read as the reverse complement.
GACGATAGCCATAGAAGGGATGATGCTCGCGCCACTCATGCTCTCTGTGTTCCTGACGCCAGCCATCGGCCGACGCGGGGGTGAGGCTGGCGAGCCCCAGGCTCATCACGGCGGCGATGCCGATGCCACCTGCTAGCTTTTTCATGGATGATGAAATCATGGGAATCTATCCTTTTTGAACTGACCGGAACCATCACGATCCGACGCTGAAACATAGTGTGGGGGACTTGAACCTAGGCTGACCGGACGGTTCATGTGGTGTTCATCTGGCATGCGGGGTGGTAAAGATTGACCCCGGCGCGCGCGCGCTTTATCGGCTGCTGGCAGAGGAACACGTCCCATGCCCCAGACTACCCATGATCACACCGCCTTGACAATGGCCCCGGCCAGCGCGCCGCAAAAGTCATTTCAAGGCATGTTGCTGGCCCTGCAGAGTTTCTGGGCGGCGCAGGGCTGTGTCATTCTGCAACCCTATGACATGGAAATGGGGGCGGGGACGTTCCATCCCGCCACCACATTGCGGGCTTTGGGGCCAAAACCCTGGCGGGCCGCCTATGTGCAGCCCTCCCGCCGCCCCAAGGATGGCCGCTATGGCGAAAACCCCAATCGATTGCAGCATTATTACCAGTTTCAGGCCATTTTGAAGCCGTCGCCGCCAGATTTGCAGGAGCTTTATCTGCAATCGCTCGGCGTGCTTGGCATCGACGCCAGGCTTCATGACATCCGCTTTGTCGAAGATGACTGGGAAAGCCCGACACTTGGCGCGTGGGGCCTTGGCTGGGAATGCTGGTGCGATGGCATGGAAGTGTCGCAATTCACTTATTTTCAGCAGGTCGCGGGTTTTGAATGCGCGCCGGTGGCGGGCGAACTGACCTATGGTCTCGAGCGGCTGGCGATGTACGTGCAAGGCGTCGATAGCATTTTTGATATAAATTTCAATGGTTTGGAAGGTAACGACAAAGTCACGTATGGTGATGTGTTTTTGCAGGCTGAACAGGAATTCTCGCGCCATAATTTCGAATATGCCAATACCGAAGTGCTGGAGCGCCAGTTTCGCGAGGCCGAGGCTGAATGTCGGGCGCTGCTGCTGAAAGGCCAGCCCGGCGCTGGCGAGACCCGTCACAAACTGGCGCTGCCGGCCTTTGACCAGTGCATCAAGGCCTCGCATCGCTTCAACCTGCTCGATGCGCGAGGTGTCATTTCCGTGACCGAGCGGCAATCCTATATCTTGCGGGTGCGCGAGCTTGCCAAAGCCTGCGGTGCGGCCTGGCTGATGACCGAGGGCGGCGGGGCGTGAGCTGTGCTTTTGGTTGAAAAGCCGGGAAAGCGTTAATTTGCCTCTTGCGCGATTTGGCGAGGCCTGTTAAGAACATACCTAGAA
>JAJZGX010000090.1 GCA_021804825.1 Pseudomonadota bacterium | reverse complement strand
AAATCGTGCTGGTGGTGGAACTGCTCGGGCGTCCCAACGGGATTGGCTTTGAACTCGGCACCGCGTTTCAGCTGTTTGATGTGGCGCGCATTCTCGCCTATGGCTTGGCCTTTGTGGCGGTGATGCTGGTGATCGAGAGCTTCATTGTGCGCCCGTTCGAGGCACATGCGGCACGCTGGCGGGTGGCGCGTGATTGAACCGGCGCTGAGTGTGGTCATTGCCACCAAATCCTATGCTGCGCCGGGCAAGAACCAGCGCGTGGTGCTGCGCGATCTGCGCTTTACCGTGCAGCCCGGTGAGCGGGTGGCGGTGGTCGGGCCGTCCGGCTGCGGCAAGACCACCTTGATGCGGGTGATCGCCGGGCTCGATCGGAAATTTGAAGGCCGGGTAACGCGACCAGGCGGGGGCGGGCGTCTGGCGATGGTGTTTCAGGAGCCGGCGCTGGTGCCATGGCGCACGGTTGAAGACAATATCGCGCTCGTCCATCCCGCGCTTGCTACCAAGGCGCTGGATCGGCTTTATGAGGCGCTGGGGCTGGCTGGGCATCGCCATCAATTTCCCGGACAATTGTCGCTGGGACTGGCGCGGCGTGTCGCACTGCTACGGGCATTTGCGGTCAACCCCGGCCTGTTGTTGCTCGATGAACCCTTCGTGTCCCTGGATGAGGCCATGGCGACGCGGTTGCGCGCGGAACTGGCCAGCATGCTGGTGGCTGGCGCAGTGACGACGCTGCTGGTGACCCATGATCTTGATGAGGCGGTCAAGCTTTGCAGCCGTGTGTTGCTGCTTTCCGGCCAGCCTGCCACGCTCGCAGAGGACGTGGTGCTGGAGCGCAGCACGATGAGCGACACGGGGCTGCGCGATGATCTCAGCCGACGCATCGCGAGGCACGGCCTTGCGAGCTAAGCGCGCTGCAGATTCTGTCCGCCTGCTGCGGGAGGTGTTTGGCTATGAGGCGTTTCGCCCCGGCCAGTCCGAGATTATCGACGCGGTGATGGCGGGCGATGACGTGCTGGCGGTGATGCCAACGGGGGCTGGCAAGTCGCTGTGCTTTCAAATCCCGGCATTGCTCGCGCCGGGCCTGACTGTGGTGATTTCACCCTTGATTGCCTTGATGCGCGATCAGGTGAGCCAGTTGCGCGCCAATGGCGTTGCCGCCGCTGCTTTGAATTCCGTGAATTCACCGGCCGAGGACAGGGAGATTACGGCCGCGCTGCGTGCCAGAGCCGTGAAGCTTGTCTATGTCGCGCCCGAGCGTCTGGTGCGTCCCGATACGCAAAACCTGCTGCGCGAGGCGGGGGCCTGGCTGATGGCGATTGATGAAGCCCATTGCGTTTCACAATGGGGGCATGATTTTAGGCCGGAATATCGCACCTTGCCGGATCTGCGCGAAGCCTGTGGCATAGGCCAGACGCTGGCCGTGACCGCCACGGCGGATGCGCCCACCCGCAACGATATTGCGCGTCTGCTGCTCAGTGACGATCACAAATGCTTTCTGCATTCGTTTGACCGGCCCAATCTGCGGCTGGCAATGGCGCAACGGCGCGCCGGTAACGCGCAACTTCTGGCGCGCCTCGCCCGCCACAAGGGCCAGAGCGGCATTGTTTATGCGGCCTCGCGGCGCAGCGTTGATGATCTCGCCGCGGAATTACGCGCCGCCGGCTATCAGGCCCTGTCCTATCATGCCGGCATGGACAAGGCCCTGCGCAGCGAGCATCAGGACATGTTTCTGCGTGAGGATGGCATCGTCATGGTGGCGACAGTGGCCTTCGGCATGGGCATCGACAAGCCCGACGTGCGGTTTGTGCTGCACGCCAACCTGCCCTCCAGCATCGAGGCCTATTATCAGGAAATCGGTCGCGCCGGCCGCGATGGCCTGCCTGCAGATACGCTGACGCTCTATTCAGCAGGCGACATGCAATTGCGCCGCCGCCAGATTGCCGAAGCTGATAGCGATGAAGCCCGCAAGCGCATCGATCATCGCAAGCTCGATGCCTTGATAGCGCTGTGCGAAACCCCGCGCTGTCGTCGCCAGACCCTGCTTGCCGCCTTTGGCGAAGCCGCCGAGCCTTGCGGCAATTGCGACGTGTGCGCCGGGGCCTTCACGCTGGTCGATGGCAGCTTGATCGCCCGCAAGGCCATGTCGGCGATCGTCCGCACGCAGGGGCGGTTTTCCCCGCCACATCTCACCAAGCTGCTGAAAGGCCAGATGACCGAGGCCATGACCCGCCACGGCCACGACCTGCTGCCCACTTTTGGCGTCGGGCGCGATCTCAGCGAGGAGGAATGGCGCAGCGTTTTCACCCAGTTGCATGCAGCAGGGCTGGTGCGTCATGATGCCGACGACCGCGATCGTCTGGTGCTGAGTGGTTCAGGCAAAGCCGTGCTCAAGGGCGAACTGCCGGTGCAGTTTCGCAGCACGGCGTTGCAAGGCAAGCTCAGGCGGCGGGCGGCGCCGATGGCCGAGGATGGCGAGACATCGCCGATGCCGGACGCTATCGACCTGACAAGCGACGGCCAACGCCTGAGCGTGCGCCAGAGCGGTTTGCTCAATGCGTTGAAGGCAAGGCGCGCCGAACTGGCCCGCACCCAGCGGGTGCCGGCCTTCGTGATTTTCCATGATCGAACCCTGATCGACATGGCGATACGGGCGCCGCGCACAGAAACTGACTTCGCGCAGGTGCATGGCGTCGGTGCCGCCAAATGCGTTCAATTTGCCGCAATTTTCATCGCGGTCATCAAGCAGGCTTCGCCTGATTAGCCCCGGCATCGTGGTGCAGGCTGTTCAGCCTGCCTATCGGGCGCATGGCCAGTCGCAGCGAAATTGCATTACCATGCTGATTGTGCGGCCTCGTCAATGAGATTACCTTGCCTGCACTGTTATCTGCAAGGGGGGAGCGCATGCGCCGCTTCAGCATTGGCATCGTGGCAGCCATCACGTTTTTCACGCCAATGCAGGCCCAATCGGCCCAGATCGCGCAATCGGCGGTGACTGTCGGTGGTGCGCAGGCGGCGTTGCTTGTGCCGCCCAAGCCTCGCGCCAGCCTTGTCTTGATGACCGGCGGGAACGGGTATCTGTCAATTGCAGGCGACGGTTCCATCGGTCGTGGCGCGGGCAATCAACTCGTCCGCACCCGCGAGAGCTATGCGCGTATGGGCTTCGCGGTATTGGTGCCAACCAACGGCGTCGATCTTGCCGCCGCTGTGGCTTATATGTCGAAAATACGCCGGCCCGTCACCATCGTCGGCACCAGCCGGGGCACGCAGCGCGCGGCGCGCGGCATTGCCGCCGGGGCACGGCCTGACAAGCTGATCCTGACGTCCGGCTTTCTGAGTGACGAATCCGGCGACCATGACAATGTGATGCGCATTCTAGGGTCACCCAGCGCCCTGCCGCGGACGCTGGTCATCGAAAACCGCAAGGACGCGTGTCGCCTGACTGCGCCAGCGGGTGTCGTACCCTTCGTCAAATGGTCGGCGGGCCGCGCGCACGTGGTCTGGCTGAATGGCGGTGTTTCGCAAGGCCGAGATTGCGGGGCGCGCGCCTATCACGGTTTCAACGGCCTCGATGCGCGCGTGGTCTCGATTGTTGCCGGATTCGCCCGATGAAGCGCGGAACTTGCCCGCGCCCTGAGGTTGATGAGGCGCAAAATGCCCGACGTCGGTGCCCCTACATGCGCTAGTCTTACCGCGATTATCCAGCAGGCTTCGGCGCATTGGCCTCTGCATGGTGGTGGGGACTGACCAGCGTGCCAACCAGGCCACGCATGTCATCGGCCCATTCCTGCCAAAGCGAGGCAGCGCTGACATGGCGCGCCAGCAGACGCCCGGTAATCTGGTCACGCTCGAAGGTCAGATCGGCAGAGAATTTCTTGGCCAGACCTTGCATCGACCGGTTTTCCGCCAGACAGAGCAGGCAGAGCACAGAATCGCGGCGGTTGCGCGCCGCCCGCACGATGCGAGCCATCAAGGCCTCACCAACGCCACCACGGCGAAAATCCTTTTCCACACTGAAGGCGCCTTCGGCAACGCGCTCGGCGTCGGCGGTCAGACCATGCGCCTGGCGCAATTCACCGGCGCCACGCAACACGCCATCCACGAACCAGCCATAGGCAATATCACCTGGCGCAGCGAAAAAGCCGGTGACGTAGCGTTCGATATAGTCGTCGGAAACGGCCATGGCGAACCTGTCATGGCGGCTTTCATGATCGAGGCGAATGAGATGTGCGGCAAACGCCGCCCGGTCACTGGGATAAATGCGGCGAACCCAGCCGCCATTGATAAATGAATGTTGCATCGTCAGAAATTCTCCTCAACGATGCCCCGATGAAATGCGTTTCCCTGCTTGTAACCAGAGATATAGGCCTAAAGTCCTAATTTTTCAATACAACGGATCAATCTACGGCTCCATTTTTATGTGCTGGACAGCGTCTTTCATCATTGCAGCCATGGTGCTGGTGATTTGTTCCACGGATTGATGGACGCCGTGTTTCACGAAATCAGCGATGATTCGGGTCTTGATGGCATCGTCAGGAGTTGTTTCGAGACCGAGGGCAACAATTGTCGCGGCATAGTCATCGGCATCCTTGCCGGATTTGCCAAGAAGCGCCGCCGCCCACAGCCCGAGGCTGCGATCACGCCTTGCATGGGCACGAAACCGCAGGTCTTCGTCATGGACAAAGGCGCTTTCAAAGGCTTGCTCACGCTGGTCATAGGTCGTCATTGGAAATTCCCCTGCTTGCTTTTGTGGAAGCGTGCCACCCAATCGTGTCAGCATTATTGCGCCGCTGATGATGATCGAGCACAGGTCGCCCCACTGCAATTTGCGCCAATTGCGAGCGGGCTACAAGCCCAGATCGCTCAAGCCGGGATGATCGTCGGGGCGGCGGCCCAGCGGCCAGTGAAATTTCCGCTCGTGCGCAGCTATGGCCAGATCATTGATGCTGGCAAAACGCCGGTGCATCAGGCCCTGAGGCGTGAACTCCCAATTTTCATTGCCATAAGAGCGGAACCATGCGCCTCCGGAATCATGCCACTCATAGGCAAAGCGCACCGCAATGCGGTGGTCGCGAAAGGCCCATAATTCCTTGATCAGGCGATAATCCTGCTCTTTTATCCATTTGCGGTGCAAAAATGCTTGCACTTCATCGCGGCCGACCGGAAATTCCGCCCGGTTCCGCCAGATGGTGTCGGGCGTATAGACCTGCACGACCCGTGCTGGATCACGAGAGTTCCACGCATCTTCGGCCAAGCGAACCTTCAAAATGGCGCTGCCTTCATTGAAGGGGGGGAGCGGTGGCTTGGTTTCCATAAGATGGGCTCGCGGGTTCAGGGACGTTGGGGAGACTTGGTCGTGCGCTTGGATGTGCTGCGCTTGCGCGGCGCTTTCGGGCTCTTTGTCATGGCGGCGCGGCGCGCAGCGGCGAGTGCCTGTCGGCACCAGGAAACCAATTCATCGTCATCGTCCAGCGCAGTTTCGGGCAAAGTCCAATAGGGCATCGACCCCTTGCGACCATTGGCGCGCTCATAACGCCAGGGACGCCCGCCCGCCGCCTCGTAAGCGGCAGCGCAATCGCCATCACCACGAATTCTGATGTCGCCGCGCAATTCCACCGCAAAACACAAGCCATCCGCATAAATGCCGTGGCCGCTGAACAGGCGCTTGATTTCGACCGCCCCGAATGGCGCGAAGATTTCGCGCAGGCCCTCGGCGTCCATCCGGCTATTGCGCTGCGCTGATGGCCTCGGGCGAGGCCGGTGTGATCGTCACGCTCTCGCCGCAGCCACATGCTGCCGTCTGATTGGGATTATTGAAGATGAAACCAGAAGAAAGCTTGCTTTCCTGATAATCCATCTGCGTGCCGAGCAGGAACAGGATGGCCTTGGGGTCGATCAGCACTTTGACGCCCTGATCCTCCACCACTTCATCAAGCGGGTTGGCTTCACGCGCCATTTCCATGGTGTAGGACATGCCCGCGCAACCGCCGTTCTTGACGCCAACCCGCAGCCCCGCCAGCGGTTCGTCGCTGGCGGCCATGATTTCGCGCACCCGGGCGGCGGCGGCCTCGGTGAGGGACATCATCTTGTAACGGGACGTACCCATATTCGGCTCCTGTTGCTCCAGCATGACTCAGATGTAAGCATGCTCATGCCAGATTGCGAGGTGAGATCTAGCCACAAATCCTTGCATCTTCACCACATATCCAGCGCGACCCGCGCCTCGTCCGACATGCGGCTCTGATCCCACGGCGGGTCAAACACCATGGTGACTTTCGCGCCCGAAACACCAGGCACGGCGCTGACCGCCGTCTCCACCCAACTCGGCATTTCGCCCGCAACAGGGCAGGCCGGTGCGGTCAAGGTCATGTCGATCAGCACCATCTTGCTATCATCGATCTCGACCTTGTAGATCAGGCCCAGTTCATAAATATCCGACGGTATTTCAGGATCATAGACCGTTTTCAGCGCCGCGATGATATCGTCGGTGAGCCGGTCGATTTCAGCCGGCGGCAAAGCCCCGTCCACCGCCATTTCGGGGCGGTTCGGTTCAAATTCCGGCTCAATGGGTGTGTGCTCGTTCACGCGATTCGTCCTTCAGGCAAACAACCGCTCCGCCTTGATCAGCGCCTCGGCAAGCGCATCCACTTCAGCGAAGGTATTGTACATGGCAAATGACGCGCGACAGGTCGAAGTCACGCCATAATGGCTCAAAAGCGGCTGCGCGCAATGGGTGCCGGCCCGCACGGCAACGCCGGCCCGATCTATGACCGTGGCGATGTCATGGGCGTGGATGCCGTGCATGTCAAAAGACAGGATCGGTCCCTTGTTGGCCGCTGCACCGAAAATGCGCAACGAATTCATGCTCGACAGACGCTCATGGGCATAGGCTGACAGCGCCGCCTCATGGGCCTTGATGCGGGCGCGCCCGATGCCTTCCATATAATCCAGCGCGGCGCCAAGCCCGATGGCTTGAACAATGGGCGGTGTTCCCGCCTCGAACCGGTGTGGCGGGTCATTGTAGGTCACATTATCGCAGGTGACTTCGCTGATCATCTCGCCACCGCCCAAAAATGGCGGCAGGGCTTCCAACAGATGCTTCTTGCCGTAAAGCACGCCAATGCCGGTCGGCCCATAGACCTTGTGACCGGTCAAGACGTAGAAATCGGCATCCATGGCGCGAACATCGGTTTCAAGATGCACCGCGCCTTGCGAGCCATCGACCAGCACCGGGACGCCGTGCGCATGACTGGCGGCGATGATGTCATGGAGAGGCGTGACCGTGCCGAGCACGTTCGACATTTGCGTAACGGCGACAATTTTGGTGCGCGACGACAGGGCGCGCTCGAAAGCGGCAAAATCAAACGAGCCATCTTGGGTGACCCCCACCCACTTGATCACGGCGCCCTTGCGTTCGCGCAGATAATGCCATGGCACAATATTGGAATGATGCTCCATCAACGACAGGATGATTTCGTCGCCTGCCTTGATATGCGCAAGCCCGAAACTCGAAGCAACCAGATTGAGGGCAGCCGTGGCCGATGAGGTAAAGATGATTTCGTCGGTCGAGGCGGCATTGAGAAACGCGCGCACTTTCTCGCGAGCCACTTCATAGCCCTCGGTTGCCGCATTGGCCAGATAATGCAGGCCGCGATGCACATTGGCATATTCATGCTCATAGGCATCGCGCATGCGGTTCAGAACCGACAAGGGCTTTTGCGCGGAAGCGGCATTATCAAGATAAACCAGCGGCTTGCCATAGGGCCTTTCCTGCAAGATCGGAAAATCCCGCCGGATCGCTTCAACATCATAGATTGTCGGCGCGTTCATGATGTTCATCAAACAGAGCCTCCACGCGCTTGCAGCCAGTGCGCCAGCCTGTCCTTGAAATGGCGCTTGAAGCCATCATTTTCAACCGGCTCAATCACTTCTGCGGCAAAGGCCTCAAGCAGCAGGGCCTCGGCTTCCGGCCGTGGAATGCCGCGCGCCTGCAGATAGAAAATCTGCTCGGCATCGAGACCGCCGACCGTGGCGCCATGACCGCACACGACATCATCGGCGAAGATTTCCAGTTCCGGCTTATTGTCCATGCGCGCGCCGTCATGCAGCAGAATCGCCTTGGACATCATCTTGCCGTCGGTCTTCTGCGCGTGCGGCTTGACGATCACCTTGCCCTGATAGACGCCGTGCGCCGCATCATCGAGCAAGGAGCGGAAAATCTCCCGGCTCATGCCGTGCGGCTGGGCATGGTTGATGGTGAGGGTGGTGTCGAGATGGGCTGCGCCGCGCCCCAGCATCAGGCCAGAGAGCGCAATGTCGGCGTGTTCGCCAGCGAGATCGGCAAAGATCTGGCGGCGCATCATCCGGCCGCCATCGAGCATGGCGAAGGAGGTAAATTTCGCCATGTGTCCCAGCCTGACAAAGAGGCTCAGGACGCAAAGCGCATCGGCCCCCGCGCCATCACAACCATGGGCGACACTGGCCTTGTCCCCCACTTCGATATCGAGGAGGCTGTTGATGTGGTGGCCATGATCAAGGCCGTCATAGATTTCGCCGAGGGTGATCTGCGCGCCCTCACCGACTTTCACACCAACGCGGCTGAATACCGCCGAAGCCGGGCCTCCATGCGCGAAAATCAGCTGCAACGGCGCCTGCAACAGCGTGCCGGGGGCAATTTCCAGCAAGGTCGCCTGCGGCGCAAAGGCTTGATTGAGCGTCACCAGCGCATCAGCATGGGCCTCGGGCACGCGCTGATCCAGCCGGATGGTGACACCCTCGGGCAGCGTGTCGGATGCTGCGGGCACGAACCCGCCATTGACGAAGACAAGACGCGTTCCTTCCGCCGCAAGTCCGCGCAGTCTGGTCTTGGCGATCTGGCTGTCAGGCGCGGCAAGAGGCAGAGCCTGCGCCATTGCCGCGCGCATATCGGTGAAGTGCCAAGCCTCAACCCGCCGGTTCGGCAGACCCAGCCCGGCAAAGCGTGCAAAGGCTGCCTGACGCCAAGGCTCGGCCACGGCCAGGGCCTTGAACTGGCGTTCAAGCCCGGTCTCGGCGTCGGTTTGCGGGCGGGTAAGGGGTGCGTTCATCAGGCCGCCTCATCCGCATAGCCGGCATAGCCGCTCTTTTCCAATTCAAGCGCCAGCGTCGGCCCCCCCGAGCGCACGATCTCGCCGCGTGCCATGACGTGCACGCTGTCAGGCCGGATATAATCCAGCAGGCGCTGGTAATGGGTGATGACCAGAAAGCCGCGCTCGCGGTTGCGCAAGGCGTTGACGCCATCGGCAACGATGCGCAGGGCATCGATGTCCAGCCCTGAATCGGTCTCGTCGAGAATGGCAAATTTCGGTGCCAGCAACGCCATCTGCAAAATTTCCATGCGTTTTTTCTCACCGCCGGAAAACCCGACATTGAGCGGGCGCTTCAGCATTTCGGGATCGATCTTCAAATCCTTGGCGGCGCTGCGCACCTTTTTGATGAAATCAGGCGTGGTCAATTCCGCCTCGCCGCGCTGGCGTGCCTGTGCATTCATCGCCGCTTTCAGGAAGGTCATGGTGGCGACACCGGGAATTTCCAGCGGATATTGAAAGGCCAAAAAGACGCCCGCCGCCGCCCGCTCGTTAGCTTCAAGCGCCAGGATATCGACGCCGTTCAGCGTGACGCTGCCCTCCGTCACCTCATAGCCGGGCCGTCCGGCGATGATATAGGACAGCGTTGATTTGCCGGAGCCATTCGGCCCCATGATCGCCGCAACTTCGCCAGCCTTGACCTCCAGAGTGAGGCCCTTGAGAATTTTCTTGCCGTCGATTTCGGCGTGCAGATTGTTGATTTTCAGCATGATGCGTGTCGGTTCCCTATTGTTTCTCGATATTTATTCGCGGCCATTGCGCCAGTGCCAACCGCCGTCGGTGCGTCGCGATGCAACCGTGGTCAGAGCCACCAGGATGACGAGCGCAAGAATAGTCAGTCCCAGCGCGAGCGCTGCGCCCCCTGCGATCAGCCCGAGCCAGGCCAGCATTGCCGCATTCAAGGCCGCAGCCGTCGCCAGCGCGCCGCCCAGCATGACCGCCCAGCCCTGCCAGCTTATTGGCACCGCGCCATAGCCGATGCGCTTTGGTTTGAACCACGCTTTGGTCATGGATCATGCCTCGCCATCATAGTAATCAACGCTGTCTTTCAGGCGTCCAATGAATCCGAAGCGGGCCGACATCATGCCAGCGCCGTCTGGTATTTCTGAAGCAGCTGCGAATTTGCCGCTGTCGGGGTATTCGACGATCTCAATATCCAACCGTGTCGAGATGGCGAGGTAGCGCAGCACGCTTTCACCAGTGTTGATGATCTGATGGGCGGTTGCGCTGTCGCCAGCAGGCGCTGCGATGATATCTCCGGCCTTGATCGCCAGTCGTTCCAGCCCACAGCGATAGGTGCCGCTACCTTCGAGGATGACAAACATCTCCTCGTTGGCACGGTGATTGTGGAAGGGATAGGCCTTCTGGCCCGGTTCCACCACGATCATCTGGCAGCCAAGTTGCTTCATGCCCGTGGCAGCACCGATGCGCGCCGCACGAGCACGAAAGCTCGTGCCGTTGCCGATATCGCGCAGGGCGACATCGGCGAGGTTTATGATGGGCTTGCTCACCCCACGCTCCCTTCAAGCGAGATGGCGATGAGCTTTTGTGCTTCCACGGCAAATTCCATCGGCAATTGCTGCAACACATCGCGCACAAAGCCATTGACGATCAGCGCCGTGGCCTCCTCGGCATCGAGGCCGCGGGCCTGGCAGTAAAACAATTGATCATCCGAGATTTTCGATGTGGTGGCTTCATGCTCGAATTGCGCCGAAGGATTGCCGGCCTCCATGTAAGGCACGGTATGCGCCCCGCAATTTTCGCCAATCAGCAGCGAATCGCAATTGGTGAAATTGCGCGCGCCGGTCGCTTTGCGATGAGCCGAAACCAGCCCGCGATACGTATTTTGCGAATG
>JAJZGX010000163.1 GCA_021804825.1 Pseudomonadota bacterium | reverse complement strand
GACTTGGCTCGCAAGCCCAAGAGGTGTTATCGCTGGAAGCCGCACTCGATGCGCTCGCCACCGAAGCAACGCCGCCGGATTTGGGTGAGGCTTGATTCATGGGGATGGGACGTGAGCCCGCTGTTGTACAGCTTGTGCTCGCCGTGACGGGGTAGCTGGCTACCATCACGCAACCTTCGTGCTCAGGCAAAAACCATCGCCGTCATTGCGAGGAGCGAAGCCTCGAAGCAACCCAGGGGGCTCGCGCGATGCGGCGGGGTTGATTTCGCGAGGCCCCTGGGTTGCTTCGCTGCGCTCGCAATGACGGAGAGCGGGGATGGTTGATGGCGCTCGCACCATCATCGCCGTCATTGCGAGGAGCGTAGCTTCGAAGCAACCCAGTTGGCTCGCGCGATGCTGCGGGGTTGATATCACGAAACCCCTGGGTTGCTTCGCTGCGCTCGCAATGACGGGGTTGGGGGTCGCGCTGTGATGGGGTTGATGGCGCTCGCACCATCATCGCCGTCATTGCGAGGAGCGAAGCTTCGAAGCAACCCAGGGGGCTCGCGCGATGCTGCGGGGTTGATTTCGCGAGGCCCCTGGGTTGCTTCGCTTGCGCTCGCAATGACGGCGTTGGGGTGAGTTTGTTGCCTTTTTACGCCAGCTGCAAGGTCAGTGCGGCGCGCAGGCCGCCTTCAGGCGGCGTTGACAGCGCGATCCGGCCTTGATGGGCCTCGGCGATCTTGCGGCAAAGTGCGAGGCCGACGCCCGATCCGGCGACGCTTTTTTGGGCATTGAGACGCTGGAACAGGTCAAAGGCCTTGCCGATGATCTGCGGGGGAATGCCGGGGCCATTATCCTCGACATCGACCTGCAACTGGCGGCCGTTGCGGCTCACGATCACGCTGAGGCGCGGCGCGGCGGCGTTGTTGTACTTCAAGGCATTATCGAACAGGTTCTGGAACAGCAGCGTCAGCAAGGGCTCGTCACCGCTCACCCTTGCACGCTCCAACCCCTTGGCGGCAATCGTGAAATCCGTGCCGCGAGCGCGCAGAGGCTCGGCCAGCATATCGCGCGCGGCCTTGATGGCACGCAGCAAAGGAAAGGCCGTGCGTTCGGTCGGCTCGGCTTCGATGCGGGCATAGCGCAGCAAGCTTTCGAGCATTGCGGCAAGGCGATCCGCGCAAAGGCCGATGCGCTCGCCGTGGCGGATGATATCATCGGGCGCTTGATCGGGCTCGGCCATGAAGCGGGCAAAGGCCTGAATCTGCCGCACCGGGGCGCGCAGATCATGGGCGACAGCAAGGGCAAAGCCGCGCATGTCTTCGTTCAAGGCGGCGAGTTGGCGGGCCTGTTTGCGCAAGCGCTCGGTCTGCTCGACGGCTTGCGTGATATCTTGCGCAAAAACCAGAGTACGGGCGCCGCCGCCGTCCGAAGCAGCCAACCGATGCTGCTCCCAGCGCTGCCAACGGGTCTTGCCCTTGGCATCGACCATTTTCTCGACGCCATTTTTGATGGCGCCATCCTTGCGCCGCAGCGCGGCTTCCCACCGCTTGGCCGGGCCGGGCAGCCCCTCACGAAACGGCTGACCGATCAGCGGGGCACCGGTTTGTTCAAGCCAGCGGTCGGAAGCCAGCACATAGCGCAGGTCAGAGTCGAGCATGGCCGCGGCGGCGGGCACATGCTTGGAAAAGCTCGCCATCAGCGCATTTTGCGCTTCGATCTGGCGCTGCTGCTGGGCAATGGTTTCGAGCAGCAGGCGGCGTTCGCGGGCATCCTGGGCAATCTTCACCTCAAAGGCAACGCGCTCATTGGCGCTGTGAAACAGCACAATGAACAGGCCAATGGAGGCCTGCCAGCGAATGCGGACGTCGTATTTGTTGCCGGCATCTCCGGGCAGGCTGACGCCGGAAAATTCCATGACGCGGCGGCTGCCCTGCAAGGCGAAAACATCGGCCATGATGCCGGTGAACAGGGGGCTGTCGTCCAGTGTGCCCCCGGCTTTGAGGCTGCTGGCCGCGGGCAGCTTTTCGGCGAGGAGGATCGCCCCCATCTCGTCGAACACGGCAATGCCGATGTTCTGCTGACGCAATATCGCGCCGACGAGGTTGCCGCCAAAAGAGGGGCCGGGAGTTGTGCGGGCGCGCCTAGCCATTGTGCTCCCCGCTCAAGTCCCGCGGCGCCAGATGGATTCGGCCAGTTCGCCGAATGTTTCGCGCACGCCAACACCTGTCAGGGCGCTGGTGCGGCCAAGGTCGGCGTGGCGAATGATGTCCAGCGGCGGCAAGGCAAGGCCGGCATCGACCAGATCGATCTTGTTGATGAGCGCCTTCAGGGGGCGGCCGGGCAGATGCCGGTCAATCCCTGTCGCGAGCGCGCTCATGCGCGTAAAACTCTGCGGGCGTGTGGCATCGGCCACGATGATCGCACCTGCCGCGCCGGTGAGATACATGGTGGAAAAAATCGCCTCGCCAAAATCGCCGTCGGTGTCCCATAACACCAGCCGCATGGTCTCATGGTTGCAGGCGGCGGAAAGCTGCAAATCATAGGTGAGAATATCGACGCCGATGGTGGTTTTGTAGTCACCCTCGAACTTGTCAAAGATCAGGCGACGCGCCAATGAGGTTTTGCCGACGCCAATGTCGCCGAGCAGCATCACCTTGGCGCTG
>JAJZGX010000162.1 GCA_021804825.1 Pseudomonadota bacterium | reverse complement strand
CTTGTCGCGGGCGGTAAAATGCCGGAAACCGCCAGCATGGCGGGCATGAAAATAGGCCTGCGTCGGCCGGTCGCTGAGGAAAGGCTCCGCCTCGCCGTCGCGATACCAGCTGATCGCCAGCGGATCAAGCTTCACCACGGCGCGAAGCCCGCCACCGCTTATCACCACCTGCTGCGGACTGACCTCCACCGCGCATGACACGGCG
This sequence comes from Pseudomonadota bacterium, assembly GCA_021804825.1. Classification (GTDB taxonomy): domain Bacteria; phylum Pseudomonadota; class Alphaproteobacteria; order Rhizobiales; family Beijerinckiaceae; genus REEB77. The sequence continues at coordinate 2,456 of JAJZGX010000162.1, read as the reverse complement.
CTATAGCCACTGACATCATCGCGCAAACGTCCGGCAAAGCCCGGCTCGCTGCGGTTCGGCGCGATCGACCAGCCGCGATCCAGCCGATAGGCACCATGGCGGCGCAGCACGACCCGCGCCAACCCAGCCTCCAATATGGCGAGGCGCAGTTCGAACCCATGCCCCAGATCGAAGGTGAACCATGGGTCGATGTGGCCCCTGTAGGCGGCCTGCGTTAAAGCTAACATATCAGGAAAAGCTCCCTATTCTGACATCGATGTTTCGCGACTTCTTAGCCGTCGAAAAAGCTGCAAGCTGAATGACCCGCCGCCTGCGAAACCCAAAGCAATTCCCTCACCGCAGCGCCAGCCCATCGGCGCCAAACAGGTGAATATGCTGGCGTTGCAGCTTCAAGCCCACCCTGTCGCCGCGTTTGATGGCGCTTTGCCCCTCGCTGCGCAGCGTGATCTCGCTGCCATCGCTCAGCGTGCCATAGGCAAAGGTCTCGCCGCCCAGTTGCTCGATGAGATTGACCTCGACTTCGAGATCACCGCCCTGCGGCACCAGATCAATATGCTCCGGCCTGATGCCCAGCGTCGCCTTGGTGCCAGGGGCCAGCGCGCTAGCGCCCGTCAAGGCCAGCCGCGCTTCGCCCGCGCGCACCTCCCCGCCTTCCGCCGCCATCACCGAAATGAAATTCATGCGCGGCGAACCGATGAACCCGGCGACAAACTCGTTGCAAGGCTTGTTGTAAAGCTCCAGCGGCGTGCCAACCTGTTCGATCCGCCCGGCCCGCAGCACGACAATGCGGTTGGCCAGCGTCATTGCCTCCACCTGATCATGCGTCACATAAATCATCGTGCCGCCGATCCTGGCGTGCAACGCCGCCAGTTCCTTGCGGGTCGCCACCCGCAATTCGGCATCGAGGTTCGACAGCGGTTCGTCGAACAGGAAAATTTTCGGATCGCGAACAATCGCCCGGCCAATGGCCACGCGCTGGCGCTGCCCACCAGACAGGGCACCGGGGCGGCGCTCGAGATAGGGCTCAAGGCGCAGCATTTCGGAGGCCGATTGCACCCGCCGGACGATCTCGGCCTTCGGCAGGCGCATGTTTTCCAAAGCAAAGGCAATGTTCTGGCGCACGCTCATATGCGGATAAAGCGCATAGGACTGAAACACCATGGCAAGGCCACGCTCGGCCGCCGCCAGCCGCGTGACATCCCGCCCGTCGAGCAGGATCTGGCCATTGCTCGCCGTTTCAAGCCCGGCGATCACCCGCAGCAACGTGGATTTGCCGCAGCCCGATGGCCCGACCAGCACGACAAATTCCCCATCCGCGACGGCAAGGCTGATGTCATGCAGCACGCTGACGCGGCCATAGGCCTTGGCGATAGTGTGAAGTTCAAGGGCGGCCATGGCTCATTTCATCCCCGTATTGGCAATGCCCGATGTGATGAAGCGTTGCAGAAAAACAAAGACCAGCGCGATCGGGATCAGCGCCACCACGGTCATTGCCAGAAGATAATTCCACTGCGTCTGCAAATCGCCCTGAAACGCATTGAGGCCGATCTGAAGCGTATAAGTTTCCGACTTGCTCAGCACCACCAGCGGCCACAGGAATTCGTTCCAACGCCACATCACCGAGAAAATCGTCAGCACAGCCAGCGCCGGTAAAGCCAGCGGCATGACGATGCGCGCGTAAATCTGCCATTCGCTCGCCTTGTCCATGCGTGCCGCTTCAATCAGTTCGCGCGGCAAGGTCAGCATATATTGGCGCAGCAGGAACACGCCGGTCGGCGTCGCCGCGCCAGGCAGAATCACCGCCCAGAGCGAATTATCAAGGCCGATTTCATTGACGACCACAAACACCGGCACCAGAATGATCGTGATCGGCACCATCAGCGTGGCAATGACGGCCACAAGGAAAAAATTCTTGCCGCGAAACTCATGGATGCTCAAGGCATAGGCCGCCATGGAATTGATGAGCAGCGTCACCAGCGTCGCAACAACCGTGACAAAGACCGAATTCCACAAATAACGCCCGAAGTTGAAATGGCGCAGTGGATGCTCGTAATTATGCCAGTCGAGCCCGAAATGCCGCAGCGCCGTGCGCTTGTCCATATTGACCTTGATGATCTGCTGCGGGGCGGACGGATCAACCAGCTGCGAGATCACACCGATGCGCCGCACCTGCGCGAGGACGCGCTTGCTGCCATCGGGCATGGTGACGGCATAGAGCGGCAATTTGGCGTCATAGCCTTTGACCGCAACGCTTTGCTGGGCGAGTGGCAGCAAGGTCGGCGGAAATTCATCGAGATTGCTTTGCGTTTTGAATGAGGACAGCACCAGCCACACCACCGGGCCGAACATCAAAGCCACGCCGACTGCGAGATAAACATAGGCCAGCACATCACTGAACCCGATCCGTCCGGGATTTCGGTGCTGGCGCAATAGTGTCAGTGGCGAAATCATGCTGC
>JAJZGX010000089.1 GCA_021804825.1 Pseudomonadota bacterium | reverse complement strand
TCTTCGTGCTGGCCGATCCCGCGCAGCTGCGGCAACTCGCCGGTGAGCTTGGCTGGGATGTGCCGATTGCCGAGGTTGACCCCGCCACCGCACCCTCGGTGTTTCAAGGCGCTCTGCCCGTCGTCGTCTTGCGCCACGGCTTCGATGGCTCCAGCCGCGATGCCGAAGGGGTGATCGAAGCCATCACCCGCGCCGTGGAACTCGTTCATGGGGGCGCGGCATCTGCCCTTGTCACCAACCCGATTGCCAAGCAGCGGCTCTATTCTGCGGGCTTCGGGTTTCCGGGTCACACGGAATATCTCGGTGATCTTGCCGCGCGGCTCTGGGGTGGCAAGCCTCACCCGGTGATGATGATCTGGTCGCCGACTCTGGCCGTCGTGCCGCTCACCATCCATGTGCCGTTGAAAGATGTGCCGGGATTGCTGACCCAAGCCGCGATCATCGCCACCGCGAGAATCGTGGCGCGCGATCTTGAAACCCGTTTTGGCATAACAAGGCCGCGGCTGGCCATGAGCGGCCTCAACCCTCATGCCGGTGAGGGCGGCAGCATGGGCCGGGAGGAGATTGACATCATCATCCCGGCGATCAACCACTTGCAGGCCGAGGGGCTGGATTTGCGTGGCCCCTTGCCCGCCGACACCATGTTTCATCCAGCGGCGCGGGCCAGCTATGATGCGGCTTTGTGCATGTATCATGATCAGGCGCTGATCCCCGCCAAGACGCTGGCCTTCGATGAGGGCGTCAATGTCACGCTCGGCCTGCCTTTCGTGCGCACCTCGCCCGACCACGGCACCGCCTTCGATATTGCCGGCAAGGGAGTCGCCAACCCGTCGAGCCTCATGGCGGCGCTCGGGCTGGCGGCGCGTCTGACACCATGAGCGCAGATGACGGCCTCGCCCCGTTGCGCGATGTGGTGGCGCGTTTCGGCATCGCCCCGAAAAAGGCGCTGGGCCAGAATTTCCTGTTCGATCTCAACCTCACACGCAAGATCGCCCGTGCCGCCGGGCCGCTCGACGCCTGTGACGTGGTGGAAATAGGGCCCGGCCCCGGTGGCCTGACGCGGGCGCTGCTGGCCGAAGGCGCGCGGCATGTTTTTGCCATCGAGCGCGATGCCCGCGCCCTTGCAGCGCTCGAAGAAATCGCTGCCGCCTATCCGGGCCGCCTCAGCATCATCAATGCCGATGCCCTCGAAATCGACATCAACAAGCTCGGCGACGGCGTGCAACCCCTGAAAATCGTCGCCAATCTGCCCTATAACATCGGCACGGCCTTGCTCACGCGCTGGCTTGAAGCCGAGCCTTGGCCGCCACGCTACGCCAGAATGGTGCTGATGTTTCAGCGCGAAGTGGCGCTGCGTCTGGTTGCCACCCCGCGCCAGCGCGCCGCCTATGGGCGCCTTGCTGTGCTCGCCAACTGGCGCTGCACCACACAACTGCTGTTTGATGTCGCCCCCTCCGCCTTCACACCGCCGCCCAAGGTCACCTCCAGCGTCGTTGCGCTCGAGGCGCGCGCCGAGCCCCTGCCCTGCGCCTTGGGCGCACTCACCAGCGTCACCAAGGCCGCCTTCGGCCAGCGTCGCAAGATGCTGCGCCAATCGCTGAAATCGCTAGGCCATGGCCTTGACGCCATGCGCCTGCTCGACGCAGCAGGGCTTGAGCCCACGGCACGGGCTGAAGATATCGATGTGGCGGGCTTCGTTGGTCTCGCGCAGGCCATGACGGCGCTGCAAGCTTCGCCCTAGCCCCAGCGACGGGCCGCCAGCAGCACGCCCGTGAAAATCACCGCCGCCAGAATCGTGTTATAGCCGAGCTTTTTCAACATCCCGGTCACGACCGGCGCGCCCGGGTCAGTGCCCTTCACCACGTCGCCGCTTTCTTCCTGCGAACGAATGCCAAGCGGCAGGATCATGAACAGCGAAATCCACCAGATCGTCAGGAAAATGCCGGGGCCAAGCACCGGGCCGAAAGGTTGCAGCATCACACTTGTTCCAGTTCGATCAGCGTGCCGTTGAAATCCTTGGGATGCAGGAACAGCACTGGTTTGCCATGCGCGCCGATTTTCGGCGTGCCATCGCCAAGCACACGCGCGCCGCCCGCCTTGAGTCGCGCGCGGGCATCGAGAATATCGCTGACCTCGTAGCAGATGTGGTGCATGCCGCCGTCGGGATTCTTGGCCAGAAACGCCGCGATCGGCGAGTTGGCACCAAGCGGTTCCATGAGCTCGATTTTGCTGTTGGGCAATGCGATGAACACCACCGAAACGCCGTGTTCCGGCAAGGCCACCGGCGCGGTCACATGTGCGCCCAGTGTGTCACGGTAGAGAGCGCTGGCCGCAGCCAGATCACTGACCGCAATCGCGACGTGGTTTAATCGGCCAATCACTCAAACCTCCACTACCAGAACATGCACCATCGGCTTTTTGCCCCAGGCCTGGCCGACGACGCTGCGCACCGCCCGCTCGACCGCCAGCGCCGTCGCATCCGTATCACGCCGACGGGCCCGCCGTTGATGATCGAGGGTGCGAAATATTGCCTCATCGACCAGCGCATCCATCGCGCCGCCATCCTTGGTTTTGGCGGGCAGGCCCGCCATCAACACATCCGGATCGCCCGCCAGTTGTCCCTTGCCATCCAGCGCAAAGGCCACGGTGACCACCCCGGCGATGCCAAGCTTGATGCGCGCCTTGATCGCATCATCCTGCACCGGCACCAGCACATTGCCATCCTTGAGCAGACGGCCGTGCTGCACCTGATCAATCACCGCCGGCGTGCCGGGGCTCAGCAGCACCATATCGCCGTTATGCGCATTGATGACATGTGGCACGCCGCGATCACGCGCAAACTTGGCATGTTCACCCAAATGCAGAGCCTCGCCATGAGCGGGAATGGCAATCTGCGGGCGCACCCAATCATACATCTGCGCCACTTCCGAGCGGCGCGGATGGCCGGAGACATGCACCAGCGCCTGCCGGTCGGTGATGACTTCAACGCCCTGGTCGATCAGGCCGTTGATGACATTGTTGATGCCCTTTTCATTGCCGGGAATCGGGCGCGAGGAAAAGATCACCTGATCGCCCGGCGCCAGCGTCAGATCGGGATGGATGCCCTCGGCAATGCGGGCCATGGCGGCACGCGGTTCACCCTGGCTGCCCGTCGCGACAATCACTACCTTGTCACGCGGCATGTTGCGAAAGAGATCGGCAGGCAAAAACGGCGCGACATGATCGAGCAGGCCGCATTCGCGCGCCACCGCCACGGCGCGTTCCAGCGCCCGACCAGCTATCAGCACCGAGCGCCCGCATTTCGCCGCAGCTTGCGCCACCGCCTTGATGCGCCCGACATTGGACGCGAAAGTCGTCACCATGACCCGGTTGGGCGCGGCGGCGATAAGCTCCGCCATGGTCGCCGCAACATCGGTCTCGGACGGGCTGATGCCATCGCGCAGGATATTGGTTGAATCACTGATGAGCGCCAGCACGCCCTCGTCGCCGATTTCCCGCAGCCGCGCCTCATCGGTCGGGCGGCCCATCACCGGCGTCGGGTCAATTTTCCAGTCGCCGGTGTGCAGCACGGTGCCCGCACTGGTGCGGATGGCCAGCGCGCAGGCTTCTGGAATCGAGTGCGCCACGGCGATGAATTCCACCGAGAACGGCCCGATATCGACGATGCCGCCCTGCCCCACGACCTTCAACGGCACTTGCGGCGCACCCGGTTCAGCGAGCCGCTTGGTTTCAAGCAGCCCGGCCGCAAACGGCGTCGCATAGACCTCGCAACCGAGCTTGGGCCACAGATCGGCGACCGCGCCAATATGGTCTTCATGGGCATGGGTGATCACCAGGCCGACAAGATCGCGCCTGATTTTGGCAATGAAACTGATATCGGGCACGATGAGATCAATGCCCGGCAAATCCGGCCCAGCAAAGGTGACGCCGCAGTCAACCATCAGCCATTTGCGCTTGTTCTTCGGGCCGATGCCGTAAAGCGCGGCATTCATGCCAATTTCGCCGAGGCCGCCGAGCGGCACAAAGACGAGTTCATCTGCGGGTGTGTTCATAACGTTTCTAACTCTTTTCGAGATGTGGCGGTTGTCGCCGAGGGGTTCAAAAATACGTCGCCAGCATCGAAGCGCGCTTCGAGGCCATCTATCATCAGCACGAGACGGCCATGCATATCAATGGTTTGAAAGAGGCCCGTGCGGCGCGCTGCGCCGGTATCGAGCGAGACCGTGGTGCCAAGCCCGGCGGCGCGTGCCAGCCAGCGCTGGCGGATGCCGGCAAAGCCGGTGCCACTTGCATAAATGGCGAGTTCCCGCCCCAGGGCCGCCATCAGGTGTTTGGCAACATCGCCAGACGCGATGGCGCGGCCGGCCAGCGCCGACAAATGCGTCGCAGCGTAAGGCAAAGCTTCGGGACTCGCCCGACAATTGATGCCTATGCCGATGATGCATGCATGCACGCCGCTCTGCAACTGATGCGCCTCGAGCATCAGGCCCGATAATTTCGCGCCATCATGCACAATATCATTCGGCCATTTGATCTTCAGCGCCGCTGACAGGGCCGCATTCTGGAGCAGATCACAGATGGCGCCATGGACGGCGACACCGGCAACAAAACCAAGTTCCGGCAATTGTGCCACGGGCGCGGCGTTGATCAGCAGCAAGCTGATGTTGAGATTGCCAAGCGGTGCCTGCCAGACTTTGCCATGCCGCCCGCGCCCGGCAAATTGCTCATCAGCTATGATGAACAGCGGCCCCATCGCACCTTCGCGGGCGCGCCGCAACGCTTCGTCATTGGTCGAGCCGAGCCGCAGATGATGCTCGATCACCCCGAAACGAGCTATGGCCGGGTCTATGGCTTTTGTCCTTGCATGAGCGCCTGCGCGGCATGATGCGCCACCGCGACCACCGGGCCGGGCCATACCCAGAATACCATCACCAGCACGCCCGCGCCAGCAAGCAAACCGCGCAAGGTCAGCGAGGCCCGGTCGAAGGTCGCGCCCGCGGCATCGAAGAACATCACCTTGACGATGCGCAGATAATAGAAGGCCGCAACCGCGCTGGCGAGCACGCCCAATACCGCCATGACATAAAGATGCGCATGGATGGCCGCCACAAACACATACCATTTGGCAAAGAAGCCGGCGAGCGGCGGAATGCCCGCCAGCGAGAACATCATCATGGCAAGGAAAAATGCCATCGGGAAATTGGTGGACGACAGGCCCGCAAGATCGGCGATGTTCTCAACCGCCTGGCCCTTGACCTCCATGGCGATGATGGCGGCAAAGGTGCCAAGCGTCATGACAAGGTAAATCGTCATGTAGAGCATCACGCCTTCGACGCCCTGTGCCGTGCCGGCAGCAAGACCCACCAGCGCGAAGCCCATGTGCCCGATCGACGAATAGGCCATCAGGCGCTTGATATTGGTCTGGCCGATCGCCCCGAAAGCGCCCAGCGCCATGGAAGCCACCGACATGAAGATGATGATCTGGCGCCATTCGCCGGTAATGCCGGGGAAAGCCACACTCACCACCCGCAGGGTGATGGCAATGGCCGCAATTTTCGGCGCAGAGGCGAAAAACGCCGTCACCGGCGTCGGCGCGCCTTCATAGACATCGGGCGTCCACATGTGGAACGGCACCACCGACATCTTGAAGGCCAGACCTGCCATCAGGAAGGTGAGGCCAAAGGTGATTCCAAGGCTCGCCGTGCCATGCAGCATGGCGGCAATGCCCACAAAACTCAGCGTGCCGGCAAAGCCGTAAATCAACGAGGCGCCGTAAAGCAGCAGCCCCGAGGACAGCGCCCCGAGCACGAAATATTTCAACCCGGCTTCGGAAGCGCGGGCATCATTGCGCGCATAAGCGGCGATGACGTAAAGCGCCAGCGACATCAATTCCAGCCCGAGATAGAGCGTCATCAGATTATCAGCGGAAATCAGGATCATCATGCCGAGTGTCGCCAGACACACCAGCACCGGAAACTCGAACTGATCCAGCCCGCGGCGCCTGAACCAGGCCATGGCCATGAGCAATGTGGCGATGGAGCCAATCAACGACAGCGCCTTCATGAAGCGACCAAAAGCGTCATCGACCAGCAGGCCGTTGAACAGCAACGTGGCGGATTTTGGCTCGAACAGGCAGGCAACAAGCGCCAGTCCAAGCACACCGATGGCCAGTTCGGTCACGAGCCAGGCGCGCTTCTCGCCCCCCAGCGCGCCGAGCAGCAGCATGACGAGAATGCCTATGGCCAGAACGAATTCCGGCAGGGCATGGCCGATGATGGAACCTGCGGTCATATCAGTGCCCGATCAGCGGCAACAGCGCCGCGGTTTGAGTGACATGCAGCGCAGCATCATAGCCCTTGACCAGATGCGTCACTGCCGCTGCGCTCGCGCCCAGGATCGGGCCGGGATGCACGCCATAATAGATCACCAGCAGCACCAGCGGCACCAACAGCACCATTTCACGCGCCGATAAATCAGTGATGCCCGCCAGCGAAGGCTTGTCGAGCACCCCGAAAATCACCCGCCTGTAGAGATAGAGCGCATAGCAGGCCGACAGGATCACCCCGCTGGTCGCGAACAGCGCCACCCAGCTATTGGCGCCAAAAGCCCCCAGCAGGGTCAGGAATTCGCCGACAAAGCCCGATGTGCCTGGCAACCCGACATTGGCCATGGTGAACACCATCAGCAGGCGCGCATAGAGCGGCATCCGCTTCACGAGGCCGCCGTAAGCGGCGATTTCGCGGGTGTGCATGCGGTCATAAACCACGCCGACACAAAGGAACAAGGCGCCCGACACCAGCCCGTGCGACACCATCTGGAACACCGCGCCCTGCACGCCTTCCTCATTCATGGCAAACAGGCCCATGGTGACGAAGCCCATATGCGCCACGGATGAATAGGCGATCAGCTTTTTCATGTCCTCCTGCACCAGCGCCACCAGCGAGGTGTAGATGATGGCGATGATCGACAGGGCGAACATCATGGGTGCGAAATAATGCGAGGCGTTCGGGAACATCGGCAAGGAAAACCGGATGAAGCCATAGCCGCCCATTTTCAGCAGGATGCCTGCCAGAATGACCGAGCCCGCCGTCGGCGCCTCGACATGCGCATCGGGAAGCCAGGTGTGCACCGGCCACATCGGCATTTTGACCGCGAATGAAGCAAAAAACCCTAGCCATAGCCAGAACTGCATCTGCGCCGAAAAATGCGTCGCCAGCAGCGTTGGAATGTCGGTGGTGCCGGCCTGTGCATACATTGCCATGATGGCGAGCAGCATCAGCAGCGAGCCCAGCAGCGTATAAAGGAAGAACTTGAAGCTGGCATAAATGCGCCGCTTGCCGCCCCAGATGCCGATGATCAGGAACATCGGAATGAGGCCACCTTCGAAGAAGATATAAAACAGCACCAGATCCAGCGCACAGAACACGCCGATCATCAGCGTCTCCAGCACCAGAAAGGCGATCATGTATTCCTTGACCCGGAAGGTGATGGTCTCCCACGACGCCAGAATGCAGAAGGGCATGAGGAAGGTGGTCAGCAGGACGAAGGGCATGGAGAGCCCGTCAACTCCCAATTTATAGCCAAGGCCATTGCCAAACCAATGTTTGGCTTCCACCAGTTGGAAGGCGGCGCTGCTCTGGTCGAAGCGTCCCCAGGCGACAACGGAGAGCAGGAATGTGGCGAGCGTGGTGATGAGCGCCGCAAAGCGCACATTGCTGCGCCCCGCCGCCTCCTGATCATTCTGGGTGAGAATGAAGGCAACGCCGACGAGGGGCAGAAACACCAGGCCCGAAAGAATGCCAAAACCAAACATCAGTGCACCCCACCCGCCAGATACCACGAGATGAAGGCCGCAACACCGAGCATCATGGCGAAAGCATAATGATAGACATAACCCGATTGCAGACGCACCACCTGCGCCGTGACATCGAGGGTGCGCGAGGCGATGCCATCCGGCCCCAAACCGTCGATCATCGCGCCATCGCCGCCCTTCCAGAACAGACGACCGAGCCAGAAGGCCGGGCGCACGAACAGAAAGTCGTAAAGCTCGTCAAAATACCATTTGTTGAGCAGGAAATTATAGAGCAGCGGGTTGGCGCCTGCCAAACGCGCCGCTGACCCCGGCCAGCGGATATACATCAACCAGGCGACAGCAAAGCCACCGGCCATCATCACGGTAGGCAGCAACGAAATATAGGTCGGCACGCCCTCCATGTCGTGCATCAGGTGATTGCCGGGTGCCAGAAACAGCGCATGTTTCCAGAAGCCGCCAAACCCCTCGCCGATGAAGGAATTGCGAAACAGCATCCCGGCGAACAGCGCGCCTAGCGCCAGCACGCCCAGTGGCACCAGCATCGCCAGCGGCGATTCATGCGGGGCATGGCCGTGATCGCCATGGCCATGATCATCGTGGCCATGATCATCATGGGCGTGATCATCGTGATGGCCCGCCGCAGCAAGAGCCCCGCGCGTCCCGAAGAATGTCATGAACACCAGCCGCCACGAATAGAAGCTGGTCAGGCCGGCAGCGATCACCACCATCGCCCACGCAAACACCGCTCCGAAGCGGTGCGAAGCATAGGCCGCCTCGATAATCGCGTCCTTGGAATAATAACCGGCGGTGAAGGGAAAGCCGGTGAGCGCCAGCGTACCGATGGTCATCATCCAGAAGGTGAAGGGGATGTCTTTGCGCAGGCCGCCCATGTTGCGCATGTCCTGCTCGTGATGCATCGCGTGGATCACCGACCCGGCACCAAGGAACAGAAGCGCCTTGAAGAAGGCGTGGGTAAAGAGGTGGAACATGCCGAGCGAATAGCCGCCAACGCCCATCGCCACAAACATGTAGCCCAATTGCGAGCAGGTCGAATAGGCGATCACCCGCTTGATGTCGTTTTGCACAAGACCGACAGTGGCTGCAAAAAAAGCTGTCATCCCGCCGACGATGGTTACCACCGACAGCGCGGTTGGAGATTGCTCGAACAGCGGCGACAGCCGCGCCACCATGAACACACCCGCCGTCACCATGGTCGCGGCATGGATCAACGCCGAGACCGGCGTCGGGCCTTCCATGGCGTCGGGCAGCCATGTGTGCAGCAGAAACTGCGCCGATTTACCCATGGCACCCATGAACAGCAGCAGACAGGCGACCGTCATGGCATTGGCGTCGAGACCAAAAACGTGGATGGTTTTATGCGCAAGGCCCGGTGCTGCCGCGAAAATCGTGTCAAACGACACAGATCCTGTGAGTGCGAACACCAGAAATATCCCCAGAGCGAAGCCGAAATCGCCCACCCGGTTGACCACGAATGCCTTGATCGCCGCAGCATTGGCCGACGGCTTTTCATACCAGAAGCCGATCAGCAGATAGGATGCGAGGCCCACACCCTCCCAGCCGAAAAACAATTGCACCAGATTATCGGCCGTCACCAGCATCAGCATCGCAAAGGTGAACAGCGACAAATAGGCAAAAAACCGCGGCCGCGACGGATCATCGGCCATGTAGCCGATGGAATAGAGATGCACCAGGCTCGACACCGTGGTGACGACGACGAGCATCACCACCGTCATCGTGTCAATCCGCAGCGCCCAGTCGACCGAAAGCCTGCCCGCCGTCATCCAATTGGCAATGACGTGCACATCGAGCGGCGCGGCGCCGAGGCCATATTCAAAAAACGCCACCCATGATAGCAAAGCTGCCACCATCAGCAGACCGGTGGTCAAAATCTCGGCATTGCGAGCGCTCAGGCTGGAGCCACTAAGCCCCGCGACCAGCGCGCCGAGCAGCGGCAGGAAAACAATGGCGTCAATCATGCCAGCCTCAGCCCTTCATCTGATGAATGTCTTCAACCGCGATGGTGCCGCGATTACGGAAATAGGTGACCAGGATCGCCAGGCCGATCGCTGCCTCGGCCGCTGCGACGGTAAGGATGAACAAGGCAAACACCTGCCCCGTGAGATCATGCAGATGCACCGAAAATGCCACGAGATTGATGTTGACGGCGAGCAGGATCAACTCCACCGACATCAGAATGACGATGATGTTCTTGCGATTGAGAATGATGCCGAGCATGCCCAAGGTGAAGACAATCGCCGCGACCACCAGATATTGATTGATGCCAATCATGGAAGTTACCCTATTCAGCCGCTTCGAGCCCGCGCCCTGACGGCACCTTGACAATATCAATCGCCCCTGCCCGCGTGCGCGCATTCTGGGCCGCAACATTCTGGCGCCTGACGCCGGGCTTGTGCTGCAAGGTCAGCACGATCGCGCCGATCATGGCCGTGAGAAGCACGAAGCCCGCCGCCTGAAACAGATAGAAATACTGCGTATAAAGCACCTCGCCCAGCGCCATCACGTTGCTGGCTGCGGCCGGTGTCGGTGTCTGCACATGGCCGCCGCTCGCCGGGGTTGCGACCAGCCCCCCCACCACCAGCACCAGTTCGATCAACACCAGACCGCCGATCAGCGCCCCGATCGGTAGATATTGCAGAAAGCCTTGCTTCAATTCTGCAAAATCGACATCGAGCATCATCACCACGAACAGGAACAACACTGCGACCGCGCCGACATAAACAACCACCAGTAGCATCGCCAGAAACTCGGCGCCGATCAGTAGAAACAGGCCTGATGAAGCCACGAAGGCCAGGATCAGGAACATCACCGAATGCACGGGATTGCGCGCCGTAATAACCATGAAGGCCGCGAGGCACAGCACGCTGGCGAAGATATAGAAAAAGACCACTGCTGGCGTCATGGCTGCTGAAATCTCTCGTCTCGATCATGCCCTCGCTGCCTAGGGCACCGTCGGCTGAACTCGCGCTCACGCTTAGTGCAGCGCACGCGCCGGGTAAAGCCTTATGTGGGCGCCGCACGCGCTTCGCGACAAAAATACCGTAGAGCCGCAGAAGTTTTTTTTGCGGAGCGCAGGCGTCCGCCAACGCGGCCGCCTTGCCGCCTGGCGTTTTAGGCGTTCACGGCGACGCAAAAAATCCGGCAGCCCCCTAGGCAGAGCTCCGGGCATGGGCCGAGCCCCCCCCCCAAAGGCATGGCGTATGACCTGTCTTGACAAAGAATCAGGCTTGCGCGGCGCGATGTGGCCATGAGTCACGCGCAAACAGCCGCCTTCCACCCTTGCGCGCCGCAGACTCCATGCTGCGGTGCAGTACAATCCCCGACAGCTCGGCCGATTCAAAGCCCTTCAAGGCCCAGACTGCGGCCGACTCACGCCCTGCGCCAGACTGATTGCATGTGGATTCGCATCGGAAATGCCAAGGCCCACAGCACGCGCCCCTCCA
>JAJZGX010000011.1 GCA_021804825.1 Pseudomonadota bacterium | reverse complement strand
CCGGTGGTGCGGATGAACCGGGATTTACCGCCAAGCCCGGCAATGTCCGCCGTGACGGAGCCGAGGATACCATCGCGAGGATCCTTCGGATTGTCGAGCGTGTTATAGGCCAGCGTTACGCCAGCCAGCGAGGTCAGCGTGCGACCTTGCGATTCCTTCACCGCCAGCGAAGCCTCGCCGTTGCTCAGACAGTTCCCAGCAGCGACACCGGGCGCAGTCACCGTACAATCATTGTAGGGCTGCAACGACGTGTTCGGGATGTAGATCTGCGTCTCATAGAGCGAATAATGCGGCGAGATGCTCCATTCGTCGGTCAGCGGAATGCCGAGGCTGGTGGTGACGCCGGTGATGATCGTCTGGTAGGTCGAATAGACGTTGACGCTCTGCTCCTTGCGATACACGTCCAGCGTTCCCGACATGCGGTAGCCAAGGAAATAGGGCTGGGTGAACGAGGCCTCATAGGCGCTGGAATATTGGCCGCGGCTGACCGACAGCTTCACATATTGGCCGCGTCCGAGAAAATTCGAATCCGAGATCGACGCGCTGGCCAGGAACCCGTCGGTGGTCGAATAACCGCCGCCGATGGCGAAAGAACCGGAGGCTTTCTCGACCACATCGACATCGACAACCACTTTGTCTGGCGCCGAACCCTGCACCGCAGTGATCGTCACCTTCTTGAAGAAGCCCAATGCCTCCAACCGGCGCTTCGCCTGGTCGATCAGCACCTGATTATAGGCATCGCCCTCGCCAATATCGAACTCGCGGCGGATGACATAATCGCGGGTCTTGTCGTTGCCGCGAATTTGAATCTTCTCGATATAGGCCTTCTGGCCCGGATCGATGGCGAAATGCACCGCTACGGTGCGCGCCGCCGGATTGCGATCACCCTGCGGGTGCACTTGCGCGAAAGGATAGCCAGCTTCATCGGCTGCGCGCGTCAGGGCCACGGCCGTCTTCTGGATTTCGTCGCCATTGTAAATCTCGCCGGCGCTGACCAGCAGCTTGTTCTGCAAGGTGGCTGGCTGCAAGCCCGTGACGTTCGACACGACATTGACCGAGCCGATGCGATATTGCGGCCCTTCCTGCATCGAAATGGTGATGATGTAGCCCTTTTTGGCAGCATCGTAACGCACATCCGAGCCGGTGATGCGGAAGTCGATATAGCCGTTTTTCAGGTAATAACGGCGGATATGATCTTCGTCGGTGGCGAGCTTGTCAGCGTCGTAAACGTCGCTGGTCTTCAACCAAGACAGGAAGTTCATCTCGGTCGTCGACATGATGCCGCGCAGGGTATGATCCGACACTGCATGATTGCCGACAAAATGGATTTCGCGGACGCCGGTTTTGTCGCCCTCTTTGATCTCGAACACCACATCAACGCGGCCATCGGGCAGGTTGACGATGCGGTCGCCCACGGTGGCGTCGCTGTGACCGCCATGCACATAGACTTCCTTGATGGCAGCAACGTCGGAGGCAACCACACCCGCATCGAAGGCCCCGCCCGAGCGGGACTGGATCTGCGCCTTGAGCTGCGCATCCTTGAGCTTGCTGTTGCCCTCGAAGGCGACATGGTTGATGCGCTTGTTGTCCACAAGAGTGACGACGAGACGGCCGCCTTCACGATGAACGGAAACATTGGCAAAGCGCCCGGTGGCGTACAGAGCCTTGATGCCAGCATTGATCTGATCTGGCGAAGTCCCGTGGAAATAGTTCTGAATTGTCGCCGGATCGGCATTGGTCGAGCCATGCACAACCACGGTCTGTGCCATGGCGAACCCCGATACCGCCAAACTGGCGACGAGCGCGCACATGACGAGGAGCAGACGTCTCAACACTCCGGCAACGAACGCCATGAATTTGTTTCCACTTTTACGGAAGTCCCCCGCCCCGAGGCTTGGATCACTTCGCCAATTTCAACCTTCGTCACCAGAGGCCTGAGCCCTGCCGGTGATCCCCCACCACGTCTTAACCTTCTACAAACTTTTGCTGATCCTGCAAACACTCATTTGCCGCTAACGTGCGAATTTGGCAAGGCCGTTGCCCAAAAGCCACGCTTTTGCGTTCCAACAAGGTTAAGGAATTTCATCTTTTTTCGAGCTATCGGCGCTGCCGTGCGCCCTGCCCTTGCGGCAGCGGCGCCCGGTCAGCATCGAATCGTGGTGGCGAGCCAAGGCTCACGCGAAGGCGTAGGCATCCATCATCAGCACGCCAAATTCATGCGAGCTATGAACACGCTTGCCGGTGGCCCCGGCGCCTGCGGCGGCAAAGGCGAAGGGCAAGGGCAGGAAATGGTCCTCGCTCGGGTGATTTTCACGGGCGAAGGGCGCGCGCTGGCGGTAATGGGCAATTTCGTCAATCTCGCCCCTGGTGACACGCTCCTCGACCCAGGTCGCGAAGTCTTTCACCCATTCGGGTGCTGCCGAGTCGGCCTTGTAGCCGCCGCGGAAGAATTCTCCGAGATTATGCGTCAGGCTGCCGGAGCCGATGATCAGCACGCCTTCATCGCGCAACGGGGCGAGAGCCTTACCCATGGCGATGTGATGCGCAGCGCCCGCCGCCGTCTGGATCGCTACCTGCACCACCGGAATGTCGGCATCGGGATAAAGCAGTTTCAGCGGCACCCAGGTGCCGTGGTCATAGCCGCGATGCGCCACTTCGGTTGCGGTGATTCCCGCTGCGCCGAGCAAGGCCACGGCACGATGCGCGACATCGGGCGCGCCCGGCGCGGGATAGACCATTTGATAAAGCTCGGGCTCAAAGCCGCCGAAATCATAAATCATCTCGGGGTGCGCATCGGCGCTCACGACCGGGGCGCGCGTTTCGAAATGCGCACTGGCCACCAGAATTGCCTTGGGCCGCCCCAATTGCTTGCCATAGCTTTCGAGGAACAGCTTGGCCTGCGTATTATGGAGCACCAGGTTGGGGGCACCATGCGAGATGAACAGGGTCGGAAATCTGGAAGTGGTCATTTATGCAAACCTTGGCTGATGGGCGTTTGTCGCACTATATAGTGAAGCCCCATCAGCCGCGCTGTTGCATGTATGCAAGTATCCGCTTGTTTCATTCCGCCGCAGCACCGAGGGCCGGCCCGGCGCGCGCCGCACGCTCGCGCTTGAGCCGTTCGGCCACCAGAAACGCCACTTCGATGGCCTGCTCGGCATTGAGGCGCGGATCGCAATGGCTGTGGTAACGGTCCTGCAGCTCGGTGTCGGAAATGGAGCGCGCACCACCGGTGCATTCAGTGACGTTCTTGCCGGTCATTTCCAGATGCACGCCGCCAGCATAGGTGCCTTCGGCCTGGTGGACATCGAAAAACTGGCCGATTTCGGCGGTAATCTGCTCATAGGGGCGGGTTTTATATCCTGAAAGCGCCTTGACCGTGTTGCCATGCATCGGATCACACGACCACACCACCACCTTGCCCTCGCGCTCGATGGCCCGCACCAAGCCCGGCAGATGCGCCTCGACCTTGCCAGCCCCGAAGCGGCAAATCAGCGTCAGGCGACCCGGTTCATTTTCAGGATTGAGCGCGTCGGCGAGCTTAAGCAAGCCATCCGGCGTCAAAGATGGCCCGCATTTCAGGCCGATCGGGTTCTTGATGCCGCGCATGTATTCCACATGGGCATGATCGGGCTGACGGGTGCGATCTCCCACCCAGAGCATGTGGCCGGACGTCGCGTAGGGATCGCCCGAGGTTGAATCAATGCGGGTCAGCGCCTGCTCGAAGCCGAGCAGCAACGCCTCGTGCGATGTGTAAAAATCGGTGGCGCGCAATTCCTGATGCGCTTCGGCATCGAGACCTATCGCCTTCATGAAGCCCAAGGTCTCGGTGATGCGATCGGCGATCTCCTGATAGCGGCCTGATTGCGGGCTATCCTTGACGAAGCCCAGCATCCAGCGATGCGCATTTTCGAGATTGGCATAGCCGCCGGAGGCAAAGGCCCGCAGCAGGTTGAGCGTCGCCGCCGACTGCCGATAGGCATCGATCTGGCGGCGCGGATCGGGCTGGCGGCCCTCGTTGGTGAAGGCGATGTCATTGACGATGTCGCCACGATAGGCTGGAAGCGAAACGCCGTCGATGGTTTCAAAATCCGAGGAGCGCGGCTTGGCGAATTGTCCGGCGACCCGCCCGACCTTGATCACCGGCGAGGCGGCGGCAAAGGTGAGCACCACCGACATTTGCAGGAACACGCGGAAAAAATCGCGGATATTATCGGCGGAATGTTCCGCAAAGCTCTCGGCACAATCGCCGCCCTGCAACAGGAAGGCTTCGCCGGTGGCGACCTTGGCCAAGGCCCGCTTCAGTTTGCGCGCTTCGCCGGCAAAAACCAGCGGCGGATAGCCCGCGAGTTGCGCCTCGACGGTTTCGAGTGCCGCGGTGTCGCGATAGCTCGGCATCTGCGCCACCGGCTTGCTGCGCCAGGAACTGGGCGACCATGCCACGCTTTTCATCCCTCAACTCCATATTTCAAGGCCAAGCCAGCGCGGCGGATCGTGCCGCTGCCCGGATTGCTGCAAATTCCTATAGGCCGGGAGCGCGGATTTTCCAACCGGATTCACGCCGCCACGCGGCCCGCCAGCGCATGACGGGCCTCTTCCAGCGCAAAGCGCAGGCTGGCCAGCGTATCGGCATCCGGCGGATCGGCCTCGACTTCGCTGAGCAGGCGCTGGGCCAGCAGGTCTATCTCGGCGCGCGCCGCCGCCACGTCATCAGGGCTGGCGGCCTTGGCGGCATTGCGGCGCGCAAGAGCCATATCCGCCATGATGTCGCCGCTCGATGAGCGTTTCGAACTGCGCGCATAGCCGATCATGGCCGCCAAGGCCGAACCAAGACCGCCCAGAATCATCACGCCAATGTAGAAAAGATCGCCATAACGATCGAGAAAGCTCTTGTCATTGTCGCTATACCAGGCCGCAGCGCCAAGTTGCACGGCGCGAATGGAGGTCTTGTCGCCGTCCGGCTTGTCGATGCCAAGGGCGAGCGGAACCTGCGCCACGATCTGCGGACGTATGACGAAGAGGTTGCGGGTCAAATCCGCCGCGAGCGTCTGATCGAGATCGGCGCGCGCTTCCAGCAGGGTTTCGACCCCGGGTGTGGTGATGTCCTCGCTCGGCACCTTGGTCTTGGCCGGGACATAGCCTTCGGGAATATCAAGCGTGCGGAAGGCGGGGTTGCGGGCGGCAAGACCACCCGAACGGGTGACATCGAGCAGATTGCCGCGGCGCGGGCCGAGGCTGGCCAGATTTTGCAGCACGGTGATGGTTTCAGGACTTTGCAGCGGTGCCAGCAGAATGGCGACATCGATACGCGCTGCGGCGAAATCACTGGCAGCTTCGCTGAGCGGCCCCCCGGCGACGCGCACATCGGCGGGGCGCAGGCCATATTGTCCCAGCAAGCTCGCCAGCGCGGCACGATTGGCGGCATCATCGGGGTAAAGGCCGACCTTCCGGCCCGCCAGATTGCTGATACTCTTGATGTTTTTGCCAGCCACGGCAAACACCAGCAGCGCATCCTTGTGCAGGACCGCGAGCGTTGCGGCTTTCTGCGCTGGTGCCCCATCCGAGCGAGTGACATAAAGCTCGTCGCGGCCATTTTCCAGCGCCGCCACCGCAGCCGCCTCGTCCTTGACCAGCACCACGCGCAGGCTTGGCTGCATGTGCTGGGCTTTCATCGCCGCCGCCAGCGCGTGCATCAGCAGCAGATCCGGGCTCGACTGCGCCATGGCGATGCGCAGCGTCGTGACCTTGCCGACTTGATGCCAAGTGTAATAGCCCAGAATGCCAATGGCCGCCACGCCCAGAAGCAGGCTGGCTGGCCATGACAGGGCACCTGAAACCGACAGCAGCTTGCGTGCACGCATGGGTGATCCATATCCTCGCCTGTAACCAAGGCGTTGTCGCAACCCGCCAGCATCTTGGCAAGCCCGGCAGGACGGCTCACGAATGAGCGGCCAGACCGCGCAAGGCGGGGGCTACATCTTCAGGAAAATAACCAGCCGCACAAAGCGCATGAAGGCTTCAATGTGGCTGACGATGAAGCCATCAATGCCGCCAAAGACATGGCGGCGCAGGATGTAATATTTGAAAAACTGGGTGGGATATTCGAGCGGCAGGCGCCACCAGAGCTTGGCCCGGCCGGGTTTGAGTTCCTTGGCCTGCATCTCGAAATAGTTCAATTGCTTGCGCATCAACTGCGCCATCGACGTGAAGGATTGATGCAAGGCCGGGGCGCGCAGCCAGATGACGTCGCTGGTGGCGGGCACTTCATCATAGACGGTCGAGGCATCAAATCTGGTGACGCGCCTGTCATAAAGCCGGATGCAGGGGTTGAAATAGGCAAAGGGTGCCGCCTTGCTGCGGTTCTGATAGACCAGCATCACCTTCAGCCACATGGAATGAGCTGGCCAATGCGGCGCGGCCTTCATGGCCTTGAGTTCGAGAATGAGCGCATCGGACAGCCATTCATCGGCATCGAGGTTGAGGATGAAGTCGTGGGCGGCCTGATCTTCGGCAAAGCGCTTTTGCGGCCCATAGCCGGGCCAGGGGTTGAAGATAACGCGCGCCCCTAGGGATTGGGCCAGAGCCTGCGTGCCGTCAGTCGAACCGGAATCGACCACAACCACCTCATCGGCGAGACCTTGCACGGAGCGGATCGTCCGGGCGATGCGCGCCACCTCGTTTTTGGCAATGATGGTGCAGGTGAGCTTTTCAGCCATTGATGCCCCCTGCCCCGAGCCGCATCACGATTTGAGCGCCCATGTCGTCGTGCCGTCCTTGTTGTCTTTCAGCGCGACCCCGAGCCCGAGCAATTCATCGCGCAGGCGGTCGGATTCCTGCCAGTTTCTGGCAGCACGGGCGGCAAGGCGGGTCTGAATGATTTTCTCGATGGTGTCCCCGTCAACGCCAAGTTGGGTCATCGCCTTTTGCCGCATGGCGCTGGCACTGTCGCGCAGCAGGCCCAGCAGATTGGCTGCGGCTTTGACCATGGCCGGCGTCGGCACCTGCCCGGCTTGCGACGGGTCGCTCGCCGCACGTCCGGCGGCGGCCGGGTGCGCGAGGCGGTGAATTTCATGCAGGGCCTGCGGCGTGTTGAGGTCGTCGGCAAGGCTCGCGACCACCTGCTGGGGCACGGTCTCTGCGGGCGCGGTATCGCCGACGCCAGCGCTCCAGTCCGCGATGGTTTGCGCGCTTTCCTTCAGCGCCGCCAAGGTCCAGTCGATCGGCTGGCGATAATGCGTCTTGAGCATGGCATGGCGGACGACATCACCGGGCCAATCGGCCAGAACCTCGCGAATGGTGACGAAATTGCCCTCGCTTTTGCTCATCTTGCGGCCTTCGACCTGCAAGAAGCCATTGTGCATGAAGATATTGGCCATGACACGCGTGCCAAAGCCGCAGCGCGACTGGGCAATTTCATTCTCGTGATGCGGAAAGATCAGGTCGATGCCGCCGCCGTGAATGTCAAAGGTTTCACCAAGATGCACGGCACTCATGGCCGAGCACTCGATGTGCCAGCCGGGGCGTCCGCGCCCCCAGGGCGATTGCCAGCCCGGCTCATCATCGAGCGCAGGTTTCCACAGCACGAAATCCATGTCGCTTTGCTTGTAGGGCGCCACCTCGATGCGGGCACCGGCGATCATCTCGTCCAGCGGACGGCGTGACAAGGCGCCGTAATCGGACATGGAGGGCACCGAAAACAGCACGTGACCTTCTGCCGCATAGGCGTGGCCGCGCGCGATGAGCCGCTCGATCAGCGTCACCATGGCTTCGATATGGTCGGTGGCGCGCGGCTCCACATCGGGCGCAAGGCAGCCCAAAGCCGCGACATCATCGTGAAAGCGCTGCGCCGTGGCTTTGGTCAATTCGCGGATCGAGATGCCACGCTCGCGCGCCCTTGCATTAATTTTGTCATCTACATCAGTGATGTTGCGCACATAGCGCACGTGAGTCTGGCCATAGAGGTGGCGGAGCAACCGGTAGAGGACATCAAAAACTATCACCGGGCGCGCGTTGCCGATATGGGCGTCGTCATAAACCGTCGGCCCGCAGACATAGAGCCGGACCATGTTGGAATCGATGGGCTGAAATGCGGATTTTGCACGACTGAGGGTGTTGTAGAATCGGGGCTGCATGTATGTCACTCGCGTCCTGCCGCATGTTGATTCGCCATTTTCAGCGCCATGGCCTGATTATCGCCTTGCTCTACAGGGTGGTTATTTTTGTCCGCTTAACATGTTTTTCATCTGATTTCCCTATTGTCACGAACTTATTGGTAAGGTTGATGAGCGTGCGTGCTGTTATGAAATTTTCTGTTGTTTCGTCCAAATTTGGTCACTTGTCAGCTTCCCTCGTGCTGAGCATCGCAACTTTTGCGACGGTTCCGGGGCTGTCGCAGGCAGCGCCGCTCAAGCGCGCGCCGCTACCGGTCGGCAAGACGGTCGCCTATCTGCTGCCGATCGATGAAGGCTATGGCCTCAGCGATTGTCTGGCGCGCGGGCATCGCTGTGCCTTTCGTGTCGCCAATGCCTGGTGCAAGGCCCATGGCAAGGGTGCGGCGGTCAGCGTCGGCAAGGCTGGTGACATCACCGGCACCATCGCCGACAAGCATCGGCATCTGCATCTGGTCAGTGCACCGGCACGACGCAGCGTCGTGGTAACCTGCCGCCTGTAAGGGCGCGTGCGGCAAACTCACTGCGCGCGCACGCCGCAGCGCCACTGCGCAAGATTCATGAAAAAGGGCCACCTCGCGGCGGCCCCTTTTTTTGGCTTCAGGCAGCAGGCGCTGCGGCGGCCTCTGCGGCCTTGGCGGCAGCAGCGGCGCGTTCCTGCGCCTTTTTCTTCGGCTTGGCCTTTTCGGGGTTGTTGTGGGCGGCGCGCTCACCGACACCAAGGCCGACCAACAAGCGCAGCACGCGGTCGGTAGGCTGTGCCCCTTTGGCGATCCATGCCTTGGCGCTCTCGATATCCATGACGACGCGGGTCGCATCATCCTTTTTCTTCAGGGGATCAAATGTGCCGAGCTTCTCGATGAAGCGGCCGTCGCGCGGCATGCGCGCATCGGCAACGACGATCGAATAATGCGGGCGCTTCTTGGCACCCCCGCGCGAGAGACGAATTTTAAGAGACATTGACTTCAACCTTTCCGTTTTTCAAAACCCGATGATCACGAGCGCCGGGCTTCGGGAGAGCCGCGGCGCCAAACTCATTTCTTCTTGCCGCCGAAAGGCGAAAACCCGCCGAGCCCCGGCAGTTGGCCGCCCCCCAGGCCCGGCAGGCCACCGGGCAGGCGCGGCGCCCCCGCCGGAAATGACGGTGGCAGCGACGGCATGGCCCCTTGTGGCGGCGCAGTGCCGCCCATCTGCTTTTGCAGAGCTTCGATCTGTTCCGGGGTTGGTTGCGGCATGCCGCCGCCCATGCCCATCATGCCCGCCATCTTGCCCATGAGGCCGCGCTTGCCTTGCGCTGCACCCATTTGCTTCATCATATCAGCCATTTGGCGATGCTGTTTGAGAAGCCGATTCACATCCTCGACCTTGGTGCCGCTGCCCGCAGCAATGCGTTTTTTGCGGGAGGCTTTCAAAATATCGGGATCGCGCCGCTCTTTGGCGGTCATGGAAGAAATAATGGCGCGCTGGCGTTTCACCACGCGGTCATCGATGTTGGCGGCGGCGAGTTGGTCTTTCATTTTGGCCATGCCGGGCAGCATGTTCATGATGCCGCCAAGCCCGCCAATTTTCTCGATCTGCGCCAATTGCTCGGAAAGATCATTGAGATCAAACCGGCCCTTGCTCATCCGCTCGGCTAGTTTCTGCGCCTTTTCGGCGTCAATGTTGGCGGCGGCGCGCTCCACCAGCGCGACAATGTCGCCCATGCCGAGAATTCGGTTGGCGATG
This sequence comes from Pseudomonadota bacterium, assembly GCA_021804825.1. Classification (GTDB taxonomy): domain Bacteria; phylum Pseudomonadota; class Alphaproteobacteria; order Rhizobiales; family Beijerinckiaceae; genus REEB77. The sequence continues at coordinate 30,704 of JAJZGX010000011.1, read as the reverse complement.
CGCGAAGGGTTGAACTCGTCGAGCCCGTCCATCTTCTCGCCGGTGCCGAGCAGTTTTACAGGTCGTCCGGTGACGGCCCGCATCGACAGGGCGGCGCCGCCGCGACCATCACCATCGGTTCTCGTCAGGACAATGCCGGTAATGCCGACACGCTCATTGAAATTGCGGGCGAGATTGACCGCATCCTGACCGGTGAGACTGTCGGCCACCAGCAGAATTTCATGCGGGTTGGTGGCGGCCTTGATTTCGGCCATTTCAGCCATCAGCGGCTCATCGATGTGAGTGCGCCCGGCCGTGTCAAGGATGACGACATCATAACCCTGCAGGCGAGCCGCCTCCTCCGCCCGCTTGGCGATCTGCACCGGCGTCTGACCCGCCACGATAGGAAGCGTGGCGACACCGATCTGGCGACCAAGCACGGCCAATTGCTCTTGCGCCGCCGGGCGCTTCACATCGAGCGAAGCCATCAAAACCTTGCGTTTGTCCCGCTCGGTCAGGCGCTTGGCGATTTTCGCGGAGGTCGTTGTTTTGCCGGCGCCCTGCAACCCGACCATCATGATGGCCACCGGCGGCGCGGCTTCAAGATTCAGCGGCTCGGCCACGGAGCCCAATGTTTCCACCAGAACGTCATTGACGATCTTGATCACCATCTGGCCGGGCGTCACCGATTTCACGACATTCGCGCCAATCGCTTGCGCGCGCACCTTGTCGATGAAGCTGCGCACCACATCCAGCGCGACATCGGCCTCGATCAGCGCCCGTCGCACCTCGCGCATGGCGTTGTTGACGTCCTCCTCACGCAGCGCACCGCGCCGGGTGATCTGATCAAAAATGCCGGAGAGCTTCTCGGTAAGGCCCTCGAACATGGCGTTCCTCAAACTTGGCCGCAGCTGGCAACATGGTCGCAAGCATCGCCCCAAAGCCAAACGCGCCCGGGAGCGCATCAGCGCCGCAGGACGTGCACCGCAGGCCTCGACGGGCATGACGGCTCAAGGGGTCTCACTCACGAGTGAATGCAGGCTCGATAAGCGGGCCGCTTGGATATGTCAAGGATTTTGGCTTGCCGCAGGGCCATCGTGCGTCCTTGCCGCGGCTAGCGCCTGCTGGCGTTGAGCGAAGCCGCAGCGAGGATCAGCGCCTTGAAGGCCGTTTCATTGATCGTCTCGCCTTGATGAACGTCGATGGCGCGCCTGACGTTGCCCTCGAGGCTGGCATTGAAAAGCCTCAAGGGGTCATCGAGGGCCGCGCCTTTGGCAAAGGTGATTTTGACCACGGCTTTATAGGTCTCTCCGGTGCAGATCATGCCATCATGATACCACACCGGCACGCCGCGCCATTTCCAGTCTTCAACCACATCAGGAAGCGCCTGATGGATCAAGGCGCGAAGGCGGGCCAGCGTGTCGCCGCGCCAATCGCCCAGTTCGCTGATCCGGGCGTCGATCAGGCGTGAGGGGTTGTTGTCGCCATCGGCCTTGTCACTGGACAACGTTACCCCTCCCCGGCTCAAGAAGGCCACGGCGCTTGTGGCCGCCGCTAACCTCACGGCACCGGCAATGCCACAAACTGGTCTTCGCCTGAAGGCCGCGCCACCAGCAGCAGCGCGATCTTCTTGCCGGATTTTTTTGCTGCAGCAAGCGCTGCAAGCACATCGGCAGGCGTTGCCACTTTCTTCTGCTCGACTTTGACAATGACATTGTCGGCGCCGATGCCCTTGGCGGCGGCAGGCGATTGCGGATCGACGCTTGTGACAAGCACGCCAGAGACCGTGGCGGCAATGTTGAATTTTTTGCGGGCGGCATCATCGAGAACGCCCAGTCCCATGCCCAGCGCCTCGACGGGGGCCGCCACTTTGGGTTGGGGCGGGGTGTCCGCGGCCACCAACTTGGCTTCGTCGGGCAACAATCCGAGTTTGACCGTCTTGTCCACCACCTTGCCATTGCGGATCACTTCCACCGGCACATCATCGCCGACCGCCGTGTTGGCGACCATTTTCGGCAAGTCACGCGCGGTGGCAATGTCATGGCCATTGAATTTCACAATCACATCGCCTGGCAGCAAGCCGGCCGGCCCGGCCGGCCCAGAGGCCTCAAGGCTGGCGATCAAGGCGCCGCGAGGCTTGCCAAGCCCAAGGCTTTCGGCAATTGCGGCATCGACCTGCTGGATGCGCACGCCAAGCCAGCCGCGCTTGACGACGCCGGTTTTGCGCAATTGCGCGACGGCGGAAATCACGCTGTTCGACGGGGTGGCAAAGCCGAGACCAATCGAGCCGCCGGACGGCGATAGAATGGCGGTGTTGATGCCGATCACCTGCCCCGCCATGTTGAATAGAGGCCCGCCGGAATTGCCCTTGTTGATCGAGGCGTCGGTCTGAATGAAATCGTCATAGGGGCCAGAATCTATGTTGCGATGGCGGGCCGAGACGATGCCCGCCGTCACCGTGCCGCCGAGCCCGAAGGGGTTGCCCACCGCCATCACCGGATCGCCAATGCGCATCTTGTCGCTATCGCCGAAGGTGACGGAGTCGAGCGGCTTCGGCGAAGTGACCTTCAGCACGGCTATATCAAGCTTCTTGTCGCGGCCAAGCAGTTTGGCCCTGAGCTTGCGCCCATCTGTGAAAATCACCGTGATATGGTTGGCATCGGCGATGACATGATTGTCGGTGATGATAATGCCTGAAGGGTCAATGACAAAGCCGGAGCCCAGCGAGGTCGCCTGATTGTCCTGCGGCTCCATCGGCGGCATGCCTTTGCCGTGATTCTTGAAGAAATCCCGGAACATCTTGTCGAAGGGCGTACCCGGCGCAATATGCGGCACCATCGCCTGCGGACTGTGATTGGGGATGTCCTCTTCGGCGGAGATATTCACCACCGCTCCCGACACCTTGGCGGCCAGATCCGCAAGGCTCGGAATGCCTTGCGCCTTCATGGCCATGAGGGCGGGCAAGCCATCGGCGAAGGCAGGCGCGCCAACGCCGAGCGTCAAGGTGAGAACAACGGCCCCGATCAGGTGGCGCTTGGCATTTTGCATGAAATGGTTCCTAGAGATAATCTCGCATCCCCTAGAGATAGGCCAAGCGCTTGCAATTTGCCATGGACGCCCGATTATTTTTGCATTGCAGGCGCGCCGCATGGGCTCTGAGGGCCGCGCCACGCCTTGCCAAAGCTGGCAAATGCCATAGTTCTCGCCCGGAGGTTCCGTGACGCCCATGCCAGATACATCCCCTGAACGCTATCATCCGGTCGCGGTATGGCTGCACTGGATCATTGCGCTGCTGATTCTTGCCAATCTCGCGCTGGGTATCGGTGCACCCCATGCCGCCGATGCGCTGCAAAGGCCGCTGATCGATCTGCATAAATCCATCGGTATCAGCCTGCTGTTTCTGGTGCTGGCGCGCATCATCTGGCGGCTCACGAATCGCCCGCCCGCGCTGCCAGAGCACTACGCGCGCTGGGAGCGCTTTGCGGCGCATGGCGCGCATGGTCTGCTCTATGTAATGATCCTTGCCGTGCCGATCACCGGGTGGCTGCATGATTCGGCGTGGAGCGCGGGGCCATCCCACCCCATGAGCCTGTTCTGGCTGATCCCGTGGTTCAGGCTTGGGTTCATCGCCAATCTTGATCCTGCCACCAAGCACCACCTGCACCTTTTGCTGGGATCGATCCACTACAACCTCGCCTTTGCGCTGCTGGCGCTCGTGGCCTTGCATGTCGTGGCGGCCCTGAAACATCAAGTGATTGACCGCCATCCCGAGCTGCAACGCATGTGGCGCTGATCGCGCCTGAATGCACTTAACCCACCCCTTCCATCACAATGCCACGATCTTTGCCGAGGATCGTCAAGGTTGCACGCAGCGGGGGCACCGCCTATAGACACTGCCACCGCGATCGCATGCCCTCGCAAATCCCGTCATTCGGCCAGATCAAGCAGCTATGATCACACTTTACCATCATCCCCTATGCCCGCAATCGCGTTTCGTGCGCCTGATGCTCAGCGAATACGGCCTTGAGCCGGAACTGATCGAAGAACTGGCCGGTGCACGGCGCCATGATTTTCTGCTGATCAACCCGGCCGGACACACGCCGGTGCTGATCGATGATGACGGCACCACGGTCATTGGTGCTGGCACGATTGCCGAATATCTCGATGAAACGCGTGGCGCGACGCTGGGCCAGCACCGCTTGTTGCCCGCTGGCACCGTGGCGCGCGTCGAAGTGCGCCGTCTGACCGACTGGTTCAACGGCAAATTCTTCGAGGAAGTCTCTGGCCATCTGACGCGTGAAAAGGTCTTCAAGCGATTTTTGTCGCCGCAACAGGGCGGCGGGGCGCCGGATATGGCCGCAGTGCGGGTCGCGCGCCGCAATGTGCTTTACCACCTCGCCTATATCGGCTTTCTCACGGCCCATCATAATTGGCTGGCCGGCGAAGGGCTGACCTTGGCTGATTTGGCGGCAGCTGCGCATTTGTCGGTGGTGGATTTCCTTGGCGATGTGCCCTGGGATGAGGATCACGGCGCGAAACTCTGGTATTCGATGATGAAATCGCGACCGGGATTCAGACCGTTGCTGGCTGATCGCGTGCGCGGTCTGCAACCAAGCGCGGTTTACGCTGACCTTGATTTCTGAACATGGCGACCCTGCGGCCTCGCGATCTTGGCAGGGTCCGCCGGGCGCTGGATGCAAAGGCCGCTGATCTGGGTTTTGCGGCTTGCCACATCGCGGCCCCGGACGGCATGGCGCAGGCTGGCGAGCACCTCAAAACCTGGCTGGCGGCTGGCCATGCAGGCGATATGGCCTGGATGGCCGACACAATGGCACGTCGCGCCGATCCAAGGGCGCTTTGGCCACAGGTGCGCAGCATCATCATGTTGACCATGGCCTATGGCCCGGAGAGTGATGCCCTGGCAACGCTGCGTGCGCCAAGCTGCGGCAATATCTCGGTCTATGCCCGCCATCGCGATTATCACGATGTCATCAAGGGCCGCCTCAAACAGCTCGGCCAATGGTTGCTCGGCCAATCGGGCTCGGGCGAGATCAAGGTGTTCGTGGATACCGCACCGGTCATGGAGAAGCCGCTCGCCGCAGCCGCAGGTCTTGGCTGGCAAGGGCGCCACACCAATCTGGTATCGCGCGAGGGCGGGTCATGGCTGTTTTTGGGGGCGATTTTCACCGATCTGCCGTTTGACGCCGACATGCCTGAAGATGACCATTGCGGATCGTGCCACGCCTGTCTCGACATTTGCCCGACAAAGGCATTTCCAGCCCCCTATCAACTCGATGCGCGCCGCTGCATTTCCTACCTCACCATCGAGCACAAGGGGTTCATTGCCGCAGAACTGCGGCCGTTGCTCGGCAACCGCATCTATGGCTGCGATGATTGCCTTGCCGTGTGCCCGTGGAACAAATTTGCGCAAGGCGCGCGGCTGATCCAGTTGCAGGCGCGGGCCGACCTTGTGGCGCCTTCGCTCGCCCAGCTTGCTGCGCAGGACGATGCCAAATTTCGGGCGTTTTTTGCAGGCTCGCCGGTCAAGCGCATTGGACAGGCGCGTTTCTTGCGCAATATCCTCATTGCCATCGGCAATTCAGGTGAGACGACGCTGCTGGCCTCGGCGCTGGCGCATCTCCACCATGACTCGCCACTGGTGCGCGGCATGGCAATATGGGCTTGCGGAAGGCTGGCATCGCCCGCAAAATGCCGCGAACTTGTAGCGCAGCACCTGCCTTTTGAAGGTGATGCAGAGGTATGCGCCGAGTGGCAGGCTCTGGGAGATAAAGCGTGACGCGGCTGATGATCTTTGGTCAGGGTTTTACCGCCAGCGCCTATCGCGCAGTGCGTGGCAGCGCGCTCGATGCCACCCGCCGCATCGCCGATGGCGAGGCCAACCTTGGCTTTGACGGGCACAGCGCCAGCCCGGCAGTGCGCGAGGCCTTGATGCAGGCCGATCAACTGCTGGTGTCGATACCGCCGCAAGGCGACATCGATCCGGTGCTGGCGCATTTTGGCCGCGAACTTGCGGCAAGTCCGCGCAACATCGTCTATCTTTCGACCATCGGCGTCTATGGCAATCATGATGGTGCCTGGATCGACGAGGGCGCTGAACTTCGCCCCTCCAACGCACGCACCAGAGCACGGGTCAGTGTCGAGCAAGGCTGGCGCGAACTTGCCAGAACGGGTTCGACGGTGAGTATCCTGCGCCTTTCCGGCATTTACGGGCCGGGGCGCAGCGCCCTCGATACGATCAGGGCTGGCACGGCGCGGCGGATCATCAAGGCCGGTCAGGTGTTCAATCGCATCCACGTCGATGATATTGCCCAGACCATTGCTGCCGCATTTGCGACGGTTGGCGGGCTTGGCATCGTCAATGTCACCGATGACGAACCGGCGCCGCCGCAGGACGTGATTGTGTTTGCCGCCGGACTGCTGGGGGTAGCGCCGCCGCCCGAACAGGCTTTCGCCGCGGCGCAACTGTCGGACATGGCGCGAAGCTTTTATGGCGAGAACAAGCGGGTCAGCAACCGAAAGCTGCGTGAGCAGCATGGTGTTCACTTGCGCTTTCCCACCTACCGCGAGGGCCTGCGCAGCCTCGCGGGTGCCCTCTCAAAGGACTGACAACATGGATTTTCAACTTTCCGAAGACCAGCAGGCCATGCGCGACATGGCGCGGGATTTTGCCGCCGAGAAGCTCAAACCGCATGCGGTGGAATGGGATCAGACCAAACATTTCCCCATGGATGTGCTGCGCGAGGCGGCGGCGCTGGGGCTCGGGGCCATCAATGTCGCGGCGGAGCATGGCGGCTCCGGCCTGTCGCGCACCGAGGGCGTGCTGATTTACGAGGCGCTGGCGAGCGGTTGCCCGTCGCTGACGGGTTATCTGTCGGTGCATAACATGGTGGCGGCGATGATTGATCGGTTCGGCTCGCCCGAGCAGTGCCAGCGCTTCCTGCCCGACCTCGTCACCATGAAAACCTTCGCGAGCTATTGCCTGACGGAGCCGGGTTCCGGCTCGGATGCGGCGGCCTTGCGCACCAAGGCGCGGCGCGATGGCCATGATTATGTGCTCGATGGCCAGAAGCAGTTTATTTCTGGCGCCGGTGCCAGCGGGGTTTATGTGGTCATGGCCCGCAGTGGCGTGGACGGCCCCAAGGGCATCAGCGCCTTCATCCTCGAAGACGGCATGAAGGGTCTGAGTTTCGGCGCGAATGAACGCAAGATGGGCTGGAACGCCCAGCCCACCCGTGCCGTGATCATGGAGGGCGTGCGGGTGCCAGAAGCCAACCGGCTCGGCGACGAGGGCATGGGCTTCAAAATCGCCATGGCTGGGCTTGATTCAGGGCGTTTGTCGATCGCGGCCTGTTCACTTGGTGGTGCGCAGACCGCCTTTGAAACCGCAAAAGCCTATGTCGCGGAGCGAAAAGCCTTTGGACAGAAATTAAACCAATTTCAAAATGTTCAATTCCAACTCGCTGATATGGCAACAGAATTGGAAGCAGCACGGCTCATGCTCTGGCGCGCTGCCGATTCTTATGATCGCAAGGATCCAAGCCTGACGCTGCATTGCGCGCATGCCAAGCGCTTCGTGACCGACGTTGGCTTTGATGTCGCCAACCGCGCGCTGCAATTGCTCGGCGGCTATGGTTATCTCGCCGATTATGGCATCGAAAAAATCGTTCGTGATTTGCGCGTCCACCAAATTCTCGAAGGCGCCAATGACATCATGCGCATGATCATCGGGCGCTCGATGCTGTCCTAGGAGCAAGGCATTCCGGCCGCCAGCCGAAGCCTCGTGACGGGCGCAGGCTGCGGCGACCCGTCCGCCCTCACATCGCGTCGTAGTCAACCTTGACGCGGGGCGTGGTCGGATGGGCCTGGCAGGTGAGAATGAAGCCCTTCTGCACTTCCCAATCCTGCAGGGAAAAATTTTGATCCATGGTGGCTTCGCCCTCAATCAGAGCGGCGCGGCAGGTCGAGCACATGCCGCCCTTGCAGGCGAAGGGCAGATCCATGCCGGCCCGCAGCGCGCCATCGAGGATGGTTTCGCCCTCGGCAAGGCCGACCTCGCGGGATTTGCCATCGGCGACGATGGTGGCGACGAAGGCGGCGGGGGCGGATTCAAGCGGCTTTGCGGTGAGACGCGGCGCGCCGCCAAGGCTGGAGACAAAGCGCTCCGTGTGAATTCTGGCGGCCTCGACACCAGCCTGCACCAAAGCTGTTTCGGCTGCGCCGATCATGGCTTCTGGGCCGCAGATAAAAGCCTGATCAATCAGCCGAGCCGGCACGATATGGTGCAGCCAGCGGGCGATTTTGGCACCGTCAATATGGCCGTTGAGGTCATCAAGGTCCTGGGCCTCGCGCGAGAGCACGTGCAATACCGCCAGCCGATCGGGAAAGCGATCCTTCAGATCGGCCAGCGCCTCGCCGAACAGCACGCTGTGTGAGGCGCGATTGCCATAAAACAGGAAAAACCTGCTGGTCGGCTCCTGCTCCAGAACATGAGTGATGATCGACATCAGCGGGGTTATGCCGGAGCCTGCGGCAAATCCGGCATAGGTCCGGCCGTCCTGCAAGGCGTCTTGCCCGAAGCGCCCGGTTGGCGTCATGACGTCGAGCACATCACCCCTGCGGGTGCTGGTATTCAAGAAGCTGGACAGCAGGCCGTCCTCGATCAGCTTGACGGCGATGCGCAGTTCACCACTGGCCGGGGCGCTGCAGATCGAATAGGAGCGGCGCACTTCCGCGCCGCCAAGGGTGGCGCGCAACGTCAGATACTGGCCCGGCGCAAAATTATAGGCCGTGGTCAGCGCCGGTGGCACGGCGAAGGCGAGTGACACGGCATCGGCGGTTTCGCGACGCAGGTCACTGACGGTGAGGTGATGGAAGCGCGGCGGCAGGGTCATGTTGGGCATGTCGTCAATGGCATTTGAAATGATCGAAAGGTTCGCGGCAGACATTGCAGCGCCACAGCGCCTTGCAGGCGGTCGAGCCAAAATGTGCGATTTCGCTGGTGTTGGTTGCGCCGCAATGCGGGCACGCGACGGGCAGAACCGTGCCGCGCGGGTGCGGCGGCGCAATGCCGAAAGCGCGCAGCTTGGCGTGGCCCTCGGCGCTGATCCAATCGGTGCTCCAGGCCGGGCTCAGTACGGTTTGAATCCGCACCGCGCCATAGCCCGCCTGCGTCAAGGCAAGGCTGATGTCCATGCCAATGGCATTCATGGCCGGACAGCCCGAATAGGTGGGGGTTATGGTGACATCCACGCCCGCATCCGACAGGGCCACGGCACGGATGATGCCGAGATCGCCGAGCGTCAGCACCGGCACTTCCGGGTCTGGCACCGCCTCGGCGATGCTGCGCGCCGCCTCTGTGGTCAAGTGGCTCACCATTGCGCCCCCGGATAGGTGCGCTGCATGAACTGCAACTCGGCGAGCAGATGCCCCATGGCCTCGCTGTGGTTGCCGCTGCGCCCGCCCTGCTGCGAGAATGGTGCCGTCGGCATCTTGAGCAAGGCTTGCGCTGCCTCGTTCATGATGCGGGTGAGCCAGGCTTGCCGCAACGTCTCGGGGTCAATCGCAATGCCAGTGGCGATAAGGTCTTCCTCGTCGGGCTGGCTGGTGAACATTTCACCGGCATAAGGCCACAACTGGTCAAGCGCCATTTGCGTGCGCTGATGGCTCTGCGCCGTGCCATCACCTAGGCGCACGAGCCAATTGGCGGCGTGCCGCAAATGATAGGCGACCTCCTTGACAGCCCGCGCGGCAATGGCCGAAAGCTGGGCATCCTTCGAGCCTGTCATCGCCTGCCACCACAGGCTCATGAAGGCGCTATAAAGCCAGAGGCGGACAATGGTATGCGCAAAATCGCCGTTCGGGCGCTCCACCAGCAGCACATTGAGATAGTCGACAGGATCGCGCCGGTAGGCATAGGCGTCTTCATCAAGGCCTGCCGCTTCGACCTCTGCGGCATAGGTGTAGAGCGCTCTTGCCTGGCCAAGATGATCGAGCGCGATATTGGCGAGCGCCATTTCCTCCTCTAGCAGCGGCGCGTGACCGCACCATTCCGAAAGCCGGTGGCCAAGCACGAGCGCATCATCGGCACGACGCAGGATGAAGCGCACCAAAGGCTCTTTGGACAGCGAGATGCTGGCTGTCGACATCACATGTGTCCGACGTCTTCCGGCACTTCATAGAAGGTCGGATGGCGGTAGATCTTGTCGCTGGCGGGATCAAACATCATGGCCTTTTCGGCAGGATCGGAGGCGGAGATGCTGGCCGACGGCACGACCCAGATCGACACGCCTTCATTGCGCCTCGTGAACAGATCGCGGGCTGCCTCCAGAGCGCTGGCGACATCAACCGCGTGCAGCGAGCCAACATGCCGATGCGCCAGACCGGTGCGGCTGCGGATAAACACTTCCCAAAGCGGAAATCTCGGCGTTGCCATGGCACCTTCTTTCAGTTGATCGGCCTCAGGCGGCGCGAGCCTTGTGTTTTTCGGCATGGGCGAGCGCCGCCTCGCGCACCCATGCACCGTCGTCATGGGCCTTGCGCCGCGCTGCCATGCGCTCCTGGTTGCAGGGGCCATGCCCCGCCAGCACCTGACGGAATTCTTCCCAGTCGATATCGCCGTAGCGCCAATGACCCGAGATCTCGTCAAAATGCAGCTTGGGGTCGGGAAGGCTCAGGCCCAGATGATGCGCTTGCGGCACGGTCGCATCAACGAATTTCTGCCGCAGCTCATCATTCGAGAAGCGTTTGATTTTCCACAAGGTCGAGGTGTCGGAATGCTGGCTTTGCGTATCAGGCGGGCCGAACATCATCAGACATGGCCACCACCAGCGGTTGAGGGCGTCCTGCGCCATGCGCTTTTGCGCATCTGTGCCGCGCGCCAGCGTCATCATGATTTCGAAGCCCTGGCGCTGGTGGAAGGATTCTTCCTTGCAGACCCGAATCATCGCGCGGGCATAGGGGCCATAAGAGCAGCGGCACAGCGGAATCTGGTTCATGATCGCGGCGCCATCGACCAGCCAGCCGATCGCCCCGATATCGGCCCAGGTTGGCGTCGGATAATTGAAAATCGACGAATAGCGGGCCTTGCCTGCCAGCAAATCGTCATAGAGCTGCTCGCGCGTGGCATCGAGCGTTTCAGCGGCGGCATAAAGATAAAGCCCGTGGCCGCATTCATCCTGCACCTTGGCCAACAGCGCAACCTTGCGCCGCAAGCTCGGCGCACGGGTGATCCAGTTGCCTTCAGGCAACATGCCAACAATTTCAGAGTGGGCGTGCTGCGAAATCTGACGCAACAGGGTGCGACGGTAGGCAGCAGGCATCGCGTCATTGGGTTCAATGCGCTGTTCGGCATCAATGCGCGCCTGAAACCGCGCCATCGCCGCTTCGTCGCCGATGGCACGCACCGGCGTTTCGGTCTCGGGGGTCAAGCCTTGCGTATACATCGTGCCTCCGCCAAACTGGAGAACGGCGAGACTACATAACGCATTTCACTTTCGCAAGATAATTCGGTAACATAACGCCCGCTTACGGCAGAAACCTTGTGGCTGATTCGCGCGAGGGCGGCAGGGCGGTGCCTCGGCTGGTGGTGGCATGGGAATCGAGCCAGTTTTCGGCGGGCAGGAAAAGCCTGGCATAGAGCGCGGCGCAGAGTTGGCGGGCTGCCGTGCCCGGCCAATCGGGCGGCAGCAGATCGCGCGGCAAGAATGGATCGCGCAGCGCAATGCGGCGATATTCATGGATCAGCAGCACCCGTGCCAACAGCGCCTGAATGTCGTCTGGTGCCAGGTTCGCCGCCAGCGCCGCGGCCAAAGGGGCGAAAGCGCGCAGAAAGGCGCGATAATGCGCGGCGAGGTGATCAAGCGGCCAGGAGCGCGCTGCCAGTTGCTGCAAGGTCGGCGCATCGCCCTCGACTTTCAGGCTCAACATGCCCTTCGGCAGCGCGGCGCGGGTCGGCTGCACGGCGACGAACAAGCCCGGCTGCGCCATGCCGAAGCCTTGCGCTGCGAACGATCCGGCACTATCGCCGCGCGCCGATTCGGGCGCCAGCAATAGTGTGAGCGTCATGCCCTCAGAGCACAGAGGTGGTGCGTAAATGCGTGCCGATGCCGTGACAAATTGCGCATGGCCATGCGCGCTCAGGCGGTAAAAGCTGTGGCGTCCGCGCTTTTGCCGGTGCAGCCAGCCATCCCGCACAAGGCGCGACAAAGCAGTGCGCACAGCACCAACGTCAATGTCCAATCCAGCGCAAAAGGCTGATAGTGAAGCAAGATCAATTTCGCCGCCGCGGGGCACCACAGCGTCGCCGAACAACGAAATGATCAGCGACCATGTGCGCGACGGGCGCGCGTTCAGAAGCTTGATGATGCTGGCCATGGCACTGTCGATCATGCGACCTTCTAGCCTCTGGCTGCGCCAGTGCCAATGACCCCAGCGCGCCATGGCCCACGGGACAGAGACTCGCCACTTGACGTGATTTTAGTTATGTATAGTATCTATTTTATTGCCAACGAAAGCCATGAAACGTGAATGGATTCCCATGACGTCAGCCCCCGCCCTGCTTGAATTCGAGCGCCAAGGTGCGGTGCTGACCCTGCATCTCAACCGTCCGGCCAAGCGCAATGCGTTGAATGATGCGACGATTGCGGCGCTCGATGATGCGTTTTCGACGCTCGATCCCGACGTTCGCGCTGTCATCATCAACGGGCGCGGCGAGCATTTTTCCGCGGGCCTCGATCTTTCCGACATTTCCGAGCGCAATGCGGCCGAAGGTGTCGCGCACTCGCGCTCGTGGCATCGGTGCTTTGAGAAAATCCAGTTCGGCACGGTACCGGTGGTGGCAGCATTGAAGGGCGCCGTGATCGGCGGTGGCCTCGAACTGGCGGCCGCCGCCCATATTCGTGTTGCCGAGGAGGGTGCGTTTTACGCCCTGCCCGAGGGTCAGCGCGGGATTTTTGTCGGCGGAGGCGGTTCCGTGCGCCTGCCGCGGCTCATTGGTGTCGCACGCATGGCCGACATGATGCTGACCGGGCGCACCTATGGCGCGGCGGAAGGCGTGGCGCTGGGATTTTCGCAATATATCGTACCTGAAGGCGACGCTTTGGCCAAGGCGCAGGAACTGGCGGCGCGCATGGCGACCAATGCGCCGCTCACCACATTTGCGGTCATTCAAGCCCTGCCCCGCATCGCCGAGAGCGATCCTGCGGCCGGCTTCATGATGGAAGCCCTGATGGCAAGCATCGCGCAGGACAGCGATGAAGCCAAAGGCCGGATTCGGGATTTTCTTGCCAAACGTGCCGCCAAGGTGGCACTAAAAACGTAATAACAAACTGCAAAATGCAGTCATGCCCGTGGGAGGGCCGCGTGAGTGATGAGGCTAAGGCGTCCACGAGTGTACGCTTCGGAGACCTTTCGGTAGACATTGACCGGCGCGTCGATGGTTGCGTCGTGGTGCGCCCGCGCGGGCGGCTCCCGGCCTTCCCGGCACGGCTTGGCGACCGGCTGCATCATTGGGCCGAAACCACGCCTGACGCCGTGCTGTTTGCCGAGCGCAATGGCGAAGCGGGCTGGCGCAAGGTCAGCTATGGCGACGCGCTCGTTGCCGTGCGTCATCTGGCTTCGGCGCTTTTGAACCTGAAACTTTCGCGCGAACGTCCCCTGCTGATTTTCTCCGGCAACAGCATCAATCATGCCTTGCTCGGGCTGGCGGCGAATTATATCGGCGTGCCGCATTGTCCGGTGTCGCCGCCCTATTCGCTGGTCTCTCGCGATCATGCCAAGCTGAAATATGCGGTTGAACTGCTGACGCCTGGTCTGGTTTACGCGGAAGATGGCACGCTGTTCGGCAAGGCGATCACCGCCAGCGTGCCGCAGACTACGCCGGTAGCGCTCACATGCGGGGCCGTGCCGGGGCGCGAAACCCTGGGTTTTGCCGCTTTGCTGGCGACACCGCTGTCGCCAGATCTCGATGCCGCCGTCAGCCGGGTCGGGCCCGATACCATCGCCAAATTTCTTTTGACATCGGGATCGACGGGCCTGCCCAAAGTGGTGATCAACACCCAGAAAATGCTGTGCGCCAATCAGGTGATGATCCGCGAAACCATGCGCTTTCTGCAGGATCAACCGCCGGTGCTGGTCGATTGGCTGCCGTGGAACCACACTTTTGGCGGCAATCACAATGTCGGTCTGGCGCTGTTCAATGGCGGCGCGCTTTATATCGACGATGGCCGCCCGACGCCCACCGGACTGGCGGCGACCTTGCGCAACCTCAACGAGATCTCCCCGACGGTTTATTTCAATGTGCCGAAAGGCTTTGAAATGCTGGTGCCGGCGCTGCGCCAGGATGCGGCCTTGCGCAAGAGCCTGTTTTCGCGGCTCGGCGCGATCTTCTTTGCCGGGGCCTCGTTGCCGGCCCATGTCTGGAAGGCCTTGCAGGATATATCGGAGGCCGAGACCGGTCGCCGGGTGCCGATTCTCACCGGCCTCGGGGCCACGGAAACGGCACCGTTCTCGATGTCGGTGACACCGGAAACCAGCCGCTCCGGCCATGTCGGACAACCGGTGCCCGGCAATGAAATCAAGCTGGTGCCCAATGGCGGCAAGTGGGAAGTGCGGGTGAAGGGTGACAATGTCACGCCCGGCTACTGGCGTCAGCCCGAGGTCAGCGCGGCGGCGTTCGATGATGAGGGCTATTATAAATTCGGAGATGCGCTGAGACCGGTGGATGACAAGGATTGGTCGAAGGGCTTTGATTTTGACGGGCGCATTGCCGAGGATTTCAAGCTGGCATCGGGCACATGGGTCAACACCGGGCCGCTGCGCGCCCAGATCATCGCTGCATGTGCGCCCTTGCTGCGCGATGTGGTGCTGGCCGGCCTCGACCGCGACCATCTTGCGGCCTTGCTGCTGCTCGATGAAGATGCCTGCCGCGCCGCGTTCCCTGATCTTGCCATGAGCCATGACCTCGCCGACCTCAGCCGCAATGCGGCCTTACGTCGGCATGTGCGCGCGGGCCTGCAACGCCATGCGCAGGCGTGGTCAAGCTCCTCGACCCTCGTGCCGCTGGCCATCATCATTGATACGCCGCTGCAGATCGACCTTGGTGAAATCACTGACAAGGGTTCGGTCAATCAGCGCGCGGTATTGCAACATCGCGCACCGCTTGTCGAAGCGCTCTATGCCACGACCCGCCCGCAGGCGGTAATTTCCATTGATGACCTTGGTGAGTGAAAGATGACGGCTGTGCAGGCACTGACGATGCAATGGGATGATGTGGCGCTGCTCGATGGCCAGCGCACGCCATTCACCGATTATACCGGGGCGCTGGCGGGCGTCTCGCCGATTGATCTTGGTATCAAGGCTGGGCGTGCCGCGCTGGCCAAAGCCGGGATCGGCGCGCAGGAGATCGGCACTGTCATTTGCGGCTCGATGGCGCAGGCGAGCTTCGACGCCTACATGCTGCCGCGTCATATCGGCCTTTATTGCGGCGTTCCGCAAGCCGTGCCGGCGCATCTGGTGCAGCGCGTCTGCGGCACCGGCATCGAGGTCATGTCGCAGGCCGCCGACGCCGTGGCGCTCAAGCGCGCCGACGCGGCGCTTTGTGTTGGCGCTGAATCGATGAGCCGCAATCCGGTGGCGTCCTACACATCCCGCTCCGGATTTCGCATGGGTCAGGTTGAATTCAAGGATTTTCTCTGGGAGGCCCTGCTCGACCCCGCCTGCGGATTTTCCATGGGCGGAACGGCGGAAAATCTGGCCAAACGCCATCAAATCACCCGCGACGAGGTCGATGCCTTCGCCGCGCGGTCCTTTGCGCGGGCCTTGCAGGCCGAGGCTGACGGCTTTTTTGCCGACGAATGGGTGGAGGTCGCCGACGAGGTCTTCTCCCGCGACGGCCTTGCCGACCGCGCCATCAGGCTGCGCAAGGGTGAGCGTGTGACGCGCGACAGCCATGTGCGACCCTCGCCGCTGGACGTGCTGGCCAAAATCCGGCCGGCCTTTGGCGGCGTGCAGACGGGCGGCAATTCTTCGGCGGTGGTCGATGGTGCGGCAGCGCTCGTTGTCACCTCCGGCAGCCATGCCCGCGCGCTCGGCAAAACGCCGCTGGCGATGATCCGCGCCTGCGCGGCGGTGGGTGTCGAGCCCGCTTTCATGGGCATCGGCCCGGTGCCCGCGATCCGCGCGGTGCTGGCACGGGCTGGGTTGACCATCGATGCCATCGACCGGATTGAAATCAATGAGGCTTTCGGTGCGCAGGTGATGGCCTGTGCCCGCGAACTTGAACTCGATGACGCGCGGCTCAACGTCAATGGCGGGGCCATCGCCATCGGCCACCCGCTCGGCGCGACCGGCATCAGGCTGGCGCTGACCGCGGCCCGCGAATTGCGGCGGCGCGGGCTGCGCTATGGCATAGCTTCGGCCTGCATCGGCGGCGGTCAGGGCATTGCCATGCTGATCGAGAATCCGAATTACGGCACGCCACCGCAAAAGTGAGGTCACAGATGTTCAGCAACCGCCGTGACGTGATGATTGAATGGGGCGATTGCGACCCCGCCGGCATCGTGTTCTATCCGCGCTATTTTGCGATGTTCGATGCGTCGACCGCTGCTCTTTTCGCCACCGCGGGTTTTCCCAAGCAGGAGTTGCGGCAACGCTTCGACTTCATCGGCTGGCCGATGGTTGATACGCGGGCGCGCTTTCTGATACCCTCGGCCTTCGGGGAGATCATCACGATTGAAAGCCGCGTCGTTGCCTGGAAAAGGTCGAGCTTCGATCTGGAGCATCGCGTCTTCAAGGGCGAGGCACTGGCCATCGAAGGGTTTGAGACGCGGGTGTGGACCGGGCCACATCCTGACATTCCGGGGCGGTTGAAATCTCGGCCCGTGCCCGCTGAAATCATCGCAAGGTTCAACAAAGACTAATCAAATTCAACAAGGGAGACGAAAAAATGAAACATATGAATGTCCTTTGGCTCGGCACCGTGGCACTGGCCGCCATGACTGCGAGCGCCGCCGCGCGCGACATCAAGATCGGCTTCAGCCTTTCCACCACCGGGCCGGCCGCAGCGCTCGGCCTGCCCGAACTGAAATCCATCGCCATTCTGCCCAAGACCATTGCTGGCCAGAAGGTCGATTACATCGTGCTCGATGACGGCGGCGATCCAGCCAAGGCCACGGCCAATGCGCGCAAACTGGTGACCGAAG
Organism: Pseudomonadota bacterium; assembly: GCA_021804825.1. Classification (GTDB taxonomy): domain Bacteria; phylum Pseudomonadota; class Alphaproteobacteria; order Rhizobiales; family Beijerinckiaceae; genus REEB77. The sequence goes on along the minus strand of JAJZGX010000011.1, from coordinate 13,506 downwards.
ACAAGGTCGATGTGCTGGTGGGCTCGTCGATCACGCCCGGTGCCATTGCGGTCTCGAATGTCGCGACCGAAGCCGGTGTGCCGGATTTTTCGCAAGCGCCCATGCCGATCTCTCCGGCTCAGGCCAAATGGACGGTGGTGCTGCCGCAGCCGGTGCCGCTGATGGGCAAGGGCATTTTTGAAAACATGAAGCAGCATCATGTCAAAACCGTCGGCATCATCGGCTATAATGATGTCTGGGGCGACCTGTGGCTGAATGATTTCAACCATGATGGTGTCGCCATGGGCATGAAGCTGGACGGCAATGAGCGCTTTGCCCGTGCCGATACTTCTGTCACCGGGCAGGCTTTGCGGCTGATTGCCGCCAAGCCGGACGCGGTGCTGGTGGCGGCCTCCGGCACAGCCGCGGCGCTGCCCCAAACCGCGCTGCGCGATCACGGCTACAAGGGCCTGATCTACCAGACGCACGGCGCCGTCTCGAATGATTTCATCCGCGTTGCAGGCAAGGACGCCGAGGGCGCGATCCTGCCCTCAGGCCCGGTGATGGTCGCAGAATTGCAAGATGACTCATCACCGACCAAAGCGCCCGGCCTCGCCTATCTGAAGGCCTATGAGGGCAAATATGGCGCCAATACGCGCACCCAGTTCGGGGCACAGATCTGGGATACTTATCTGATCTTGGAGCGCCTGGTTCCGGACGCGCTGAAGGCGGGCAAGCCCGGCACGGCGGCATTCCGCAACGGCATTCGCAAGGCCCTGCTCACCGAGCATAATATCGCCGGCAGTCAGGGCGTTTACAATTACACCGCGACGGATCGCAATGGCGTCGATGATCGCGCCCGCGTGATGTTGCAGGTGAAGGACGGCAAGTTTGCTATTGTAAAATAACAGGCGCATTTTGCAGCAAAGGGATCGTGGTGGCAGCGCCCGCGCGGCGTTGCCTTCACATTGGGCGCAGGTCTTTGGACAGAAGGAGGCGCGCGGGTTGCTGGAAATGCCTTGGCCACAGGCGGTCACACCCGCAGTGCCGCATGAATCGGCGGCGCGGCATGTCGCGGGATCGGCGATCTATATTGATGACATGCCCGAGCCTGCCGGGATGCTGCATATAGCCCTTGGCCTCGCGAGCGAGGCCCATGCCGAAATCACCGGCATGGCGCTTGACGATGTGCGCCGGGCGGAGGGTGTTGTCGGGGTGTACACCGCCGCCGATATTCCCGGCGTCAATGACATCAGCGCCACCCACAGCCATGACGAGCCGCTGCTGGCGCATGGCCGGGTCAGCTATCATGGCCAGCCGATCTTTGCCGTGGCGGCGACTTCGCGGCTTGCCGCGCGCCGCGCGGTCACGCAGGCCAGAATTTCCTATGCCCCCCTGCCCGCGATCTTTGATGTTGCCGAAGCGAGACAAGGCGGCGTTGTGGTGTGCGCGCCGATGACGCTGCAGCGCGGCGACCCGGCGCCGCTGCTCGATGCTGCCCCGCGCCGCCTGAGTGGCCAGATGCGTTGCGGCGGTCAGGAGCATTTTTATCTTGAGGGCCAGATTGCGCTGGCTTTGCCGGGTGAAGCGGACGAGATCATCGTCCATTCCTCGACGCAGCATCCCAGCGAAGTGCAAAGCATGGTCGCGGCGGTGCTGGGTGTTGCGCGTCATGCGGTGATTGTCGAGGTGCGCCGCATGGGCGGGGCGTTCGGCGGCAAGGAGACGCAGGGCAACCTGTTTGCCGGCCTAGCCGCGCTGGTGGCAAAGGCAACGGGACGGGCTGCCAAAATTCGGCCTGACCGCGATGATGATTTCATCATTACCGGCAAGCGCCATGATTTTCTGATGAGCTTTGACGCAGCGTTCAAAGCTGACGGGCGCGTCGAGGCGGTGGTGATGCAGCTTGCGGCGCGTTGCGGCTTCAGCGCCGATTTATCCGGCCCGGTGACGGATCGGGCGCTGTTCCACGCCGATAATGCCTATTTTTATCCGGCCGTGAAATTGGTGTCGCAACCGCTCAAAACCAATACGCCGTCAAACACTGCCTTTCGCGGCTTTGGCGGGCCGCAGGGCATGTTGGCCGCCGAACGGCTGATGGAGGAGATTGCCTATGCCACGGGGCAAGACCCACTGGATGTGCGCAAGGCCAATCTTTACGCGAAGGGGCGCGATGTCACGCCCTACCACCAGACGATTGGCGATCTCAACGGTCTCGCCATCATCGAGCAGCTTGAGGCCAGCAGCGATTACCGCGCCCGGCGCGCCGCGATCAAGGCTTTCAATGCGCAAAGTCCGGTCATTCGCCATGGCATAGCCCTGACACCAGTCAAATTCGGCATTTCTTTCACGGCAACGGCGTTCAACCAGGCGGGTGCGCTGCTGCATATCTATACGGATGGCTCCGTGCAGGTGAACCATGGTGGCACAGAAATGGGCCAGGGCCTGCATAGCAAGATCATCGAAGTGGTGGCGCGCACGCTGCAGGTGCGCCATGACGCCATTCGGATCAGCGCGACCAACACCGGCAAAGTGCCCAACACTTCGGCCACCGCAGCTTCATCGGGGGCCGATCTCAACGGCAAGGCCGCCGAAGCAGCGGCGCTGACGCTGAAAACAAGGCTGATCGATTTTGCCTGCCAGCATTATCACCTGAAGCCGGAGCAGGTGCGCTTCACGCAAGAAGGCGTCGTTCTGGGCGCTGATATCCTGAGCTTTGCGGGGCTGGTGCAGGCGGCCTATGGCGCGCGGATCCAGCTTTCAGCCACGGGCTTTTATGCCACACCGGAAATTCACTGGGATCGCGCCAGCGGCAAAGGGCAGCCGTTCTATTATTTCGCCTGGGGTGCGGCGGTGAGCGAGGTGGCGATCGACACGCTGACCGGCGAATATAAAGTGCTGCGTGTCGATATTCTGCATGATGTCGGGCAACCGCTGAATGAAGCGATTGATCGTGGCCAGATGGAAGGCGGCTTCATTCAAGGCATGGGCTGGCTCACCACCGAGGAACTGGTGTTCGATGCCAAAGGCAGGCTCGCGACCCATGCGCCTTCGACCTATAAAATTCCGGCCTGTCGCGACACGCCGCCGGATTTCCGGGTGACTTTGGCGCAAGGTCTGGCGCATGGCGCGGCGACGATTTACCGCTCGAAGGCCGTGGGCGAGCCGCCGCTGATGCTGGCAATCAGCGTGTTGCATGCGCTCAGCGATGCGGTGGCCAGCGTCGCGGATTATCGCACATGCCCCTGCCTCGATGCGCCGGCAACGCCGGAGCGGGTGCTGGCAGCGGTGCGCAGGCTCAAGGCTTGTGAGCCATGACCCCCAACCCCGCCAAGGCCGGCCGCATCGCCCTGGCCGCGCGCGGCTGCGTCACACGCAGGCTGACGGGGCGATAGAGCAGTTTGGTCGCCTCGACCGCGAGCACACCGGCACCCGGCAAGGCCAGCCGCCGCCCCGCCGCTTCAAGCGCCGGAGCCAGTTGCAGAAACAGACGATCATCAGAGGGCGGCATATAGAGCGCCTCGCGGATGGTGAGCGGTGAGAGCAAGGCCTCGCGCATGATCTCGCGCAATTGCCCGCGCGAAAATGGCCGCCCGATCCCGAATGGTGTGTGGTCAAACCGCGCCCAAAGCCCGCGCCGGTTCGGAACCAGAGCGATCAACCGACCCGCCGGTGCCAGAACACGCCAGATTTCGGCGAGAAAGCGCTCGGCATCGGCGCTGGTTTCAAGCGCATGGACGAGCAAAAGCCGGTCAACGCAAGCATCGGGCAGCGGCAGGCGCAACGTGTCAACCAGGGCGGTTGCCGAGGGGCCTTCTGCCGGCCAGGCGGCAATGCCCATTTCGGCCGGCATGAAGGCGATGGCGCGCACCGCATCTCGCGCCAGATCATCCAGCCATGGCGCGGCATAGCCGAGGCCGAGAACTGACAAGCCGAGGCTGTTGGGCCATAGTTCGGCGACAATGCGCTTGATGGCGAGTTGCGCGACATGGCCCAGAGGCGATGCGTAAAAGCTCTGGAGATCAACGACATCCGGCTTCATCATGGCGCTCATCTTGCAAGCCATCCTTCGAGTTTGCGGTTTGACCCCTGCCAAGTGCGGGCGCTATGGAAGGAGATATTACGCGAGCGAGACCGACATGGCACATGAAATTGCAATCTTCCCCTGCCTTGCCGATAATTATGGCGTGCTGCTGCATGACGAGGCCACCGGCGCAACAGCGGCCATAGATGCGCCTGAGGCTGCCCCCATTCTGGCGGCGCTGGCAGAGCGCGGCTGGACGTTGAGCGACATTCTGGTGACCCACCACCACAAGGATCATGTGCAGGGCATCGGCGCCCTGCGCCAGCAATATCCGCAAGCGCGGGTGAGTGGCCCGGCGACGGAAGAGGCCAAGATCGGGGCGCTTGATCTGCGCCTTGGCGAGCATGACCGCGTCAGTGTTGGCAGCCTGCATGGGCAGGTGATGACGACGCCGGGGCACACCGCGGGCCATATCTGCTATTATTTCGCAGAGGCGGGCCTGCTGTTTGCCGGGGATACGCTGTTTGCGCTCGGCTGTGGGCGGGTGTTTGAAACACCCCTGCCGGTGATGTGGGTTTCACTGGCGAAATTGCGCCAGCTTCCGCCCGCCACCATGGTTTATTGCGGGCACGAATACACGATGAACAATGGTCGCTTTGCGCTTGGCATCGAGCCGGACAATGCCGCCCTGCACCAGCGCATGCAGGTGGTTGCAGCGCTGAGGGCGGCGGGCAAGCCGACAGTGCCCTCGACCATGGCGGATGAACTTGCCACCAATCCGTTCTTGCGGGCCGACGATCCCGGTCTGCAACGCGCGATCAACATGACCGGGGCCGAACCGGCCGCGGTATTTGCGGCGCTGCGCAGCGCCAAAGACCGCGCCTGAGGAGCCTGCAATCATGATCGCCGCAGCCTTGACCGATTTTCTGCTGGCTCTGACCGGCTTTGGCGTCGCCGCCTGGCCGGGCCGGGCGCTGCCTGCCCTGCAAATCGGTAGCCTGCTGACGGCGATTGCCGCGCTCGTCGGCGCCATCACCTACGGGGGGCTGTTGCCGCTCTATGGCCTGCATGATGCGCTGAGCCTGATCGCTGCGGTGAGTGGCCTGCCGATGCTGGCGCTGGGGCTGATCTGGCCGCAATCACCCTTGGCGCGGCGCGCTGCCCTCGCCTGGGCGCTGGCGCTGGCAGCATGCGCGCTGGGGCTGGTGGTGGTTGGCCTGCATGGCCCCAAAGCCGTGCTCGAAGCTGTCGCGGTTGTGTCGATGCTGGCGATCCTGCTGGCAGGAGCGCTGCGGCTTGACCGTCCCCGGCAGATGGTCGGGCTTTTGCTGCTGCTGGGCGCTGCCAGCTTTCGCCTCAATGCCCATCTGGGGGTCAGCGTGCCGCCCGCCGCCTTCCTGCACAGCTTCATGGCGTTGGCGTTTTTCACGATCCTGCGCTTCGTCAGCTTTGCGCCGCGGCAAGCGCCGCCTCTTTGACACCTAGTGCCGGGCATCTGCTGGCGCGGGGCCGGGTTGCGGCATCATCTTCGCTGTGGCACAAGGCCGCATCTCGTTGGATCTGGATAAAATTTCATGAGCATCATCGAAACCATTGAACTTGGCACGTTGAAGCAGGGCTTGTCGGAAGGAAAAATTCTGCTGGTTGATGTGCGCGAGGATGACGAATATGCCGAGGGCCATGTCGCCGGTGCCTTGCTGCAACCGCTGTCGCGCTTCAACGCCCATGAGTTGCCGCCACCGTCCGACAAGACCGTCGTGTTCATCTGCCGTTCGGGCCGCCGCTCGGTGACAGCGCTTGAGTTGGCGCAGGCGCAAGGGCGCAGCGATATCAAGGTGCATTACCGTGGCGGCATGCTCGGATGGGCCGATGCGGGCGAGCCGATCGCCACATGAGCGCCACCTGATACCGCTGCGCGGCGAAGGCCTAAGCATTTCATGCGCCATTCCGGCCGCAACGCCGGAGGCGCGGCTATTTGTCGAGCAATTCAACGACGATGGGTTTGAACCCGTCCGTCTCGTAATGAGCAAGGGTCGGGAACGCACCAAGATTGACCACCGCTGGCTTGGCGGCGCTCAATCCGGCCATGTCTGACGGTTTGAGACCCGCGCCATGAACCGAATTGCCGCAATATTCCACCTTGACGCCGCTCTTGACCAGCTTGACCCAACTATCGACGATGCCCTGGTGATCGATATAGTTTTTCTTGGCGAAGACCTTGATCGCCGGGCCTTCGACGACAACGACCAGTTGGGTGCCCGTTTGCTGCATGATGCGGCCCGCGACAATGGCGCCGAAATTGATGCTGGCCGGCGAGACTGCCTTCAAATCCATGACAATCTTCAAATTGCGGAACTGCTCGCTGCTGTGGTCAAGCGCCGTGCCGCCGGGCGCAAAGCTGCTGTCATCAGCGGCGAAAGCGACGCCACTCGCCAGTGTTACCAGAACCAGAGCCGCCGCGGTCATGCGTGAATCAAGCATAGGTCACCCCCAACAATTGATGTCTCAGTGCAAAAGCTGCTAATTCAGCGGATCTACAGCCCAACCATGGTTCGACAGCCAACCCACCTCGAGAAATCCGGAGGGCACAATGTCCGTTTCCTTGACGCCATAGAGCGAATGCCAATCAACCTGCAGCTTTTCGAGAGAATTATTGCAGATTTCAAATTGCACACCGTCCTTGCGAAGCGCATCGACCAGTTTCGCCAGTGGCGGGGCCATGGGCTGCTGCAACATGGCGATACCACGCGCGTAGAGCACCACACGCGCCTGCAATGTCCCCTTGCCGGCCTTGATGGCGTTTTCGGCGTTCATGAGATTGTGGAGCTTTACATTCCAGACTTTGGGATTGACGGCGGTTACCGGAATGACGATTTTCACGTTGCCATAAGGCACGTGGTTCATCTTGACCTGAACATAGGCAGCGACCGCCGGCCGCGTGATCGCCATGCCAGTGAGCAGCACGGCGGCGGTAAATTTCAACAACGATTTCATTTGTCTATGCTCCGGCTTTCTGCATTTGTATCAGGTATTTTTAGTATTGTCTGTAATAATAGCTCCAATATAAGTCAGACATCATCATCTATCCGACTGTTGTTACTTGAACTCGACGGGATCGGCTTTCATCTCCGGCCCCGTCGCAGAATGATTTCATTGTTCTTCAGCGTGCTTTTGCAGTTTGTTGGCAAATGACAGCAGGAATTGCAGGCTGCGCTGCGTTTCCGGCTTGCCCAGCAGGCCGGCCGTGCCCAGCCAACCGGCTTTCACGGGCTCATTTGCGGTATGTTGCGCGGCATCGCGCAGCGCACCGATAGCGCCCTGCGCAAATCCGAATGTTTCCTCATTGGCAACAGTGTCGACCGCCGCTTCCACAAAGCACACCAAACGCTCGATCATCTGGTCGGTCATGGCGTTGCGCACGGCGTGAACCGCCATGATCATGTCAAAGATCGTATCGAGAGCACCAGCCTTGTGCACCTCGGTGAGGCGGTCAATGAGGCTGTGAACGGCCGCATTGGTGCTTTCATCATTGAGGCGATCAAGCAATTCCATGGCGTTTGAGCCAGTCACGGCAAAACGCTCGACCATCTGATCCGTCAGGGCTTCGCGGATCGCGACCCCGGCGCGGGTGAGTTCATCCAGGGGCAATTTATCTGGTGAGGGCATCTGGTTCATACCAACCTCCTCACAACAGGCCGCGGGCAGACAGCCAATACATGCGATTATAGCCCAGCTTGAGCCAGTGCACCATGGCCGAGGGCGGGCCGGGATTGGGCGGGGTGGTATAGTTGAACATGATATAGGTGCCGGTGGTCAGGCCCGTCTCGATGAAACAATAGACCTTGCCATCGTAATTGCGCGACCAGCGCTGTTCTTTCAGTAGTGAGGAAAGATTATCCACCACCGTATCAGCTTCAAAATGCGCGGTCGAACCGGCCTTGGAGATGGGAATATTGGTGGTATCGCCGACGATGAACACATTGTCGGAGCCTTCGCGCAGGAGTGTCTGCTTGTTGGTCGGCACCCACCCGCCCGCGCCCAATTTCGAGTCGATGATGACCTGTGAGCCGGAATGCGGCGGGATGGTGATCAGCAGGTCGTAGGGCAGCGTCACCCCCTCCTCGGACGTGATGGTCTTGGCCTGAGGATCGACCGCTTTGGTATTGAAGAAGGTTTCCGACTTGATGCCGTGCTTCTGGAATTCCGGCACCGCCCAATTGGCAACCGGTTCGAGCCCGTGAAGCCGACCGATGGGATAGGTGTAGGTGATCTCGGTTTTGTCCATCACGCCTTTGGCGACGAAAAACTCGCGCAGCATCAACGTGATTTCAACCGGTGCCACCGGGCATTTATGCGGGGCATTGACGTTGATGACGACCTTGCCGCCCTGGAAATCATTGAGGGCATCGCGCAATTTCCTTGCGCCTTCAAGGTCATAGAACCAATGCGCGCCTTCGCTCATGCCGGGAATGGTGTCCGGGCGAATGCGTGACCCAGTGGCGATTACGAGGTAATCATAAGTGTAGGTCTTGCCAGATGCGGTGGTGACGCGCTTGGCTTCAACATCGATGTTCTTGGCAGCATCGACGAAAAACGCGACCTTTTTATCGAGCACTTTGCGCTGGTCGCGGTAAAGCTCCGACTCGCGCATTTTGCCGAAGGGCACATAAAGCAGGCCCGGTTGATACATATGCTTGTCGGTGTCGCCGATCATGGTGATCGTTACGGCCCCTGAAGCCAATTCGGATTTGATCTGCCGACATAGGCCGTTGGCAATAATTGTCCCCGCGACCCCACCCCCAATAATCACTACCTGCTTGGCCATGTGTCCCTCCCAAAGTGATTTTACAGTCTGGTTTTCCAGATCCGCTACGACGTTGAATTATTTCGCCTTACGCACGAGAACGCTCCAATAACCCTGCTGCTCGACCACACCGACGCATTCGTGTTTGACCTTCTTGCACCATTCCGGAATGTCGGTGACTGAACCCTTGTCGGTTGACCAGACATCCACCTCATCGCCAATTGCGATGTTTTTCAGCGTTGCAATGAGTTCCATCAACGGGCCGGGGCAGAAAGCACCGCGCGCATCCACAATTGTTTTTTCGCTCATGATCTGGCGGGCTCCAAAGTTCAAAGGGTCACAAATTGTCCGCTTTCCGCATCTGACAGGAACTTGGTCAGGCCCAGCGGGCCATCAAACAGCGTCTCATCCAGATGCGACATTTCCCAGCCCTGGATGTCGAGCGCCATTGAACAAGCCCACATTTTGAGATCGCCAAGGTCTTTGCCCTGCTGGAACAAGACCATGGGATCAGGGGCTTTTTGATCGTGCAGCAATTTCGCGAAGGCCCCGCCATGGTAGCGGGTGGCGAGCGGCGCGTTTTTGTCAAATGCCAGCATCGCGTTCATGCTGACGAATACCTGCACGGGGCGTTCAGACACGGCAGCGACGGCTGCCATCATGGCAGCCATCTGGATTTTTTCACGCTCGCCCGAGCACAGCAGAATATAAAGTGCATTGTCCGCCATGGGGTTGCCCGCCTTGGGTTCGCTCAAGCGGTGCGCTTGATGAGGAATTTATAGAGGTTGCCGTCCTGTTTCGACTCCAGCATCTGATTGCCGGTGGTGCGGCAAAATGCCTCAAAATCGGGGATGGAGCCCGGATCGGTTGCGATGATTTCAAGCGTCTGCCCGGTCGCCATATCCTTCAGCGCTTTCTTGGCGCGCAGAATCGGAAGCGGGCAATTCAGCCCCTTGGCATCAAGTGTTTGGTCGGCCATTACTGGTTCCTTCAGGTCTGGTTTTGTCAGTTGCTGGTTTGTATCAAATATAAAGGTTGATGTCTGCCTTCAGCGCGCCTTCCATATAGGTTGCAGCGCCACCGAGTTGTATGCCACCTATCATGTCCTTGAGGTCATATTCAAAGAGATCCATGGTCATCTGACAGGCGATCATTTTTACGTCGGATTCCACTGCTGCTTCGCGCAGTTCCTCGATTGAGGCGACACCCTTCTTCTTGATGAGGTTCTTCATCATGCGCGAGGCTGCCGCATCGACACCCGGGATCATGCCGACAATGTTCGGCATGCCCATGTGCATGCCCATCATCGGCATTTTCATCGCCGGATTGCCGAGTGGCGTCACTTGCAAATCCAGCTTTTTCAGCAGCAGCGGCAGGCCGTAAAACGTGAAAAACATTGTGACATCAACGCCCATTGCCGCCGCTGTGGTGGCCAGAATGAAAGGCGGATAGGCCCAATCCAGCGAGCCTTTGGTAACGATGATGGACATGGATTTGGCGTTGGACGCGCCAGCGCCGCCCTGTGATTCATTTGCCATTTTGAACTCCCTAGCGGCGGACAATGCCAAAGGCGCTCTGGCCATCATCCCCAGATTTCTATTTATTAGCATAAGTGAATATGCTCTGACTAGAATTGTCAAGCAATCTTTTTGAAAGATGCAGAATTTGAAAAATGTTGCACGCCCCCCTTCGTCGCACAAGACACCGCCGCTGTTCGTCCATGCCGAAGTTTATCGTCGCGCCGCCTATGGCCAGAACCATCCTCTGGCGATTGCGCGGGTTGAAACGGCCGTTGATCTTTGCGCCGGACTTGGCTGGCTCAAGGATGGATTTCACGCCAGCCCGGTTGCCAGCCGCGAGCAACTGACGGTGTTTCATGCGCCGGACTATGTCGAAGCGCTATATCAAGCCGAAACCACGGGGTTGACGCCCGCCGCGCACCGCCGGCTCTACAATATCGGCACGCGCGAAAATCCGGTGTTTCCGGGCATATTCGAGCGGGCTTCGACTTCGGTCGGCGGCTCGGTGCTGGCGGCGAATCTGGCGCTCGAAGGTGGCATTGCCTATCATCCGGCAGGGGGCACCCATCATGGCCAGCGGGCGCGTGCCAGCGGCTTCTGCTATTTCAATGACCCGGTCTTTGCCATTCTGACGTGCCTCGAGAAGGGGCTGGAGCGGATCGTTTATGTTGATCTCGATGCCCACCATGGCGATGGTGTCGAGGATGCGTTTTTCGACAATGAAAGGGTCTTCACGCTATCTGTGCACGAGGCAGGCCGTTGGCCGGGCACGGGTTTGCTGCATGACCGGCGTCTGGGGCGCGCCCGCAATCTGCCGGTGCCGCGCCATCTCAATGATCATGAACTCGACTATCTAATGCGCGCTGCCATTCTGCCGCTGGTGCAAGCACAACGTCCGCAAGCGCTGGTCATCACCTGCGGGGCTGACAATCTGGCGGGCGACCCGCTTTCGACTATGGCCTTGAGCAATGGCGCCTTGTGGCAGGCCGTGACTCAACTGGCGGCTTGCGCGCCGGCCGTGGTGGTTCTTGGCGGCGGCGGCTACAACCCATGGACTTTGGGGCGCGCCTGGGCCGGGCTGTGGGCGGCGCTCAACGGCTATCAGGTGCCAGACCTGCTCCCACCGGCCCTGACCGACATGCTCAAGGGCTTGACATGCGATCTGGTGGAGGCGGATGAAATTCGACCGGAATGGCTGACGACGCTGCGCGATCAGCCGAACGTCGGCCCGGTGCGCGCGGAAATTCGCACCATTGCCGAGGCTGTCATGCGCAAGGCTTGAAGCTTGATCAAAAAACCATTTGCGGTTTCGGCAGCATGATGGCATCTATATTAGAAAAATTGAATAGAGGAACGCGCATGGACTGGAGTGGCGCTCTTGCCGGGATAGAGGCGTTTGAGGATGCGGAGCTCGACCATCGCCTGATTGGTGACTTTCAGCAACAGGCAGAGCTTGCACCGCTGCGGGAAATTCGGTTTTCAACGCCGACTTTCAAGGAATATTCGTCCGGTGAAATGTCCGGATGCTCGAAAAACTCGTTCCCGGCTTTCTCGGTGACGGCGGGGGCCTGCGCGCTGGATTGCGACCATTGCCAGGCGAAAATTCTCGAACCGATGATCCCGGCGACCACACCCGAAATGCTGGATCGCAAGGTGCGCGACCTGGTGCTGCTGCAGGATTTGCAGGGTTTCCTGCTGTCGGGTGGCTCCAACCGGCGCAATGAAATCAAATATGAGCGCTATTTTCCGGTAATCGAGACGCTGAAGCGCGATTTTCCACATCTCAAGATTGCCATTCATTCGGCGCTCACCGATGCGCCGCGCGCCCGCCAGATGGCAAGTGCTGGCGTCGATACTGCCATGATGGATGTCATCGGCGCGCAGGAAACCATTCGCGATGTCTATCATCTGGAGCGCAGCGTCGATGATTTCGAGGCGACGCTGGCAGCGCTATGTGCGACCGACATGGAAATCGTGCCGCACATCGTGATCGGGCTGCATTACGGCCGGATTCTGGGCGAGGCCAAGGCGCTCGACATTGTATCGCGCCACAAGATCCACTCATTGGTGCTGGTGGTGGTGATGCCGTTTTATGGCCGTGATGGCATGTTCGTGACGCCCGACACCAGCGATGTCGGGCGGATATTCCTGGATGCGCGAAGGAAAATCCCGGATCGCCAGGTTTTGCTCGGCTGCGCGCGACCTGCGGGGATGCACAAGCGCGTCACCGATGCCTATGCGGTAATGGCCGGGCTCGACGGCATTGCCTTTCCTGCCGAAGGGGCGGTGGCGGTCGCCCGTGCGCTCGGGCGCCCCTTCAGCCAGCAACACGCCTGCTGCTCCATCAAAGTCGGCGGGCAAGCACCGCGCCTTGGTGCCCTCACCGGCGAACGGCAACTGGTCCATGGATGCGCCCGATGAGTGCAAGGCTGACCGCTGATCTGGTGGTTGTCGGGCTTGGCCCGGCTGGTGCCAGTGCGGCGCTGGCAGCGGCGCGGGGCGGTTTGCGGGTGATCGGTGTCGATCGCCGCCGGGAAGCCGGGCTGCCGGTGCAATGCGCGGAATTCGTGCCCGGCCCGCTGCTTGGTCAGGCGAGCGGTCTGCCGGATGCCATTCGCCAGCCGATCCATGCCATGCACACTTATCTTGCTGGCGAAGCGCCATATCTGACCGAAGATTTTCGCGGCCAGATGATTGATCGCGCCGCGTTCGATCAGGCCTTGGTGAGCGCCGCCGCCAGTGCCGGTGCGCAGGTGCTTTTCGGGGCCAGCGTCAAAGCCCTTACCCCTGAGGGGCTGGTGTTGCAGACGGGTCATATCCTTGATGCGCCAGTGCTGATCGGCGCCGATGGGCCGCGTTCGCTGCTGGGGCTAGCGATGGGCACCGGCACGCAGGCGCTGGTTGAAACCCGGCAAATCACGGTGGCTTTGCATGAGCCGCATACTGCGACCGACATATTTCTGGCGCCCGCCTATCGCGGCGGCTACGCTTGGCTGTTTCCCAAGGGGCAGGTTGCGCATATCGGGCTTGGTGTCGAGCCAGCGCAGCGCCACAACCTCAAACCGCTGCTCGAAGCGCTGCATGGCGCGTTGGTGACTGCGGGGCGGGTGGGCGCAGAGATCATGCACCTGACCGGCGGCGCTATCCCCGTCGGGGGGCTGCGGCGCTGTATTGGACAA
>JAJZGX010000010.1 GCA_021804825.1 Pseudomonadota bacterium | reverse complement strand
CCAACGGCAGGCCGGAATGGCCGCGCGACGCATGGATCAGCGAGGCCGAGCGCGTGCTGGCCTTGGACGAAATGCAAGAGCTGTTCAGCGGCACGGCCCGCGCCGAAGTGGCGATTGCCGGCCGCCTGATCGACCGGCAGGGCCGCACGCGCGAAATTGTTGGCCAGATCGATCTGCTGGCCGTAGCCAATCAGGCTATTGAAATTGCAGATTACAAGACCGGCAAAGTGCCGGAATCGGCAGAGGCACCCGCCGCGCATCTGCGCCAACTGGCGCTCTATTGCGCCGTGGTGGCCCGGATTTATCCTGGCAAGCCCGTGCGCGCCCATCTGATCTACACCGCCGGGCCACGCTGCATCACTGTGACGCCCCAACAACTTGAAGAAGCACTGGCCGAGGCGCTTGACTGACAGGGGCGGCGTTCATACTTTAAGAGGGAAGTTGCGTGCAGATGCACTGTGCGCCGAATGCGTCAGCAATGGCGCAGGAAAGAGGTTGTCATGTCAACGCACAAAGTTACCGATGCCAGTTTCGCCACCGAAGTTCTCGAAGCCAAGGAACCCGTGGTTGTGGATTTCTGGGCTGAATGGTGCGGCCCCTGCAAGATGATCGGCCCCTCGCTCGAAGAAATCGCCAAAGAAATGGGCGGCAAGGTCAAAATCACCAAATTGAATGTCGATGAGAACCCCGGTGTTTCGGGCAAGCTCGGCATTCGCTCCATCCCGACGCTCATGCTGTTCAAGGACGGCAAGCTCGCCTCGCAAAAGGTCGGGGCCGCGCCCAAGAGCGAATTGCTGAAATGGATCAACAGCGCAGTTTGAACGTGCGCTGAAACATGACGGCGTTACGTCCGCAGCGCTTGAATGGCGTTGCGGACGCCTTCTGGTTCAGGGGCAGGGGGTAGCTTATGGATCTGGTGCAGAATTTCGGCGATTTTGACGCACTGGGTCTTGCAGAACTCGTCCGACGACGCCAGGTCTCGCCCGCCGAATTGCTCGCGACAGCCATCGCGCGGCTGGATGCAGTAGAGCCGCGCCTCAATGCCGTGGCGATGCGCCATGACGATCTGGCGCGCACCGAAATCGCCCGCGGCCTGCCCGATGGGCCTTTCGCTGGCGTGCCGTTTCTCCTCAAAGACATAACCATGCTGGCCGATACGACGGTCACCTATGGCTCGAGCGCTTTCGCCGATAATGTCGCTGATCATTCCTCGACGCTGGTTGAGCGATACAAGGCCGCCGGACTGGTGATTTTCGGCAAGACCTCGACGCCAGAACTCGGCCTCAACATCACCACCGAACCGCGTCTGGGGGGAGCGGCACGCAACCCCTGGAACCTCGCCCATTCGACTGGTGGGTCATCGGGGGGCTCAGCTGCGGCTGTGGCGGCACGGGTGATTCCGCTGGCCCATGCTACCGATGGCGGCGGTTCGATCCGTATTCCAGCGTCTTGTTGCGGGCTTTTCGGCATGAAGCCGACCCGCGGTCGCATGCCGATGGGCCCGGATGTGCTGGAAGGTTGGGCGGGCATGAGCACCTCGCATTGTGTGAGCCTGAGTGTGCGTGACAGCGCCGCCTTGCTCGATGCCACCCATGGCCCGGAGCCGGGAAGTCCGGTGCGCATCGCACCACCGGAGCGCCCGTATCTCGAAGAAGTCGGCCGCGACGTCGGCCGTTTGCGCATAGGCTTTTGCACCCGGCATCCGGGCGGCCTGTCAACCGATCCTGAAGTCGCTCAGGCCGTCAGCGAACTGGCTGCCTGGCTCGACCGACAGGGTCATGATGTCAGTGATGTCATGCCGGATTTTGTCGGCAAGGCGGGCGATTCTCAGATGAAAATCATTGCCGCCAATGTTGAAGCTGCCCTGCGAGCACGCGAGGCCAAGCTGGGTCGTGCCCTCGGCCCCGATGATCTGGAGATCGTGACCATGGCGGTGCGCGCCATGGCGGCGAGTGTGTCCGCGCCCGATTACATCAGTGCGGTCACGACGATGCACACCTTCGGGCGCCAGGCCGAAGTGTTCTTTGACGATTTTGATGTGCTGATGGTGCCGACGCTCAGTCTGCCGCCGCTCGAACTCGGCAGGCTTAACATGATGAGCGCGGATGTTGCCGGCTACATGAAATTAAGCGGCCATTATGCGCCATGGACCGCCATGTTCAACATGAGCGGGCAGCCTGCCATGTCCATGCCGCTCGCGTGGAACAAGGCCGGTCTGCCGCTGGGCGTGATGTTCGCCGCCCGGGCTGGAGCCGAAGGCATGCTTTATCGCCTCGCTGCCATGCTGGAGCGCGAAAAACCATGGAGTGGCCGCAAGCCACCAGTTTGCGCCTGAGCGCGCCACGACGGTTTTCCGGCGGCCCGCCGCTCATTGCGGCCAAGCGGCCTCAAGCCGCCCGGCGGGCCAGATCCACAGCCTGATGGATGCGATTCTGATCGCGCGGCGACAATCGCGCGGCTCCGGCTTCGTGCGCCATGCGCCACAGCAGGTCGGCGGGCGAAGTGCCTGCCTGCATGAGATTATAGGCGAGGCTGGCCAATTCGATGATCGGAATGTCATCAAGCTCGCGCGCAGCGGCGCTGGACGCGCGAAATTGCGGCATGATGCCGACATCGACGCCTTCGGGCCAGAAGATCACGCCGTCGGTTTCCTCGGAGCGCTGCACGGACGGGCTGATCTGCGCCATGATCACCGCCGCCATGCGCTCGGTGACTCGGGCAAAGCCGTGCAAGGCGGCAATCCTCTGGCGCAGCAACCTTTCCGACATGGGGCCCTCGGCATTGATCACCGCCTCGATAATGGCGCGCAAATGTGGCTGGTATTCAGTGTTGAAAAACGCGACCCGGTCCGGTTTCACATTCAATCCGGCGCTATCAATCACCTTGTAGGGTGCCCAGAATGTGGCGGCGGGCAGGCTCGGTTCCGGCGCGCTGGCGAGCGGTGCCGGGGCGGGTTCAGCCTGGTCGGCTTGTGGCACGGCGCTCGTGATCGCGGCGGGCGGGGCCTCATCAGCCGCGGTAAAGACAATTTCAAAAGTGGGTGCCGACTCGGCCTGCAACCTTTGCAGGGCCGCCCGCTCCGCCTTGGACATGCGCGAGATCTTGAGGTCTTGTTCGAGCGCGCCATTCAGCCGCGCCAGCGCCCTTTCGCTGTCGAGCCACCATTCGAGTGACCAGGCATGATGCACCTGCCAGCCCAGTTCGTGCAGCCTTTGCGCGCGCAGCCGATCCCGCTCGCGCGCGGTTGTGGTCTGCTCCATCGCGGCGCCGTCACAGATGATTCCGGCAAGATAAAGCGCCGGGTCGTCGGGGTGAACAATGCCGAAATCGAGCCCTTGTCCGGTATGGCCGATTTTGGCGCGGACATGCCAGCCTGCAGCGCTGAGTTTTTCCAGCACGATGGTTTCGAAGGTCGACAGCCATGCGGCCGTCTCGGCGCGTTCGGCAGGTGCCGTGGTCGACTGGTCGGCATGTTGCAAAAAGGCATGGAGATCGTGCCAGCCGGCACTGCGGTCAGCCAGAGGCAGCAGGTCTTCGGTCGCAAAACTGGAAAAGACCTGCAGTCCGGCCCGCGCGCGGGTGATGGCGACATTCAGCGCACGCTGTCCGAGTGCGCCGTTGAAAATCACGGGCGCCAAGGCGTTGGCCTTGGCATCAGAGTTGAAGCCCAGCGACAGCAGCACATGGTCGCGCTCCTCGCCTTGGGCTTCGGCAATGGTCTTCACGAACAGCGGCTCGATCGGCCGCGTCGCATCCGCATAGGCCAATTGCGGTTCGTGCGCCTTGGCAGCAGCCAGCAAGTCTTCAATCAGCGCCGCTTGCTGGCGGGTCGCGGCAACAATGCCGAGTGATTGCCGCATTGCCGTCATTTCCGAATCATTCAAATGCGCGATGGCCGCCGCAACCACGGCCCGCGCTTCCGCGAGATTCGCCAAAGCCTGAGGCTTGTCATCATCGCCGCGCGCAATGACGTGATGTTGCAAGCCGGTATCTGCAATGACCGGGGCAGGGAAGGTCATCAGGCTGCCGCCATAATAGGCCTCGTGGGCGAAGGCGATCATGCTTTCGCGGCGGCTGCGATAATGCCAGTTGAGCGCTTTCGAGGGCATTTGCGCGCCGAGGCAGGCGTCCAGCAGACTTTCGGGCTGGATCGCATTGTCGGCGCCGGGCGGCAATTCCTGTTGATCGCCCGCCACAATCACTTGCTTGGCCTGAGCCATGACGAACAGCGCGTCATCGGTTGCCAATTGCGCCGCCTCGTCGATGATGAGCACGTCAAAGGGCTTGTTGTCGGGGGCGAGAAATCTCGCCGCCGAGGCCGGACTCATCATGTGGCAGGGCAGCAGACGGCGCAGGGCGGTAGCCGCTTCGGCCATCAACGCCGCCGGTCGAGGATGAGCCTCGGGGTGTTCGATGGCGCGGGCGAGAAACGCCAGTTCAGGGTCCTTGATCGCGGACTTGCGTTGCGGAATGTTCATGGCCAGACGCCCGGCGACCACATGCTGCGCCAGCGTGGCGACCTTTTGATCAAGCCGCACAAAGCGCTCGATCGCGTCTTCATGCTGCTCGGCCATGAAATTGCGCAACACCGCTTCAGCATCGACCTGCGCGGCCAGCCAGCCGCGTGCGTAAAACAATTCAAAAGCTGTTTCAGTGTCTCGTGCGCGGACAAGGCCCCGCGCGACGGCATCCACCAGCGGCGCCAGGCCCATCTCGGCAAGGGTCGCGCACAGCGCCTGCCACTGGCACCAGCGGTGCATCTGCGTCATGGCCCCCGACCACGACATCACCATCGCCATCGAGGCTTCGAGCCAGGACTCGTCCGTCGGCAGTCCAAAGCTGTCATCGCTCATCACGGCATGGGCGGCCAGCAGTCTGCGGGCGGCCTCAAAGCTGCGGTAGTCATGCACGAGACAGGCAATGGCGTGGCGTTTGCCGCCATTTTCGCGCAATTCGTCGCCTGACGCGTTGAGCGTGCGCGTCAGCCGTTCCAGCCACTGCGCCGCGGATGTGCCCGGATCGCTGATCGCCTCGGCGCGGGCCTTGGTTTGCTCGCACCATGTCAGGCAGGCCTCAACCACGCCATCGCTGGTGTCAAAGCCCTGCCAAACCGGGCCGAGGCCTACCAGATTGGCCTCGAACGGCAAGGCAAAGCGGCGCAATTCCTTGAGTTCGAGCAATCTGGCGAGATCCGGCCCGAGATCGGGCGGCAATGGACCTTCGGCAAAGGCGCCAAGACCTTCTATGACCTGGGTGCGGCGGCGTGACGGCAAAACGAGGCGCCGTCCCACGTGCCGCCAATGTTCGGCGTAAAGCGCCAGATCAAGCGCGAACACCCCGTCGCGATATTTCTGGCCAAGCCCGGCCGCCACCGTCAGATATTTGTCGCGAATGACTTTCCAGCTCGCAAATGCCAGGCGTTGCGCGCCTATGTCCTGCCCGAGGGCCACAAGGGCGAGCGGGGCCACGGGCATGATCGCCTGCCCGAGAAACGTCAGAATGCGCAGCAGGCGGGTGGGATCACCGCAGGCGGGCAGGTCGAAAACAGCCATGGCAGCGGTGCTGGTGCGCATCAGGCGCTGTGCCGCCTGCGTGTAATTTTGCGCCAATTCAGCCAATTGCTGTTGCCAGAGCGGCGACCATTGCGTCTGCCCGATCATCCGCAGCTTATGGTGCGCCGGAACATCGAGGCCATCCACCGCCTGGGCGAGTTCGCGGCTGCGTCCGCGCAACCGCCGCATCCGCGCCTCATCATGGCTGGCCGCGTCCTCGAAATGCAAATCGAGGCCCGCCGCAAAATCCTTGCCGCGCATGACCCGGCCCAAAGCCTCTTCAACCGTCAGGCCATTGCCATGGCGACGGCGCAAGGCGCTCGACACATTGTTCAGGCGCTCCTTGAGCTTTTTCAGGTCAGCCGCCGCAACATACCAATCGCGCGGGGTGCGCAACGAGCGGGCATCCCACGAGGCTTTCGCCTGAGCCAGCAGATCCTTGCCCGGCGTGTCCTCGGCGTGCAGCGCAAGGCAGAAGGTGCCGAGGCCGACCGCCCCCAGCCGCAGATGCAGATTATGCAGCGCCGTGGCCTTTTGCGACACATAAAGCACGGTCTTGCCGTCGCCGAGCAATTGCACGATCATGTTGGCCAGAGTCTGGCTCTTGCCGGTGCCGGGCGGCGTCGACAATACAAAATTCTGCCCATAAGTCGCGGCGAGAATCGCCGACGATTGCGCGCCATCGGCCGGCAACGGCATGAACTGGTTGCAGGGCTCGATATCGCGATCCAGCAACCGCTCGTCGGGAAACCGGGCAGGATCATTCATCTTCGTGCCGGCAAAAAGATGCGCCAGCGGCGGGTTGGCCTCCAGATTCAGGGCATCGTCGCGCAACCGCAGCCAGATTTGGTGTTGATGCAGCGGCGCGGCAAGCAGCGAAACCTTGTCGGATAGCTCGATGCCGGCAGCATCGTGAACCATCGCCTCGAAGGCCGCCAGTGCCTTGGGCACATCGGTGACTTCGCCGGAAGCTTCGACGCCATTGCCCTCAAGGGTTAGGTTGAGACCGCGCTCGCGGCGCAGTTTTTCAAGCAGCCACGGATTGAAGCACGCTGGCATGCTATTGGCCCGCATGGCCCAGCCTTTGGGTTCCACCACTTCCAGCAGGTTGACAGGTGCCAGCAGGATCGGCGCGCTGAATGCCGGACTTTTCGCTTCCGCAGCGCAGGTCACCTGACCCAATGCCAGATAAAGCCCATGCGCGCCCGTCGATTCGATGAGATGGGCTTCTGCTTTTGCCAATTTTGCGAGCTGCGCCTGCAGCTTGTCGATACCAAGGCGGCTCTGCACTACAGCTTTGGGCCTCGGGCGCCCGGCGGCGGTGCTGCTGCGCGGCAGAATGACGATAGGCTCGCGTGTTGCCAGCTGCTCTGCCAGCACATCGATATCAATGCCGGCGACATCAAGCGATGCAAGCGGATCGGCGGCGCTGAGCCAAGGAAGATGCTGGGCGGAATCGCCAAGATTGCGCTTGGCAAGTTTGAGGCGGCCCACAATGGTCTTGGCGGCGGCGGGCTGCGCGGAAGCTCCTGCCGGGGCCTGCGCGGCCTTGCCTTTGCCTGCCTTGCCCTTTTGTCCCGGCGCCGCAGCTTCGGCATGCAGCGGCACGACGCGGCGGCGGCGCGCTTCGGCGACATCGAGCACAAGGGCATAATTGGCTTCATTGGGCTCGGCAACAAGGCCGGTGGCCTTGGCGACTGCCGCGCGGAAATGGCCGCGCGGGCGCACCGCCACCATTGCCGGATCAAACAGCATGAGCTCGCGCTGGGCGAGCTTTTGGCGTAGCGGCAACGGCCTCGGGTAGGTGAGATCGCCCGGCGCGCTCGGCTCCATCCAGACGCCCACCGCCAGCATATCCCGACCAAAACCAATGAGCGTTTCGAGCCCGGCCTTTTCCAGCACCGCCGCAAGGAATGCGGCAAGTTCCAGCGCGGTCGCGCTTTTGCGCGCCATGATCTCGGCCGGTTGGCTGACGCGCCATGCACTGTAGAAATTGGGCTGTGCCACCAGCTCATAGGCGATGTCGGCATCGCTGGCGGCGGCAAAAATGGCTTCCACCAATTCCCAGACGCGGCTCTTGTTGCCTGTCGCATAGCCAGCCAGCGCCTGCTGACGCCCGCTTTGTTCGAGCTTGGCGGCGGCCACGGTCAAAACCTGCGCAACCGCAACATCATTCGGGTTCACAAAGGCCGCGAGCGTCTCGGGAATCGCATCAAGGCCGGGCCAGTCGGTCGCGCTTGTCAGCTCGATCACGGGAGTGGCGCCGACCAGTTCGGTTTCGCCAGAACGCAGCGAGACCACCAGTGTGGCGTTGATCGGGTCGGTAAGCCCGCGCAAAAATGCCGGGTCAATGTCAAAAGCCGCGCCATCCAATTGCCACGAGGCACCGGCCTTCAAATGCTCGATGCGGAAAAGCTTTTGCGGCAGGAAGGCAGGTTCGGCCGAAAGCGCCAGAGTGAGATGGCCAAGGTCATGGGAGCGATCATTCGTGATCTCGATCCGGGCGACGCTGGCATCGATGAATTGCAGTGTGGCGCTGCCCATCCGCGAGGGAAAGCTCAATTTGAGACTGACGCCGTTCACGGTGGTGTCGTGCACGGGCACCCCATCCGCGCGAACGTCGTAGGCATTCTGGTCTTCTGGCAGCATGAATCAACACATCCGGATCTTGGCAAAACCCGCAAAATTTCGCCGCATGCCACAATTTGCACGGTTTCAATTGAAACTTCGTGAATGTTTGCGTGTGGGAAAATGCCAAATGTGTTTGATTCTAACGCGGTACCGTTCTCGCAAACGCCAAAAGGCCCGCGCGTGATTTCCACGCACGGGCCTTCATGAAGCGGTATGACGTCACGCCAAAAGTCAGCTGCTGGCGGTCTGCCGGTTGCTCACCAGATCCGTGACGACGGCGGGATCGGCGAGGGTCGACGTATCGCCAAGGCTTTCGGTTTCATTGGCGGCAATCTTGCGCAAAATCCGGCGCATGATCTTGCCCGAGCGGGTCTTGGGCAGGCCGGGGGCCCATTGGATGGCGTCCGGCGAAGCGATCGGGCCGATCTCCTTGCGCACCCAGGCAACCAGTTCCTTGCGAAGGGCGTCGGTCGGTTCAACCCCCTGTTTCAGCGTGACATAGGCATAAATTCCTTGCCCCTTGATGTCATGCGGGAAGCCGACCACGGCAGCTTCCGCCACCTTGTGATTGGCGACCAGCGCGCTTTCGACCTCAGCCGTGCCCATGCGATGGCCGGAGACGTTGATGACATCATCGACGCGGCCGGTGATCCAGTAATAGCCATCGCTGTCCCGCCGTGCGCCGTCACCGGTGAAATACAGGCCCTTGAAGGTCGAAAAATAGGTTTGGACAAAGCGCTCATGGTCGCCATAGACGGTGCGCATCTGGCCCGGCCATGAATCGGCCAGACACAGATTGCCTTCGCAGGCGCCGAAGAGTTCCTTGCCCTCGCCATCGACGATCATCGGCTTGACGCCGGGCAGAGGCAGGGTTGCAGAGCCCGGCTTCAGGGCGGTTGCGCCCGGCAGCGGGCTGATGAGGATGCCGCCGGTCTCGGTCTGCCACCATGTGTCAACCACCGGGCAGCGGTTGTCGCCGACAACGCGGGCATACCAGAGCCATGCTTCCGGATTGATCGGCTCGCCGACTGAACCCAGCAACCGCAAGGAGGCGCGCGAGGTCTTTTTCACCGGGCC
Source organism: Pseudomonadota bacterium (assembly GCA_021804825.1). GTDB lineage: Bacteria > Pseudomonadota > Alphaproteobacteria > Rhizobiales > Beijerinckiaceae > REEB77. Next base: position 31,514 of record JAJZGX010000010.1, on the reverse strand, counting down.
TTCACCATCGCGCATCAGGGCGCGAATAGCGGTCGGTGCGGTGTAGAAAATATTGACCTGATGCTTGTCGATCACCTGCCAGAAGCGTGAAGTATCCGGATAATTCGGCACGCCCTCGAACATCAGCGTCGTCGCGCCATTGGCCAGCGGCCCATAGACGATATACGTGTGGCCTGTGACCCAGCCGACATCCGCCGTGCACCAATAAATGTCGCCATTCTGGTAATTGAACACGTTTTCATGGGTGAAGCTGGCCCAGACCATGTAGCCGCCGGTAGTATGCAGCACGCCCTTGGGCTTGCCGGTGCTCCCGGAGGTGTAAAGGATGAACATCGGATCTTCCGCGTTCATGATCTCGGGTTCGCAGGTCGGCGCGGCGGCGGCGCAGATGGTCGCGTAATCATGATCGCGCCCGGCCACATGCCCGACATTGCCGCCCGTCACCTTGAGCACGATGACATTCTTGACATCCGGGCAGCTTTTCAAAGCCTCGTCGGAATTGCCCTTCAGAGGAATTGTCTTACCGGCGCGGCGCCCTTCGTCGGCGGTGATCAGCATGTTGGATTTGCAATCGACGATGCGGTTGGCAAGACTGTCGGGCGAGAAACCGCCGAACACCACGGAATGCACAGCGCCGATGCGGGCGCAGGCCAGCATGGCCACTGCCGCTTCCGGCACCATCGGCATGTAGATGGTGATGAGATCGCCTTTCTTCGCGCCGAGCTTGCGCATGGCATTGGCAAGGCGGCAGACCTTTTCCAGCAGTTCCTTGTAGGTGATTTTCAGTGAATCGGCGGGGTTGTCGCCTTCCCAGATGATGGCGACGCGGTCAGGATGGGTGGCGGCATGACGATCAAGGCAAGAGACCGAGGCGTTGAGTTCGCCGTCTTCAAACCATTTGATCGACACATTGCCGTTGAAATTGGTGTTCTTGATTTTGGTCGGTGCTTTCGACCAGGCGATCCGCCGCATTTCCTGGCGCCAGAAACCATCCGGGTTCTGGCTTGCTTCGGCGGCCATCGCCTTGTAGCGCTCGGCATTGATATGGGCATGGGCCGCAACTTCCGGGCGAACCGGGAAGACATGGGCTTCGGTGGGCTGCGTGTCGGACATAGTGGCATACTCCCTGAAGGTTTCACTGGACTCCGCCGCGGGTTCACCGCCGCCATCTGGAGTTGTAGATCGCCAGCCAAGTCATTCTAGGCAGTTTCGCCGAACCTTGGCCAGCATATTGGTACGCGCTTTGAAAAAAGAAGCGGGGGCTCCCGCTGTGCGCGCAGGCCCCCGCCTTGTTGTTTGACCTCAACTCAGGCCTTGGGTGCGGGTGCGCCAATCGGCAACACGGTGCGGCCAAAGACTTCGTTGATGACTTCAGCGCCGCCGAGATACATGGCTGCAACAGCGGTTGCGAGGCCGAAATAGCCGCCAAGCGTATGCAGCGAGCCCATGCCGAATTCGCCAAAGCCCAGCAAAAGGAAGGTGATGAGCAGCAGCCCGAAAATGATCTGCAGCATCTTGTTCAGGGCGAAGGTGCCGATGAACATGAAGGCTGTGAACACGGCCCAGAGCAGCAACCATGTGCCAACAGCCGAACCGGGCACACCCTTGGCGAAGAATTCAACGAACAGGCCGAAGGTGATCCAGAACGCGCCATAAGAACAGAAGGCGACGAAGCCGAAGGTATTGCCGCGCGGCGCTTCCATCAGACCAGCGAGAAGTTGGGCGGTTCCGCCGAAAGCAAAAGCGCTGGCGAGCACCATCGGCACAGCCGAGCCCGGCATGATGCCGGCATTGATGGAGCTGAGCAGCCAGGTTGTGACACCAAAGCCAAACAGGCCTACCGGCGCAGGATTTCCGATTTTCATGTATTTGTCTCCCCCATGAAGCCGTCGCTCGAACGCCGGCGTTGGACTATGATTTTTGGCCAAACTCTCGCCCTGACGAGCGAGACATCCAGTCGCTCTTTGTTTAGCCATTAACAGCTTGGTAAGAAAAGCCAGACTTTAGCCCAAATTTGCCAGTCAAAAAGGCGTAGTGGTGCACAAATAAGCAACCTGCTCTGCTGGCACCGCAGGTTGACTTCATGCTGACGTCGCATTAAACAGCAGCCATTCGAGGGCGGCTCATCGGGCCGCTTTTTGCTATGGCCTCTCGGGGCCGGAGTGAACTTCGGATAATCGTCGGTAAGTTTTGCCAAAAAGCCAGCCGCCGCGTCGCAGATGTGGCAGAGCTGGTATGAACACGAAGGAAAAACGATGTTCGCAATTTTCAAAACCGGCGGCAAACAATATCGTGTTGCCGCCGAAGACAAGATTTCTGTCATGGCCCTGCCGGGTGCGCTGGGCGATGTCATCAGTTTCAATGAAGTGCTGGCGCTGAGCGATGCCACGGGAACCCATATCGGGTCACCTTTGGTAGCGGGTGCATCGGTCGCGGCCGAAATCATCGGCCACAAGCGCGCCGCCAAATCAATTGCCTTCAAGAAGCGTCGTCGGCAGAATTCCAAGCGCAAGCGCGGCCATCGTCAGGAGATGACGCAGGTGCGGATCATGGAATTCCTCACGGGCGGCGCCAGGCCATCGGCCAAGGCCGCAACGCCCGTTGCGACAGATCATGACCATGCCGGCATTGCCGCCAATGCTGCGGCCTCTGTGGCTGCTGCCAAGGCTGCCGGGCTCGACACCACGAAGTTCCAGAAGCTCGACAAGGCCATCGGCGAAGCTGATGATCTCGAACTGATCGGAGGCGTCGGCCCGACCATTGCCAAGAAGCTTTATGCACTGGGCATCCATCACTTCTGGCAGGTGGTGGCGATGAATCAGGCTGACATCGACGGCATCGAGCACGAAGTTGGTTTCAAGGGCCGCGCCGAGCGCGATCATTGGCGCGAACAGGCTGGCGAATTGATGGCCGGCAAGGGTCCCCGCGCCAAGGTTGATCAGAAGCGCGCCGCAACCCTCGGCGAATGAAGCTGAAATTGAGCGAATGCAGCGCCACGTGCGCGGTTACGGAAATGAAGGAGCAGAACAATGGCTCATAAAAAGGCAGGCGGTTCATCCCGCAACGGTCGCGACTCTGACGGTCGCCGGCTTGGCGTCAAGAAATTTGGCGGCGAACACGTGATTGGCGGCAATATCATCATCCGTCAGCGCGGCACCAAATGGCACCCCGGCAGCAATGTCGGCATGGGTGTCGACCACACTTTGTTTGCACTGACTGAGGGCACCGTGCTCTTCAAGCAGAGCCAGGGTGGTCGCGCCTTTGTCTCGGTGGTTCCTGCTGTTGCCAAGGCCGCCGAATAATCAGAACAACAAGGCTTCAGGGAGGCTGATATGACAGGTGCTGCACCGCTAAGTCACTTGGGCGAGGCGCTGAAGAGCGGCAAGCCTGTCATGTCGGCCTGGAGCAGTTTTGCCGAGCCCATGCTCGCCGAGACCATGGTGCGCGAAGGCTTCGACACAGTCGTGCTCGACATGCAGCATGGCGCCCATGACATTGCCTCCGTCCAGCGCGGCATCACCCATGTGACGCTGGCCGGAAAGCCTTGCATCGTGCGCATCCCGGTCGGTGATTTCGCAACAGTGTCGCGGCTCTATGATTTCGGCGCCGCGGCGGTCATCGCGCCGATGATCAACAATCTTGCCGATGCCAAGGCTTTCGCAGCTTTTGCGAAATATCCGCCGCAGGGCGAGCGCTCATGGGGCCCGGCCCGGGCGCTGACACTGACCGGCATGCCGCAAGCCGATTATCTCAAGGCGGCCAATGGTTTCCAATTGGCGATCGCGATGATCGAAACGCGTGAGGCGCTCGACGCGCTCGACGACATTCTCGGTGTTACTGGCATTGATGGCGTGTTTGTCGGCCCCTCCGACCTGTCCATCGCCCTCTCGAAGGGCGACCATGTCAACCCCGACAGCCCAGTGCTGGATGAGGCCTTGCGCCACATTGTCGCGCGGGTTCAGGCACACAAGAAGTCGGCGGGGATTTATACCTTTTCCGGCGCAAAAGCCGCGTCCATGGTGAAGCTCGGCTTCAACTGGTGCACGGTTTGCAATGACAGCCTGCTGCTGCGGTTGGGCGCAAGGGCCGAATTGAAAGCCGCACGCCAAGGCTGAAATCGCGGGTTGTGCAAGCGCGTCGCCATGACGGCGATGAAGGTGTGTGCTCCTCCATCGTCATTGCGAGCGCAAGCGAAGCAACCCAGGGGTTTCGTGGCACCATCGCCGCAGCAATCTCCGAGCCCCCTAGGTTGCTTCGTCGCTGTGCTCCTCGCAATGACGGCGATGGAGTTTAGGTGATATCAACAACGTCGTCATTGCGAGCGTAAGCGAAGCAACCTAGGGGTTTCGTGGCACCATCGCCGCAGCAATTCCCCAAACCCCTAGGTTGCTTCGTCGCTACGCTCCTCGCAATGACGGCGGTGATGGTGTGTGCTCATCCCCCGTCATTGCGAGCGACAGCGAAGCAACCTAGGGGTTTCGTGGCACCATCGCCGCAGCAACCCCCAAACCCCTAGGTTGCTTCGTCGCTGTGCTCCTCGCAATGACGGCGATGGGCGCGCGAGGGTCGCTGTCGCGTGGTCATGTCGGCACCAAACCAAAAAGCTTTTGCTGCAACTGTCGGCTAGCGTTTGGCGCTGCGTTAACTTTGTGCTAATCGACGCTTGGCGGCAGCGCTTCTGCGGTCCTTTGGATTGGCTGCGGTTGCGCGTGAAGAGTTTGGGGCGGGTTGGCCGTCCAATTTGTTCCGTTCTTTAGACACCGGATTGCGCTTATATGTCAGGCATTGCCCGTATTTTCGGCTTTATTTTCGCGACAGCGGCGATTTTATTTGTGCTTGGCGCAGGCGTTGGCGCCGTGATTATCTGGCGCTTCGAGCAGCATTTGCCAGATTACACCCAGCTGAAAAACTACGAACCGCCGGTCATGTCGCGCATTTACGCCAGCGACGGCACGATTTTGGGCGAATATTCCAAGGAACGGCGCATTTTTCTGCCCATTTCGGCGATCCCGCCGCTGGTGCGCGACGCCTTCATCTCGGCAGAGGACAAGCATTTCTACACACATCACGGCATCGATCCCAAAGGCGTTTTGCGGGCTTTGATCGTGCTGGTTGAAGGCGGGCGACACATTCAGGGTGCCTCCACGATCACCCAGCAGGTTGCCAAGAATTTTTTCCTGACAGATGCCGTGACTATCACGCGCAAGATCAAGGAAGCCATTCTGGCGATCAGAATCGAGTCGACCTTCTCGAAGGACAAGATTCTCGAACTTTATCTCAACCAGATTTATCTTGGCCTGCATAATTACGGCATCGCCGCCGCCGCGCTGAATTATTATAACGAGAGCGTTGACCAGCTGACCATCGCCCAGATGGCTTATCTGGCGGGGCTGCCCAAAGGCCCGAACAATTACCAGCCCTTCCGGGATACACAAAAGGCCATTGATCGGCGCAATTACGTGATCGATCGCATGGTCGCCAATGGCTATGTTTCCAAGGCTGACGGCGACGCCGCCAAGGCGCAGCCGCTCGGGGTTGATCCGCGCGTGCTGAAGCAACGGGTGGTCGCCAGCGATTATTTCACCGAAGAAGTGCGCCGCGAACTCGTTGCCCGCTATGGCGAAAAAAAGCTCTATGAGGGCGGCCTTCAGGTTCACACCACCTTCGATCCGAAAATGCAGGAAATGGCGCGTCAGGCTCTGGTGCGCGGGCTGGTGCGTTTCGATGAGCAGCATGGTTGGCGTGGCCCGGTCACCTCGATCAACATTTCTCCCGATTGGGGCGTGTCTCTGGCCGCTGTGCCGGCGCTGAATGATATCGCGCCCTGGCAGATGGCCGTGGTGCTTGCCACCACGCCGACCAGCGCCACGATCGGCCTGCGGCCACCATTTTTGTCGTCGGGCCAATTGTCCACGCAGCGCACCACGGGCACCATTCCCCTGGCGGGGATGCGTTGGACGCACAAGGGCAAGGTGAATGTGGCGCTGCATCCCGGCGATGTCATCTATGTTGCGCCCGATGCCAAACAATCGGGCAGCTATGACCTGCGTCAAGTCCCCAAGATTGAAGGCGCGATGGTGGTGATGGACCCGCACACGGGCCGGGTTCTCGCCATGGTCGGCGGCTTTTCGTTTGAACAATCCAAGTTCAACCGGGCCACGCAGGCCGAGCGCCAGCCAGGCTCGACCTTCAAGCCCTTCATCTACATTGCCGCGCTCGACAATGGTTACACACCAAGCTCGATCATTCTGGATGAACCGATCTCCATTCCGCTTGGCAATGGCAGAGGCTATTGGACGCCTCATAATTTCGAGAAAAAGTCGCTGGGGCCGCGCACCTTGCGCTTTGCGATCGAACATTCCATCAATCAGATGACGGTGCGCCTCGCGCTCGACATCGGCATGCCGATGATTTCCGAATATGCCAAGCGTTTTGGCATTTATGACAGCCTGCCCAATGAATATGCCTTCGCATTGGGGGCCGGCGATACGACATTGCTGAAACTGGTGACCGGGTATTCGATGATCGACAATGGCGGCATCAAGATCACGCCAACCCTGATCGACCGCATCCAGGATCGTTACGGCAACACCATTTATCGTCATGACAAGCGTGGCTGCGCCACCTGCAATGCCGCGACGTGGCATGATCAGCCGGAGCCCAAACTGGTCGATAATCGCTCGCAAGTCGTTGATCCGATGACCGCCTACCAGATGACATCGATCCTCGAAGGTGTGGTGCAACGTGGCACGGGCATCAAGATCAAGGCCGTTGGCAAGCATCTGGCTGGCAAGACCGGCACCAGCAATGACGCCAAGGATTTGTGGTTTATCGGCTATTCGCCCGATCTGGCCGCCGGTGTGTTCATGGGCTACGACAAGCCGCAATCGATGGGCTCAAAGGCTCAGGCCGCCGACTTTACCGCGCCGGTGTTCCGCGATTTCATGGAAGTCGCGCTGAAGAACAAGCCCGATGTTCCCTTCCGGCCGCCGCCGGGCATCAAGCTGATCAGCGTCGATCCGCATACCGGCCTGCGGGCCTCCGGGACGGGCACGATTCTCGAAGCCTTCAAGCCGGGCACGGCCCCGCCCGATCACATGGTTGGCGCTGCTGCACCGCAACCTGCAAATTCATCCGCCAACCGCAGCACCGATCAGGCGGTGGGGTCGGGCACCGGCGGGCTTTATTGAGGGCGCAGCATGGCGCGTCGAGCGGTATCATCGAAGCTTGATGCGGAAACGGCAGGGCTGGTCAGCACGACCTGCCCGCATGATTGCCCTTCGGTTTGCGCGCTGGATCTTGAACGGCGCAGCGATGGCAAGATCGGGCGTGTTTACGCCAACCGCTCGCAGACCTACACGAATGGCGTCATCTGCGCCAAGGTGGCGCGTTATGGCGAGCGCGCCGATCATCCCGAGCGCTTGCTCTATCCGCTGATTCGCAAGGGTGACAAAGGTTCAGGGGCATTTCAGCGGGTCAGTTGGGATGAAGCGCTCGATCTGGTGGCCAGCCGCTTTCTTGCGATTGAATCAGAGCATGGGGCCGAGGCAATCTGGCCCTATTATTACGCCGGCACCATGGGCCGCGTCATGCGTGATGGCATCAATGCCCTCACCCACGTCAAGCGCTACAGCCGGTTTTATGAATCCATTTGCGTCAACATGGCCTGGGCTGGCTATCGCGCCGGGGCAGGGGCCATCAGGGGCGTAGATCCCCGCGAAATGGCCGATGCCGATTGCATCGTGTTCTGGGGCACCAACGCCGCCGCCACCCAGATCAACGCCCTGTCTCATGCGGTGCGGGCGCGCCGCACCCGCGGCACCAAAATCATTGCCATCGATGTCTATCAAACCGCGACCCTGCGCCAGGCCGATCTGGCGCTTTGCCTGAAGCCCGGCAGCGATGGCGCGCTGGCTTGTGCCGTCATGCACGTGTTGTTTCGTGATGGTCTGGCCGACCGCGCCTATCTCGCGCGCTACGGCGATGATCCGGCAGGCCTCGAAGCGCACCTTCAGACCCGCACGCCGGAATGGGCAGCGGCGATCACCGGGCTTGGCGTCGCCGACATCGAGGCCTTTGCGCGGCTGGTCGGCACGCACAAGAACAGCTTTTTCCGGCTTGGTTATGGGTTCACCCGGCAACGCAATGGCGCGACCAACATGCACGCGGCTTTGTGCGTGCCTGTGGTCAGCGGCGCCTGGCAACACCGCGGCGGTGGTGCCTTCCATTCCAATTCCGGCATTTTTCATCTCGACCAGAGCCTGCTTGAAGCCCATGACGCGCGCGATGACAGCATTCGGGCGCTCGACCAGTCGCGCATCGGCGCGGTGCTTTGCAATGACCCGGATGCTTTGAAGGGCGGCGTGCCGGTGCGGGCGCTGCTGATTCAAAATACCAACCCCATGTCGGTGGCTCCCGACCAGACGCGCGTGCGCCAAGGTTTCGCCCGCAACGATCTTTTTACGGTCGTCCATGAGCAGTTCATGACCGAGACTGCCGCCATGGCCGACGTCGTGCTGCCGGCCACCATGTTCACCGAGCATGACGACATCTATTGCGGCGGCGGCCACCAGCATCTCTCGCTGGGGCCCAAACTGGTGCCACCGCCGGGCGAATGTCGCTCCAACCGCGACGTGATCGTTGCGCTCGCGGCCAGGCTCGGGGCGCGCCATGCCGCGTTCGAGGCCAGCGCGGCAGACATGATCGAGCAGGTGCTGCGGGCGTCCGGATGGGGCGGCAGGCAAGCCTTCGGCAACGACACATTTCTCGATGTGCAGCCGGAGTTTGACGCTGCGCATTTCAGCGCCGGGTTTGCCTGGCCCGATGGCAAGTTCAGGCTGAAGGCGGATTGGCACGCCGCCGCCGCCGATGCTGACGCGCCGTCCACAGCATTTTCTGCCATGCCGGGCTTTCCTGATCATTGGCCCGTCAACGAGCGCGACGATGCCACCTATCCATTCCAGTTGGCGACCAGTCCGGCGCATAATTTTCTGAATTCGAGTTTCAACAAGACACCAAGCTCGCTCAAGGCCGAAGGCGAGCCGATGGTGCTGGTGCACTCCCTCGACGCAGCGCGTCTGAACATCAAGGACGCGATGATGGTGCGGCTGGAAAGCCCGCGCGGTCAGGTTCGGTTGCGCGCTAGGGTGGTCGACAGGGCGCAACCCGGCGTCCTGATTTCCGAGGGCATCTGGCCCAATCATGCCTTTGCCGATGGTGGCGGCATCAACACCTTGACCAACGCCGAACCTGTGGCGCCCTTGGGCGGGGCCGCGGTGCACGATTGCAAAGTGCGGTTGAGCCTTGACGCGGACGGCGCGCCCTAATCCATCTCGCGCACGACTTCTGCCAAAGCCAGCGGATAGATGCGATGCTCTTCGCGCAACACCCGCGCTGCCAGCGTTGCGGGCGTATCGTCCTGCATGACCGGAACCCGCGCCTGCATGATGACCTTGCCCTCATCGAGCCCGGCAATGACGTGATGCACGCTGCACCCATGTTCGCTGACCTTCGCCGCCAAGGCGCGGGCATGGGTATCAAGGCCTTTGAAGTCCGGCAGAAGCGAGGGGTGGATGTTGATGATCCGCCCGGCCCAGCAAGCCACAAAATCGGGTGTGAGCACCCTCATGAAACCGGCGAGGCAAATGAATTCGATATGATGCGCCAATAATTCTGCCAGCAGGGCACCATCGAAGGCTTGGCGATCGGCGAAATCCTTGTGCTCGACCAGCGCGGTCTTGATGCCGTGTGCCTGCGCAAAGGCCAGACCCTCGGCATCGGGCCGGTTGGCGATCACCAGATCGATCGACGCCGGAAAAAGCGGATCGGTCGCGGCCTCGACCAAGGCCTGCATATTGGAGCCACGCCCGGAGATGAGCACGGCCGTCGAAACGCGCGCCGACGTCACGTCAGCGCCAGCGCGCCGTCATAGCGCACCGGGGCGCCCTCGCCGCGCGGCTCCAGCACACCCAGTTCAAACACGGTTTCGCCCTCGGCACGCAATGTCGCCATCACCGCCGCCGCGTCACGCGCCGCGACAATGACGATCATGCCGACCCCGCAATTGAAGGTGCGCAGCATTTCGGCTTCGCTCAAGGCGCCGACGCGCGCCAGCCAGCTGAATACCGCCGGCACATTGACCGCCGCGAGATTGACCCGCGCCGCGAGAGCCTCCGGCAGAACGCGGGGAATATTGTCGGGAAAGCCGCCGCCGGTGATATGGGCGAGGCCCTTGATCGCCTTGGTGGCGCGGATGGCCGCCAGCACGGCCCGAACATAGATGCGGGTCGGCGCCAGCAACGCCGCGCCAAGCGAGGTCATTTCACCGCGCTCAGGCGCAAAAGGCGTCGGCGCCGCGTAAGTGAGCCCGCTGCGCTCGACAATCTGGCGCACCAGCGAATAGCCGTTGGAATGCACCCCCGACGAGGCCAGGCCGATGATCACATCGCCCGCTGCCATGTCAGGACGCGGCAACAAGTCACCACGCTCGACCGCACCAACACAAAAGCCGGCAAGGTCGTAATCACCTTTGCGATAGACGCCGGGCATTTCAGCGGTTTCTCCGCCGATGAGGGCACAGTGCGCCTGGCGGCAGCCTTCGGCGATGCCGGCAACGATGGCCGCGCCCATGGCAGGTTGCAGCCCGGCGGTTGCAAAATAGTCAAGAAAAAATAGCGGCTCGGCGCCTTGGACGATGATGTCGTTGACGCACATGGCCACGAGATCAATGCCGATTGTCGCATGCAGACCGGTGGCTGCGGCGATTTTCACCTTGGTGCCAACCCCGTCATTGGCGGCCACGAGGATCGGATCATGAAATCCGGCTGCCTTGAGATCGAAAAGGCCGCCAAACCCGCCGATCTCGGCATCTGCGCCGGGGCGTCGTGTGGCGCGAACAAGCGGCTTGATCGCCTCGACCATGGCATTTCCGGCGTCAATATCCACGCCGGCCTGTGCATAGGTCAAAGGAGGAGCAGCCGCTGATGATCTCGGGGAAGGCTCGTCATTCATGGCTTCTCATAGACATCCGCCCCATGGCATACAAGCCGAATGTTCGTTTTGGCATGCCAGATATGCAAATATTTCTAATTTTCTACGCGCCACAGTTGCGCTAGCAACAAAATTCATGGTAGCATTCCGCAAAGTTGAGGTTGATGTTTCAACGTGGCTGACTGCATTTCGTCAGCTTTGCGTAAGATTGATTTTTGTTGTCCAAATGGGCAAGTCTTTAGCCAAAGTGGCAGGTCGCGAGGCGGTGCTGAGTCTGGCGCATATTGCAATTGTGAAGGTTTCTAGGCCCGAATTTGAGGATAGTCATGCTTGATAAGAAGATTGCAGAACTACAGATCAGCGAAACAGTTACCAAAGCCGATTTGGTGCGCGCGATTTTTCTGAAGCTGGGGTTGTCGCGGCGCGAGTCGGCGGATCTTGTGGAAATGGTGCTCGACGAGATCACCCAGTCGCTGACGCGCCAAGAGAATGTGAAACTCTCGTCCTTCGGAACCTTCGAAGTGCGCCACAAATCGCAGCGGATCGGACGCAACCCGAAAACCGGTATCGAGGTGCCGATCCGGCCACGGCGCGTCATGGTGTTCAAACCCTCCAATGTGCTGAAAGCACGCGTGAACGGGCTCGATAACCCGTCTGGCGGTTTTTGAAGACTTTTGTTAAGCTCTGGGCATCGTAGCTCGTAGCGATGTGATTCGTGGTCAACGACAGTGAAAAGAGCCAGGATGCTTTTCGCACCATCAGCGAAGTCGCTGAGGCTTTGGCATTGCCGCAGCACGTGCTTCGCTTTTGGGAAACCCGGTTTTCCCAGATCAAGCCGCTCAAGCGCGGCGGCGGGCGCCGCTATTACCGGCCAGAAGATGTCGAATTGGTGCGCGCCATCCAGCACCTGCTCTATCAGGAAGGCTACACCATCAAAGGTGTGCAGCGGATCCTGAAAGAAAAAGGCTTGCGTGCGGTGATCGCAGCAAGCGGCGCCATGCGGCAAGAAGGCCGCCTCAAGATGTTTTCGGGCGAGATGGCCGCTGCGCCGCGTGACGACGATGACGACGGCGAGGTAATGCCGCAGGGCGGCGGGTTTGACGCGCTTGGTCTCGACCAGCTCGAAGCCTTGGTGCGCGAGATCGACGCCTGCGCCAGCCTGCTCGAAGCTGCCCGCCATGAAAGCAGTGACGTCGGTTGAACTAGCCGCGCCAGTGCAGCGCCGTAACCAGCGTGAACAAGCGCCGTGCCGTGTTGAAATCACAGGAAATCTTGCCTTCGAGGCGGGCTTTCAGAATTTCCGCCCCCTGATTATGCAAGGCGCGGCGGCCCATATCGAGCACTTCGATCTGCGCTGGGGTCGCCGTGCGGATCGCAGTGAAATACCGGTCGCAAATCGCGAAATAATCTTTCAGAACCGGGCGAAACGGCGTCAGGGAAAGATGGTGGCTTACCAGCGCGGTGCCGTCTTGCGCCCGCACATCCATCACGAGGCGGGCATCCTGCAAGGCAAGGCGCAGTATGAAGGGCCCGGGCTCGCCGCTGGCAAGGCCGAATTCATTGGCCTCGATCACATCATAAATCGCGACCGCCCGTTCATGCTCCTGATCAGGCGTGCCGCGGCCAATCGACGCCTCGTCGAGTTCGATGGCGCAAAGCCTCTGATCGATGGGTTCTGGCGCCATGGCTTATCCGAGGTTGAGCCTTATGGCGACCGAGCGGGCATGGGCGCTCAGCCCTTCTGATTCACCCAGCGTCATGGCCGCCGGCCCCAGCGCACGCAGGCTTGACGCATCACAGGCAAGCAGTGAGGTGCGCTTCATGAAATCGAGCACACCCAGCCCGGATGAAAACCTTGCGGAACGTGCCGTTGGTAGCACATGGTTGGAGCCGCCGACATAGTCGCCTATCGCCTCCGGCGTATAGCCGCCGATGAAAATGGCCCCGGCATTATGGACGTCATGGGCCAGGGCATCAGCGTCTTCCGCGATGATTTCCAGATGCTCAGGCGCGAGACGGTCGGCGAGCCCCACGCCATCCCGCAGCTTTTCGACAAGAATGATCGCCCCGAAATCGCGCCAGCTGGCAGCGGCAATGTCGCGGCGCGGCAGCGTCGTCAATTGCGCCGTGACGCTGGCTTCCACTTCAGCCGCCAGCCGCGCATCGCTGGTGATCAAGATCGATTGGGCCGCCTTGTCATGCTCGGCCTGCGCCAGCAAATCAGCCGCCACCCATGCAGGATTGGCCGTGCCATCGGCTAGGATCAGCACTTCTGAAGGCCCGGCGATCATGTCGATCCCGACTGTGCCGAACACCCGGCGCTTGGCGGCCGCGACATAGGCATTGCCCGGCCCGACGATTTTCGCCACCGGCGCGATGCTCGCCGTGCCATGAGCCAAGGCCGCCACGGCCTGCGCGCCGCCGATGCGGTAAATTTCGTCAACGCCACCAAGCCGCGCCGCTGCTAGAACCAGCGGGCTGATGATGCCTTCGGGCGCCGGAACCACCATGACGATGCGCCGAACGCCCGCCACCTTGGCCGGCACGGCATTCATCAGCACGGACGATGGATAGCTCGCGGTGCCGCCGGGCACATAAAGCCCTACGGCCTCAATGGCCCGCCAGCGCCAGCCAAGCCGCACACCAAGGCCATCGGTAAACATGGTATCGGTGGGCAACTGCCGCAGATGGAAGCTGCGAATCCGCTCATGCGCGAATTCCAGTGCGGCCAGTGCATCGCGATCCACCTTGTGGCAAGCCGCGTCAATCTCGTCCTGGCTCACGCGCAATTCGGCAGCACTGATGTCGAGCCGGTCAAACCGCTTGGTGTAATCCAGCACCGCGGCATCGCCGCGCGCGACGACATCAGCAATGATCGCGGCCACCGCCGCGTCAACATCGACGGCCACTTCGCGTTTGAGCGCCAGCAGGGCAAGGAATTGTGCTTCAAAATCAGCGGCCCGCGCATCCAGCCGTTGTGGGCCTGGCGGGGAAGTCATGGGCTGGCTCATCGGGAAAATCGGTCCTGGGGCACACGACGCTGCGACATCGGGGGCACATTGGTTGAAACGGCTTCGCCCAGATCGCGCAGGCAGGCTTCGACACATTCGACATGCAGGCGGATGGTCTCGCCATCCCTGAAGGCAAGGTCGATCAAGCCTTCGGGTGCTGTCGTGCTCGAAAATTTGATCTCCACGAGTTGCAGAACCTTGGACGACGCCCCGAAACCTGCCCGCTCGACCCGCACGACATGGTCGAAATGCAGGCCCGACTCGCGTCGCATCCATTGCTCGCCCTGCGAGGCGATCCAGTCCAGCCTCTCGCAAGCCAGCGCGAAACGTCGCTGCTTTGGCAGCCAGACCGCATTGAGGGGCGACAGCAAGGCATCCTGCATGTGGCTGGCAACCGTAGCCAGGTCTTCGGGGTCGAGCGCCCAAAGCCGCAGCGGCGGGTTGACAGCAGGGCTGACATTCTGGGCTTGCCCTGCCAAGGGCGCGGCTTCATTCACGGTGCTGCAATGCTCCCGAAGACATGGTGGATGGCGGGCACTCTGCATAGGCCCGCAACTGCAGTTTGGCAACTTTCAAGGCCTTGCGGCCGAAGCGACGTGCCGCTTGCTTCAAGCACAACTTGATCTTAATCTGCCATTTTTGGAGAGGTATCGCCATGCGATATTCCAAGCTCTGGCTGCTGCCATTATTGCTGGCCACGATGAGCGCAGCCGTTGGCGGGGCAAGGGCTGACGGTGATCGAGACGGCGGGCTTTTGCATCGCTGGTTCCATCATCATCATCACCCTGCACCACGTTATTTGCCGGCCCCCGGCTATTATCAGCCCCCGCCAAACTATTATCAGCCGCCGCCGGTTTATTATCCACCGCCACCGCCGGTCTATTATCAATCGCCGCCACCGGTCTATTATCAGCAGCCGGCTCCCTACAGTCCCTATGGCAAGCATACGCCGGCCCACGAGTGCTCGACACAAGCGGGCGAATGCCAATTGCCGGGGCCTGAATTTGCCGGGCGTGGCTGCAAATGCTTCTTCCCGGGTTACGGCAACATCCGCGGCATAGCGACGCCCTGACGCCGCTCTGGCGATTTACCGGGGCCGCTCGAACCGCTGTGATCTTGCGCAGCCAGATGCGTTGAACCCAGCGTGAACTAGGGATTGTCGGTGCTCTGTGACGACAGGCCGCCGGGCCAGGTGGGTGGCGCTGGGCGATGTTGGGTCTGTGGCACCATCATGCCATCGACGAAAACCTGTGCCGCAGTCGCCCCCCGGCGCGGTGCGCCCTGCTTGCCGCCCAGCAAAGCGTCATTGCCGAACGCCAGCGGTTGCAACGCCGCCACCGGGCCTGCTGCTGATCCAAGCGCAATCTTGGGCGGGGCCGCAGCCTGAGGGCGCGGCAGCGCGGCCTGCAAACGCGCTTCGATGCTGGCGTTGAGCACCGGCTTGGCCAATTCATGCCCGATCAAGGCACTGATATCGGGGATCGGCGCCGGATTGATCAGCACATCGGCAACGGGCGGGCCCGGCAAGGGTGGCGTCGCTGGCGTTGCCGTTGTGGTGGGCACCACCGGTGTCTGCGTGGGTGCAAGCGTCGCAACATCCGGCGCGGCTCCATTTGGACGGTCTTTCTGATAGATCGCATCGAGCGATGCCTGCAGAAATTGTGCTGCCTTGCTGGCGCCGGTGCGGGTGAAATGAATACCATCGGATTTGCGCAGCATGGCCCTGTTACCCTGCGCATCAGGGCCTACAGCGTCATAATTGCCCTTGTCATTCTCGAAGCCATCCCAAAGATCGACATAAGTCGCGCCCGAAGCTGCGGCTGCGGCCTTGTAGATGTCATTGAACGACAAATAGGCCGCCGCCATGCGCGGCGCACGAACGATCGGCAAACCGACCCAAATCAGCGGCACATGCTTGGACGCGAACAATTCCATCAGTGCGGTGACACGCGCCTGATAGATTTGCGTCCATTGCGGCGTGTCGGGTCTGACATAGCCGGTCGCGGTGCGAATTGGCTGATGATCATCCGTACCCAGAAACATGATGGCGGCGTCGAGGCGCTGTGAGCCATTGAGCAGCTTCGTGGCTTCAGCCTGCCAATCATAGTAATCGTCGCGCACAAGTCCGGATACCGCCTTCGTTTGCGGAAGAAATTCGATGTCCGGCTTGTCTTGAAAGCTCTGGCGAAGGCCGTCGGCCAAGGAGGCCGCCATGCCATTGCCAAGCACCGCAACGAAAAAATCCGGCGTCACGGGCGGGGCAGCAGGGGCCGCCGCCGCAGTGGCCGGGGGCGAGCCGGTCGCGGGCGCCGCAGGCTTCACGAAAATGACGTGGCGGCGCTGCAACTGCTTGAAATGTTGCGCCTGAAAATTATTGTGCTGCGTTGTGCGCGGCTTGACCTGAATGATATGCGGCATTTGCTGCGCGCGTTGCGCACGTCGCTGCATCACCCAATAGGCACCGCCCTCCACATCCGTTGACTGCGCATAGGTCATGCCGGATACCAAAGCGCTACAGGTCAAGGCCATCAGGCTGACCATGAGCCGCACGGGCATCACACTCGAAGACGTGGCCATGGCCATGAACATCACTCCAGAAATGCCGACATAGCATTTTTGTGCCCGCGGCGCCATGCGTCGAGCCGCGCGCTTCACTCCGGGGAAGCCGGGCCAAGGCTGCGCAGGAAAGTCCCAAAGCGCAGCAAACCCTCGGGCCATGGCCCGAAACCCGCCGCATCATCAAGCCCGCCCGCCTCCCCGGCATCGACGAAGCTCGAGCCCAGAGCCCCGGCCAGCGCCTCGCTGCGGGCGTAATCGGCGGCGGGATCATTGCGGCTGGCGACCAGCACTGACGGGAAGGGCAGTTTGCCATGCGGCACCGGCGCAAAGGCAGCTGCAGAATGGCTTTGGCCGCGCGCGGAGGGCGGCGCCACCAGAAAAGCGCCGCGCACCCGGCCCTGTGGAAGGTCATGCACGGCCCGAAGCGCCACATCACATCCCGCAGCGTGGCAGACCAGCACCACTGGCAGATCGCGCTCGTCGTGCACCACCCTGTGCAGGGCCGCGACATCATGCGCCAAAGCGCTCACCCCCTGATGCAGCGGCTGAAGGCGCCGCGCCGTGGCGAGCTTTGTCTGCCAGCGGCTCAGCCAGTGGTTCACCCCGGTCTCGCCTTGGCCTGGCACCAGAATGATCCGCGTCTCACTTATTTTCATCCTGACCCCGGCGATGTCTCAAGGCGCAAGCATAAATCGCCTTGATGCGCGTTGTCACGCCCAGACTGGGAATGCCACCGGGGGATGAATCAAACAGCAGGGTTTGCGTGGCGCCGGGCGGCACTGTGCCAGCCAGCGTCATGACCACATCCTGCAATTCCATGTTCTGGGTGATCAGGTCGACACGGCGGATCACCCTGTGCTTCAGCACATTGGTCACATCCCACGTAAACGCCCCGGCATAGGAGAGCGGCGCGGCGCTGGCGCTGCGGATCTTGTCGAGATCCGCGCGATTCAGTTTGTGCTGCGCACACGAGACGACTTTGCCGCCAAGGCCGGCCTTGGTTCGGCGCTCGCAGGCATCCCGGCAGCTATCCATGCGATTGCGAATGTCATCGTCTGTGAGCCCGTCAGAATCGAGTTTGGTTTTCAGGCAGACGCGAAAGCACGTTTGCGCGGCGGCGTGCGGGGGCTGCGCCAGAAAAAGGGCAAGGACTCCTGCCAGAATCGTCCACCACCGCATGGCCCCCTCCACGTAAAGCCTTGGCATCAGAGGTAACATAGAGCACCCCTGCCATGGCGCAACGCCTGCAAGCTTGCTATTCTTGGCAACAAAGACGCAAAGCCATCAGCGTCTGTCCTGCACGAGGTCAAAGATGAACATCCCTGTCAACTCCGCCGCCATGCCAGCAGCGCGCCATCACAGCCGCGAGGTCGTCGTGGGCCATGGCAAGGACGCGGTCGCCATTGGTGGCGGCGCGCCGATTGTCGTGCAATCCATGACCAATACCGACACGGCCGACATTGCCGCGACCGTGGCGCAAGTCGCTGCGCTGGTGCGGGCCGGTTCGGAGATGGTGCGCATCACGGTTGATCGCACCGAGGCCGCTGCCGCTGTGCCGCACATTCGCGATGGCCTCGCCAAGCGCGGTATTCATGTGCCGCTGATAGGTGATTTCCACTATATCGGCCATACGCTGCTGAGCGAGCATCCCGCCTGCGCCGAAGCTTTGGCCAAATACCGCATCAATCCCGGCAATGTCGGCTTCGGCAAGAAGCGCGACAAGCAATTCAGCCAGATCATCGAATTGGCGATTCGCCACGACAAGGCTGTGCGCATTGGTGCCAATTGGGGGTCGCTCGATCAGGAACTGCTCACCAGCCTGATGGACGAGAATGCCAGCGCCGCCCAGCCCTTGCCGGCCCGCGCGGTGATGCGCGAAGCCATGGTGCGCTCGGCGCTGCTGTCGGCAGGGCAGGCGGAGACCATGGGTCTCGCACGCGAACGCATCATTCTTTCCGCCAAGGTCTCGGCGGTGCAGGACCTGATAGGGGTCTACCAGATGCTCGCGGCGCGCAGCGATTATGCGCTGCATCTCGGCCTGACGGAGGCCGGCATGGGTTCAAAGGGCATTGTCGCGTCTTCCGCTGCCATGGGCATTCTGTTGCAGCAGGGGATTGGCGACACCATCCGTGTCTCGCTGACGCCGGAACCGGGCGGTGATCGCACGCTGGAAGTCACGGTCGCGCAGGAATTGCTGCAAACCATGGGTTTTCGCACCTTTGTGCCGCTGGTCGCCGCTTGCCCCGGCTGCGGGCGCACCACTTCGACCGTGTTTCAGGAACTGGCCCGCGACATTCAGGACCATATCCGCGCTTCGATGCCCACTTGGAAGCAGCTTTATCCAGGGGTCGAGGCCCTGAATGTCGCTGTCATGGGTTGCATCGTCAACGGCCCCGGCGAGAGCAAGCACGCCGATATCGGCATATCATTGCCGGGCACCGGTGAAACCCCGGTCGCACCGGTGTTCATCGACGGCAAAAAGGCCGCGACCTTGCGCGGCCTCACCATCGCCCATGATTTCAAGGCGATGGTGCAAGATTACATCGTGCGGCGCTTTGGCAGTGCCGAATCAGTACCGTCAGAATGACAGCGCCTTCACCTGCTTCACGCCCGGCAGTGCCCGCACCTTGGTGAGCACGGCTTCGGGCACAGCACCATCGACTTCCACCAGCGCAATCGCCGAGCCGCCCTGTTCGTCGCGGCCCAGAGCGAATGTGGCGATATTCACGCCAGCATCACCGAGCAGACCGGCAAAGCGCCCGATAAAGCCCGGCTTGTCTTCATTGGTGACATAGATCATTTCCGGCGCAAATTCGGCATCGACCTTGATACCCTTGATCGAAATGATCCGGGCGCGGCCATCATGCAGCACCGTGCCCGACACCGCACGCACCTGCTTGTCTGTCGCCACTTCGAGCGTGATCAGCGATTCATAATCGCCATCGGCGGCGCGCGTCACTTCATCGATCATGATGCCACGTTCCTTGGCAACGATCGGGGCGGAAACGACATTCACATCCGACAGCAGCGGGCGCAGCAGGCCGGCAATGGCAGCCGCGGTGAGGGCTTTGGTCTTGAGACCTGCCACCTGGCCTTCATAGCGGATCGTCACCTTGTGCAGGCTTGTCTCGGTGAGTTGGCCGGCAAAGGAACCGAGCTTTTCAGCCAGCGCGATGAACGGCTTCAGCTTCGGCGCTTCTTCGGCGGTGATCGACGGGAAATTGACAGCGTTGGATATCGCCCCGCGCATCAGATAATCCGACATCTGTTCTGCAACCTGCAGCGCGACATTTTCCTGCGCTTCGGTCGTGGCCGCGCCCAGATGCGGCGTGCACACCACATTCGGATGGTTGAACAGCGGGTTGGCCTTGGCCGGTTCCTCGACGAACACGTCAAAGGCGGCACCGGCGACATGCCCGGAATCGAGCGCTGCCCGCAAGGCAACCTCGTCAACCAGGCCACCACGCGCGCAATTGATGATGCGCACGCCCTTTTTGGTTTTCGCGATATTTTCTGCCGACAGGATGTTCTTGGTCTGCGGTGTCATGGGCGTGTGCAGCGTGATGACATCGGCGCGGGCCAGCAACTGGTCGAGTTCGACCTTCTCGACCCCGATATCCAGCGCCCGCTCCGGTGTCAGGAACGGATCATAGGCAATCACCCGCATTTTCAGGCCGATGCCGCGCTCTGCGACAATCGAGCCGATATTGCCGCAACCGATGATGCCGAGCACCTTGCCCGTGAGTTCGACACCCATGAAGCGGTTCTTCTCCCACTTGCCGGCCTGGGTGGAAATGTCCGCCGCCGGGATCTGCCGCGCCAGTGCGAACATCATCGCGATGGCGTGCTCGGCGGTGGTGATGGAATTGCCGAACGGTGTGTTCATGACGATGACGCCGCGCGCCGTAGCCGCCGGAATATCGACATTGTCGACGCCGATGCCGGCCCGGCCAATGACCTTCAGATTGGTCGCATTTTCAAGGATTTTCGCTGTCACCTTGGTGGCGGAACGAATGGCGAGGCCATCATATTGGCCGATGACGGCGGCGAGTTTGTCCTTGTCCTTGCCAAGCTCGGGCTGAAAATCGACCTCGACGCCATGATCCTTGAAAATCTGAATGGCGGCAGGCGAAAGCGCATCGGAAATGAGAACGCGGGGCATGGGATTATCCTTGAGAAGGTGAGGGGGAAAAGATCAATGACTCACACCAGCGACGCTTGTGTGCGACCATCATTCGTCATTGCGAACGCTAGCGAAGCAAACCAGAGGGTTCGAGAAATCAACGTCATAGCAATCTCCGAGGCCCCTGGGTTGCTTTGTCGCCCAGCTCCGCGCAATGACCGCGCACGGCGCGCTCTTGGCTTCACACCAATGGTGTTAGCCGGAGCGGCGCTGTGCAAAAACAAGCGTCAGGCGGCCTGAAGCAGCTTGGCTTTTTCGTTGGCGAAGGCCCAGTCGAGCCAATGCGTCAGCGCAGCGACATCCGATGATTCCACCGTCGCGCCGCACCAGATGCGCAGGCCCGGGGGGGCGTCGCGGTAGGCACCGATGTCGAATGCCACCTTTTCCTTCTCCAGCGCCGAGGCAAGGCCCTTGGTGAAGGCGGCTTGCGCCTCGGGGGCGAGACCGGTCACCGCCGGATCAACCACTTTCAGACAGACGCTGGTATTGGAGCGGGTTTCCGGAACGCGGGCAAGATGTTCGACCCAAGGCGTCTTTGCCACCCAGTCGGCCAGCACCTTGGCATTGGCGTCAGCGCGCGCCACCAGGCCCTTCAGCCCGCCGACGCTTTCGCCCCAATTCAGCGCATCAAGATAATCCTCGACGCACAGCATCGAAGGTGTGTTGATGGTTTCGCCCGAAAAAATGCCTTCAATCAGCTTGCCACCCGAGGCGAGGCGGAAAATTTTCGGCATCGGCCAGGCCGGGGTGTAGCTGAGCAACCGCTCGACGGCGCGCGGCCCCAAAATGATCACGCCATGCGCGGCCTCGCCGCCCAGCACCTTCTGCCACGAGAAGGTGACGACATCGAGCTTGCTGAAATCGAGTTGCTGCGCAAAGGCCGCCGAGGTGGCATCGCAGATGGTCAGGCCCTTGCGGTCCGCCGGGATGAAATCGGCATCGGGGACACGCACGCCGGAGGTGGTGCCGTTCCAGGTGAACACGACATCAGAATCAAAATTGATCGAAGTGAGATCGACAATTTCGCCATAGGGCGCTGTCAGCTTGCGGGCGTCTTTCACCTTGAGCTGCTTCAGCACATCTGAAACCCAGCCTTCACCAAAGCTTTCCCAAGCGACCATATCGACGCCACGCGCGCCGAGCAGGCTCCACAAGGCCATTTCCACAGCGCCAGTGTCAGAAGCCGGCACGATGCCGATGCGGTAATCGGCAGGCACTTCGAGCACCTTGCGGGTGAGATCAATGGCTTTCTTGAGTTTGTTTTTGCCGATGGAAGCCCGGTGTGAGCGACCAAGCGCTGCATCCTTGAGGGCTTCAACAGACCAGCCGGGGCGCTTCGCGCAGGGGCCGGAAGAAAATTGCGGGTTAACCGGCCGCTGACCGGGCATTGTATTCGTCATTTCTGACCATCCTTTCAGATGGGCGCTTCCCGTTGGGGGGAAGTGTCCCGGCGCCGCGGATAGGCCAGTATCGCCCCGCCGTCAAGCGCGAACTTGTCGCGGGCGCGGGCGAAGGTTAAGGCAAAATGAAAACGCGGGCCCTGCAAAGGCCCGCGTTCGGTGAAATTCGATAATATCGAACAGGCGCTGTGTTCAGAAGCGCTTGACGATCGGCTCCTGCGGGGCCGGTTCCCAAGCCACTGGCTGCGCATGTTCTTCGCCACCGAAGGTCCAGAGCATGCCGAGATGCAGATCGTGCGAGGACAGGGTGTAGCTCTGGATCTCGTTCGGGCAGGTCGCGGGCGCAACGCCCTGGCAGACGATGGATGCCGATTTGGTTCGACCCATGTTCAGATAGCGATAGCCCAATTCCAGCTTGAGGTTGCTGTTCACGCGGTAATCAAGCCCTGCCATCAGCGCCCATGCGAAGCTGAGATTGCCGTGATCGGAGGCAAAACCGCCGCCGCCATTGCCTTGGCCGGTCGTGCCGCTGCTGCCATAGCCGATGTCGGTCAGGCCGCTCACCATATTGTAGGACATGCCGATACCAGCGCCGATATAGGGGGTCAGCCGGCTCCATGTGCCAAGATCAACATAGCCGTTCATGAGGGCAATCGTGTGGGCGATGGACGATGTATAGTAATCATGGCCAGTATAAGTCGCTGGCGGGCCTGCCTGAGTGCCGGTATAGCTTTCCGAGCCACGAAATTGCGTGCTCGCCCGATATTCCGCCGTGACGTCCGCTCTGAACCAATTGTTGAACTGGTAGCCGACACCACCATCAATATAGGCACCGCTTCCGATGGACGCGAAATCGATACCCGCGCCAGTGACCGTTCCCGGCCCCGGAAACGTCGGATTGAAGGATGACAGGTGCGTCATGCCAACCCCGACATCGCCGCGCAGATACCAGCCTGAATCACTGGCTTCATAGGGGGCGACATAGGGTGCGGGCGGTGGTGGCGGCGGTAGCAGATCGGCGGCGCGGGCCATCCCGCTAAAGGCGACTGCGGCTGTCGCAGCAACGGCAAGGGCACGGTACAAGCCCATCTCAAACATCCTTTTAGAAAGGCCAGAGCCTGTGCTGCTGGCAGTGATCAACAGCCCCGACACTGCCTAGTAATGTTTAACATTGGCTTAAGCTTAAAAATTAACCTTGAGATATGTTAAAAGTCATATATTTCATATAGTTGCACATATGAATGTCCGACAAGAAACAACCGGCGCGGGGCAGTTTTTGCCCAGCTCCGGTTGGTTTGTGTTGTAAAAACCAGATTGTGTCTGTCAAGCGCTGCTTACATGCGTGCCAAACGCGCAGCACCCGGGGCCGAATTGTCGTCGCGCTGGGCCTCGTTGCCCTTTTCACGGCTTTCAAGCCCCTGGGCTTTGCTCAATTCCTCGTGGGCTTCGGCGAGGCGTGCCTTGGCATCTTCGAGCTGGCTGCCGAGATCCGTGGCAGAATTCTTCAGATTATCCCGCCGCGCCCGCGCCGCACGGGCGTAAGTGGAATAAGCGAAATGCGCCGGATCGGTATTGCCGGTGCGGGTCTCCTCATTGGCGATCTCACGGTTGAGCTCCAGAGCCATGCGCGAAAATTCCGCAATCATGGTCTCCAGTTGCACGACACGGCGTCGACTTTCCTCGACCTGGAACCGCTTGAGGCGGAGAATGGCATCACGCGACTTCATATACGCAAACTCCTCAAAACTGGATGCAGCGGCGCACCTTGATGGACCCCCGAAACGCCATCCGCAGATAAATCTATGACGCATCAAAGTTGCATCTTCCTTACCAGCCCGCAAAACGCTATTGCTTAGGCCGAATCAGTTGCGATGACGGCGTCGGCCGACGTGAAGTCAGCCAGAGTGCGTGGTTTTTCCAAGGTCGGTTTGGCAGTGGCGTGGTTGATGAATTTCGCGGCGTAGCGCATCGCGATGATAATTTATTAACCAATTCATCGTAGCGTTAACGTTGACGATTAACCAACTTCACGTTGGGCTTTGGACTGACGCTGCGTTAGCAGGGTTAGGAATGCAGGGTTTGACAGCTGCGGGACATGGTGGGGACCTGACATGCGGGTTTTATTGATTGAGGATGACCGCGCTACGGCTCAAAGCATCGAATTGATGCTGAAATCCGAGAATTTTAACGTCTATGCCACCGATCTGGGTGAAGAAGGCGTCGATCTTGGCAAGCTTTATGATTATGACATCATCCTGCTCGATCTTAACCTGCCGGACATGTCGGGTTACGAAGTGCTGCGCACCCTGCGCGTGGCCAAGGTCAAGACACCCATCCTGATCCTTTCGGGTCTTGCGGGCACGGAAGACAAGGTCAAGGGCCTCGGCTTTGGAGCCGATGATTATCTCACCAAGCCCTTCCACAAGGATGAACTGGTGGCGCGCATCCACGCCATCGTGCGCCGCTCCAAGGGCCATGCGCAATCGGTCATCGCGACCGGCGATCTCATCGTCAATCTCGACCAGAAAACCGTCGAAGTCTCGGGTTCGCGCGTGCATCTGACCGGCAAGGAATACCAGATGCTGGAGTTGCTGTCGCTGCGCAAGGGCACGACGCTCACCAAGGAAATGTTCCTCAACCACCTTTACGGCGGCATGGACGAGCCCGAACTCAAGATCATCGACGTGTTCATCTGCAAGTTGCGCAAGAAGCTGGCCAATGCCTCGCAGGGGCGCAATTATGTCGAGACAGTCTGGGGCCGCGGCTATGTGCTGCGTGAACCGGGCGAAGCCGATGAGCGCATCCCCGCCTAAGCTTGCGCTGATGCCGTGATGGCGGCGCTGGCCGCCAGCACCAGATCAATCAAAGCAGACGTGATGGCCGCCCCTGAAGCCGGGGTGATGGCCACTGAAATATTGATGGCGGCTTGAAAATCCGCCCTATGGCCGACAATCGGCGCCGCAATACTGGCAATATGGCTCTCAAACCCGCCGGTCCGCGCCACATGGCCGCGCCGGCGATCGGCGTCCGCCTGTGCCTGCACGGCGGCAAGCGTGACCGGAATGGCAAGATCCAGCACCGCCAAATCCGTCTGCCGGTAGAGCGATGCTATGGCCTCGGCGCCAAGTTGGGCGAGCAGCATCCTGCCCATGGTGGTGGCATGGGCCGGCAACCGGCTCCCGACATGCACAATCCCGACCTTCGAGCCCGATGCCGGCAGCCGCAACAGATAAAGCACATCGCGGCCCTCACGCACACCGAGGTGGGCAGACCAGCCTGTGGCATCCCGCAGAGCTTCGAGATGTGGCGTTGCCAATGTCACCAGGCGCCGGGTTTCGGCGTCGCTGAAACCAAGCTGCAGCAGCGCCGGGCCAAGCACATAGGTGCCATGGATGCGGTCATGCACCAGAAAGCCCAATTGCTCCAAGGTATAAGCAATGCGGAAAATGGCCGAGCGGCTAACCCCCGCCACCTCCGCCATTTCGCTGGGCGTCAAGGCACGGCGGCGCGGCGTGAAGGCCTGCAATATCCGCAGACCGCGCTCCAAACCCGGCACGATATAGCGATCAGCATTCATGGTCGCTCGCTTGCGTTTTACCTGTAAAATTGACTATGCCCCCCTTTGCAACGCCAGTCTAGCTTTTGAACGAAGGCTCATACCGGGAGCATGTCGATGAATTTCATCAGACCACGCCAATCCAGCGCCGCCTTGGGTGCCGAACTCAAGCAGCATATCGGACGGCATGTCGAAAAGCAGTTCGATTGGAACGCCTTTCCCAGCAACAGCGGTTTTGCGGATCTCGAACGTGCGCAAATGCGTTATATCGGCGCGGGCGGTTCACCCAAGGTGGGCGATCCGGCGACCTTGAAGCCCGAACATTTCACCCTCAGCCTGATTTACAAGCACGTCGGCAAATACGCTGCCTGCCACGCCCACGAGATCGAGGAATCCTTTCTTGTCTTGAATGGCGTGCTCACGGTCGGCTGGGAAACGGACGGCGAAGTCGTGGAAGTCCGCCTCGGCCCCAAAGACATGATTCTTAATGCGCGTGACATTGGCCATGGCTTTCGCAACGACGGCATTGAACCGGTGCTGATGTCGATCAGCGTCGATGTCGGCAAACCGCTGCCCCCACGCTATCTCTACCATCCCAAAAACACCGATCCCGAGCTCGCGCGGCGTTTTGGTGCGGCGCCCGGCAAGACCCTGGCTTTTGACCCCGCCTCGAGCCATCCGCTGCAAAGACTCATGGCGCGCCATGTCATCCGCGCCACCGACCAGCTGGCACATTTTGACGAGGCCGGCATTGCCACAAAAATTTATGTCGGGCCGGGCGGGATCGAGTCCGACACCTGTCGCAAGGATATGCTGGGCGTGCCGCCGCGCGTGCGCGTCAAGCCATATCAACGCGCTGTCGAGGAGGCGTTTCTGGTGCTGGAAGGCGAACTCACCATCGGCTGGATCGCCGACGACGGCAGCCTTGCCGAAGCCGAGCTTGGCCCGCGTGATCTGGTGATGACCCCGGCGGGGCGCCCGCGCTGGTTTGCCAACAACAGTGTCGCGCCAGCCACCATCTGGCGGGTCGTTGGCGAGCAAAGCGCCGAGACGGTGCGATTTGCGGCGGCAAGGTCATGACTGCTGTGGATTATGCTGCGCTGGCGCATCAGTCGCGGGCCCGCGCCTTGACCGAGGCCGAACAGGCGCTGGCCGATGCGCTGGAGGCGATCTTCGCCCAGAAGTTGACGGATTTCAATGAGGTCGTCGCGCAGTTGAACGCCCGCGGCGTCGCTGCGCCGGGGCAGCCCGGCCATCCTTGGACCCTTGCAAGTTTTACGGCAGAAATCGCTGCCATCAATGCCGCACTGGATGGGAAGCATGGCCACTGAACTCGAATTTCGCGCCGTCAGCCGCAGATTTGCCGCCCATGGCAAGGGTGGCGCCGTGACGGCGATTGAAGGGTTGAGTTTCAGCCTCGAAAGAGGCGAGTTCGTTGCCGTGCTCGGGCCATCGGGCTGCGGCAAGAGCACGCTGCTCGGCCTTGCTGCCGGGCTTGATCAGCCCACCTCCGGCCTTGTGCTGGTCGAGGGACAAAAAGTGCGCGGCCCCAATCCGCGTGTCGCCTTCATGCTGCAAAAGGATCTGCTGCTGCCTTGGCGCAACCTTGCCGGCAACATTGCCTTTGGGCTGGAGGCCGGTGATCTGCCCGTGGACGAAAAGCAGGCGCGTGTCCAGCGTGAATTGCAGCGCGCCCGCTTGACGGATTTTGCGCAGGCCTGGCCGCATCAGCTTTCCGGCGGAATGCGTCAGCGGGCCGCGCTGGCTCGCACCTTGGCGGTCGATCCCGGCATCATCCTGCTGGATGAGCCGTTTTCGGCGCTCGATGCCCAGACCAAACTCACGTTGCGGCGCAGTTTCGCTGCAACCATCGCCGATGCTGGCGTCACCGCGCTGCTGATCACCCATGACGTCGGCGAGGCCATTGCCATGGCCGATCGGGTGCTGGTGATGTCGCCGCGGCCGGGGCGGATAATCGAGACCCTGACCATTGATCTGCCACATCGCGACGATCCGCTGGCGCGCAGCCGCGATCCGCGTTTTGGCAGTCTGTTTGACCATTTATTCGAGCACTTGCAACATGATGACGAACTTGTCGCATAGGGGAGCCAACATGATCACTGTTTCCAGACGCCAGGCGCTTGTCATGGGCGCAGCCATGAGCGCCGCAACCCTGACAGCCCGCGCCGCGACCATCACACCGCTCAAATATCTCTTTCCCGCACCGGACTTTCTGCCGGCCTTTGCGCCGTTTCAATTGGCAAAATCCAAGGGTTATTACTCTGCCGCCGGGCTTGATGTGAGCTTTCTCATCGGCAAGGGCGGGGCAGATGTCGCCAAACAGGTTGCGGTCGGCAATGCCGATCTCGGCGGGGGCATTGGCGATACCGCGCTGATCGTGCGCCCCAACGGCTTGAAAATTCGCGGCGTGGCGCTGCTCGGCGGGCAGGCCCTGAATCAGATCGTCGTGCGCAAGGCGTCCGGCATCAAGAGTTTTGCAGATCTCAAAGGCAAGAAGATCGGGGTCATCTCCTTCGCCGATACATCGTTTTATACCCTGCAAGGGGTCATGGCGAGCGTGGGCCTGAGCAAGCAGGACGCGTCGATCGAGGCGGTCGGCCCGGCGGGCGTCGTGCAATTGATGATCTCGGGTGCGCTCGACGCCATTTGCGCGGTGCCGGAATGGACGGTAGCTATCGAGAACGCCCATGTGCCGGTCACGACATTCGAGATCGACGCGGCCTTTCCCGCCATGGCGCAGGCGATCATTGCTTCGGACGCGCTCATCGCCAAACAGCCCAAGGTGGTTGCCGCCTTTGTGGGTGCCACGCTCAAGAGCCTGAGCGACATTATCGCCGATCCCAAAGCCGCCGCCGCCGCCTATTGCGCTGCGGTCGTGCAGCACAAAGGGCAGGAAGCGTTGATTGAAACCATCATGCGCCGCTATATCGCGCTGGTTTACAAGACAAACCCGCCGCAGGTGCTCGGCCAGTTTGACCCCAGGCGCCTCGCTGCTGTTGATGCCTTTTATGTCAGCCATCATATTGCGAGCGCAGCCGTGCCCGTTGCTGATGTCTATACCAACCAATTCGTCAAAGCCGGATGAGCCATGTCGCTGGAGGCGATCGAGCACACTGAAACCACGTCATCGTCGCCGCCACGCTGCGAGTCGGCGCGGTTGCAGGATGGGGCCGCCATCATCGCGGTTGCGGTGTTGTTCGTGACAGCATGGCAGTTTGTGCCACCCTTGCTTGGCATCCCGCGTTATATCATCCCGACGTTCAGCCAGTGCATGGTCGAAATACCGGTGATGATCGCGCAGGATGCCTTGTTCACGCAGATTTTCTCATCGGCATGGGCGGCTTTGGCGGGCTTTGTGCTCGGCAGCCTGTTCGGGGCGGCCTGCGGCTATGGTCTGGGCCTGTCGCCACTGTTCGAGCGCGTGCTCGCCCCCTACCTGCTGGCTTTGCAAATTGCCCCCAAGGTTGCCTTCGCGCCGCTGTTCATCATGTGGTTCGGCTACAATGACCTGCCGAAAGTTCTGGTGACGGCGCTCATCGTGTTTTTCCCGATTCTCGTCAATGTGCTGCAAGCCATGAAAACGGTTGATCCCGATCTGGTTCGGCTGGCGCGCGCCTTTTCAATGCGCCGTGCGCAGATATTTTGGAAGGTGGAATTTCCGGCTTCCATGCCTTCCTTGACCGCAGGCTTGCGCATCGGCGCGACGCTCGCCGTGATTGGCGTCACGGTTGGCGAATTGGTCGGCGGCAATTCCGGCCTCGGTTATCTCATCACCTATGGCGAAGGTCAGGCCGATACCGCCATGGTGTTTGACGCCATCATTCTGCTGACGCTGCTCGGCATCGGGCTTTATGGTGCCGTGGCGGCGCTGGAGCGGCGTATCCTGCATTATCTTCCGCGTATCGCGCATTCATAAGGGAGTTTGCGATGAAACCCTTCAACCCTCGTCGCGCCGCCATTGAAGCCCGGATCAATCAGGGCCTGCGCGGCCAATGGTATGCGGCTTGCGCAACCGCGCAACTGGCGTCGGGCCAGCCTCTGGGCCTCATGCTGCTCGGCCAGAAACTGGTGCTCTGGCGCAATGACGCAGGCCAGGCGCAGGCCGTGGAGGATTATTGTCCGCATCGCGGTGCACCGCTGTCGCGCGGTGAAGTGCATGAAGGCCACCTCGCCTGTCGCTATCATGGCGTGGTGGTTGATGGCACGGGCACGATCCAGCGCGTGCCGGCCATGCCGGAATGCGCTCTGGAAGGGCGCAAAGCCTTGAAGGCCTTCACGACCCATGAAGTCTGCGGGGCGGTTTTCGTCTACATGCCAAGCCCGGCGCTTCCCGAGGCGCCGCCATTTGAAGCGCCGCCAGAATTTCTCGACCCGGCATGGGCGTCGTTTCTTTGCACCTCGCCTTGGCGCGTCAATTACCGCTATGCGCTCGATAATCTCGCTGATCCGATGCACGGCTGTTACCTCCATGCCGATAGTTTCACGCTGGCCTTCGGCGCCAAGCAGGATTTGATGCGCCTCGAGACGCGCAACGATGGCTTTCTGGTGTCGCGCATCGCGCAGGCGGGCGAGAATTTCGATTGGACAGACATGGTGGTGACGGACGCCAGCACCTATTGTCGCCTTGATATTCCCTATCCGGCTGCGGCTGGCCCGGGCGGCGTGTTCCGCATCATTGGCTTCACGACGCCAGTGGACGAAACCCATTGCCGCGTGTTTTTCTGGCGTATGCGCAAGGTCGAGGGGCTGGCCCGCGATGTCTGGCGCTTTCTTTACCGCGCCAAACTTGAAGCCCGCCACTGGCACGTGCTGGAGCAGGACCGCGAGATGCTGGAGGCGATGGATGACGACGCGAGGGCGCGCGAAATGCTCTATCAGCACGATATTGGCGTCTCGAAACTCCGGCAATTGCTGCTGACCAAAGCCAAGGCCGAGATTGATTTCGAGACTGAGACAGGCTCAAAAGCATGAGCCTGCAGGGCCGCACTGTTGTCATTACCGGCGCGGCACGCGGCGTCGGCGCGGTGCTGGCCGCAGCCTGCGCCAAAGCGGGTGCCCATCTGGTGCTCGCTGACATCTTGCCAGAAGGGCAGGGTGTAGCGGCCGCGCTTCGTGGCGATGGTCATGGCGCAAGGTTTGTTGCGGTGGATCTGGCCGATCCTACCTCGATCAAGAATTTTGCCGACGATGTTGCGCGCCATGAGGGCGAAATTCATGGTCTGATCAACAATGGTGCGGTGGCGACCAACGTCGGTGGCAAGGCCTTTGAAGAGATTGATCTTGATCTCTGGGACCAAGTGCAAAGCGTCAATGTGCGCGGCACGTGGCTGATGACCAGCGCCATGTCGCCGCTGATGCAAGCGGGCGGGCGCATCGTCAACATCGCTTCCGACACGGCCTTGTGGGGCGCGCCGCGCCTGCTTGCTTATGTTGCCAGCAAGGGCGCGATCATCGCCATGACGCGGGCGATGGCGCGTGAATTAGGGCCACGCCTGATCGGCATTACAGCGGTTGCGCCGGGCATATTGCGCAATGAGGCGACCGATTATGTGCCGCGCGCCCGCCATGCCCTTTACGAGGATGGCCGCGCCGTGCCCGGCCCGCAGACACCAGAAGACATTGCCGCCACTGTGGTCTTTCTGCTCACCGAGGGGGCGCTGGCGCTGACGGGGCAGGTTCTGCCCGTCAACAACGGCTTTGTCTTCACATGAGCGGCCTCGCGCAAATTCATCGAGCGGGCATCGCGGCGCTGGAGCGCCCCGGCAATGAGCCTGCGCCGGTGATCTGCCTACACG
>JAJZGX010000161.1 GCA_021804825.1 Pseudomonadota bacterium | reverse complement strand
ATTTCTGCTCTATGCCGTGCTGGGCGCCTCGTCTCTGGGCCAGCTCAGCGAAGTCTGGAACGAACTCACCGCCGCCGCCGGGGCCGCCGGCAGGCTGGCCGACATTTTGAGCGTCAAGCCCGGCATCGTCGCGCATCGTCCCGTGCTCAGCCTCGCGCCGCCGCGCGGCGAGATCGTGTTTGAGGATGTGTCTTTCGCTTATCCGACACGCCCGAATGAAGCCGCGCTTCACGCACTGTCTTTCTCGGTCAGTCCCGGTGAAAGCGTGGCGCTGGTGGGACCGTCGGGGGCGGGCAAATCGACCGTCCTGCAATTGCTGCTGCGATTTTACGATCCGGCATCGGGGGTCATCCGGTTGGATGGCGTCAATATCAACCAGGTGCAGCCCGACCAGTTGCGCGCCGCATTTGCGCTGGTGTCGCAAGAGCCGGTGATTTTCGGCACCACGATTGCCGAAAACATCCGCTACGGGTCCCCCGGCGCTTCCATGGCAGATGTGCGGGATGCCGCGACCCGCGCGGCGGCGGCGGGCTTTATCGAGGCATTGCCCGAGGGCTACGATACGCTCATCGGCGAGCGCGGCATCACCCTTTCTGGCGGACAGCGCCAGCGGCTGGCCTTGGCGCGCGCCATTCTCAAGGACGCCAACGTCCTTTTGCTCGATGAAGCCACGTCCGCCCTTGACGCCGAAAACGAGCAACTCGTGCAGCAGGCGCTGGAAGGCGTCATGGCCGAGCGCACCACGCTGGTCATAGCCCATCGTCTTGCTACCGTATTGCGCGCCAAGCGCATTCTGGTTCTGGATGGCGGGCGCATTGTCGAACAAGGCACGCATGAAAGCCTGGTGCGCCAGGATGGCCTCTACGCCAGGCTGGCGCGCTTGCAATTTGATACAGGTGCCAGTGCCCTGCAAGGCTGAGATGCCTTTTGCGCCGCCGCAACTGCTGTCCGGCCCCTGCGAGCGTAACCAGATATTAACCACAAATAGCGCTTAAAATGCTAGGCGAGCATGGGTTGATGCTCGTTAGGCCGCAGTTTTGTCGGATTTTACCCGCAGAGGTCTGGCACGGGCCAACCTCTGAGCCCCCAAGGATTGAAACATGGATCCAGCACATGTCGCGGCCGCCGCAAGCGCACCGGAAGTCACCCTTCTGGGCATGTTCTGGACGGCTGCCTTTGTCGTCAAACTGGTGATGCTCGGCCTCTTGTCCGCCTCGGTTTGGTGCTGGTCGATCATCATCAACAAATGGATGCTGTTCAACCGCACACGCAAGGCCATCGACCGGTTTGAGGAGACCTTCTGGTCGGGCGGCTCACTGGATGAACTTTACACCACCTTGTCCGAGCGCCCCACTGTGGGCCTCGCGACGCTGTTTGTGGCCGCCATGCGTGAATGGAAGCGCTCGTTTCAGACCGCCGGCGCCTCGTTCATGGGGTTGCAGGCGCGCATCGAGAAAGTGCTCGATGTCACCATCGGCCGCGAGACCGAGCGGCTGGAATCCAGCCTGTTGGTTCTGGCCTCGGTGGCGTCGGCTGGCCCGTTCGTCGGGCTTTTCGGCACGGTCTGGGGCATCATGACCTCGTTTCGCTCGATCGCCGCATCAAAGAACACCTCGCTCGCCGTGGTCGCGCCCGGCATCGCCGAAGCCCTGCTGGCGACCGCAATCGGCCTTTTCGCCGCCATTCCCGCACTGATTTTCTTCAACATTCTGCAGGGACGGGTGGCACAGATGCAGGCACGCATGGAAGCTTTTGCCGATGAATTCTCGGCGATCCTGTCACGCCAGATCGACTTGCACAAAACCTCTGACCGCGACCGCGCGGCCTGACCGGAGATCTGAGCCATGGGCATGTCTACGGCCGGAGGGCACAAGGGCGGCAGGCGCGGTCGGCGCGGTGTGCCGCGCTATAGTGCCATGGCCGATATCAACATGACGCCCTTTATCGATGTCATGCTGGTGCTGCTGATCATCTTCATGGTGGCAGCGCCGCTGCTCTCGACCGGCGTTCCGATCAATCTGCCGCAAACAGAGGCCGGTGCCCTCAATATTGATCAAAAGCCGGTGCAGGTAGCCGTCGATGACAAAGGCGCGATTTTCATTGACGACAAGCCGGTCGATGATGCGGATTTCATCACACGCCTGCAACAGCTTGCGCCCGATGCCGCCAAGGAGCGGATTTATCTGCGTGGCGCAACCAGCGTCAGTTATGGGCGCATCGCTGCGCTCATGGCATTGATGACCAAGGCTGGTTACAAGAAGGTCGCGCTGGTGACGCAACCCATTCAGAAATGAGGCCCGACGTGGAAGGACGTCGCGTTGACAAGGGATTGATTGCCTCCGTGGCAGCGCATCTGGCGCTGCTGGGCTTTGTCGTGTTCAATTTTGCCTCATCGCCGAAATTCCAGGATGCCGCAGAATCGACGCCGGTCGAGGTGGTGAGTTCCGCGCAATTGAACGCCATCATGAAAGGCTCGCGGCAAGCACCCAAGGCCAAGCCCGTGGCCCACCCCAAGCCAATGGCGCATGCGCAACCGACGCCAAAATCGCATCCTGTGCCCCTGCCTGCCTTGCGCCCGGCCACGACGCCCAAGGTTGCCGTGGCAAAGCCGCCGCCGCAACCCAAACCCGTGCCAAAACCTGTACCCAAACCCGTGGATGACAAAGCCATGGCCCAAAAGCTGGCGGCCATCGCAGCGGCCCAGCGTCATGCCGATGCCGTAAAGGCAGCCGCAGCCAAGGCGCGTGTCGAAGCCAAAGCCAAGGCTGATGCGCAAGCCAAGGCTGATGCGCAAGCCAAGGCTGAAGCGCAAGCCAAAGCCGAG
>JAJZGX010000088.1 GCA_021804825.1 Pseudomonadota bacterium | reverse complement strand
GAGATATTATATGGCCTTGGCTCACTATTTGTTTCGCAAGCGACCAATTATTGCAAAAGCTATTTCCGGGGGACGTATGACACTTACGGCAGAATCGGTGCAGGACGGCGTTGAGGGCTGGTGCACGCCGCACAAGGCGCAAAAGCTCTATGAACTCGCAACTTTGCCAGAGACCAAACTGGCGGTCGAGATTGGCATCTTTGGTGGCAAATCGTTGCTGCCGGTTGCCGCTGCCTTCGCCAACAAGGGTGCGGGCGTGATTTACGGTGTCGAACCCTGGGACAATTCAGTTGCAGTCGAGACCGTGACGAATGCGGAAAACGACAAGTGGTGGTCGGAGATCGACCTCATTGCCATCAAACGCGGGTTCATCAAGAAAGTCACAGAATTCGGCTTGGAAAAGCACGTTCGTGTTCTGGAAATTCCGTCCGATGCCGCCGTCGGCGTGTTTCAGTCGCCGCGCTTTGAGGGAAAAATCGATCTCGTGCATATTGATGGCGCGCATTCGCTTGAACAAAGCGTCTTTGATGCCGCCTATTGGCTGCGCCTGTGCCGCAGCGGCGGCCATATCGTGCTCGATGATATCAACTGGCCTTCGGTGGGACAGGCTTTTGCTTATCTGAAGGCCACGGCCAAGCTGACCTATGAAGTGAGCACCGATGCCGATGGGCATTTTGCGATCTTTTCCAAAAACTAGCACACAATACATGGTTATGGTTTGAGTTATTGTATCTGTGGTTCACGCTTTTGATCCCTACCCTTGGAATGCGGTAGCCACAAGGTGCAATGCCGCGTTGAACGGACTGGACAATGTCCGCTCCTACCCGGTCGGCATCAGCAACCGGAGTTTCAAAATCGAAGTTTCGCCCAATGATTCGAGAATATACGAGAAATCAGAGGCCTCGAATGCGCATGTCATTGCCATCGAGGATTATCGGAATTTCAGGCATCTCAAACCGACTTTTCTGAAGATTGATATTGAAGGCAGTGAACACGATCTGTTTGAGGATCGCGATCCGCAGATGTTCGCTTCGGTTCGTGGATTCGCGCTGGAGTTCCATCCATTCTGGATAAGGCCGCGCGGCATTGAGCCAGTTGACTCCCTGCGCAGCATCATGGCCAGCGGCTTTTCGCTACATCCCCACACGGTTGACAGCGAGGCATTCGACCCTGCCCACTATAACGAAGACAACCATATGTTCTGGGGCGACCGGCAAAATCAGGCTGCTCTGGCGTCCCCCTGAGCGGGCAAAAAGATAAAGGTTTCAACATGGGTCGCCCGCATGGGCGCGGGCCTGCGACGCGGGCGACCTCTGCGACGTTGCAACGCGCGGGCGACGCACGTCAGGGTAGATTTTTTTGATGCCTTGTTGTAAGGTATGTGTTCATTTTGGTTCGGGATGTGACCAAATCCTTGATGTGACGCGATGCCTGATGCCGCGCTACGGGTTGCCTTGGCGATGATGTAGTGCAGTTGGCTTGTGAAACCATTGTGGTTGACCTTGGCTACAGCGCATGTGGGAAGAGAATGGACAGCGCCCGATGCGTGACGAGCTTGCCCAAAATGCCGATTCAACTCCGGTTGATCCGGGCATCGCATTGTCACGATTGACGGAAGTGGCTCGCCGAGAAGCCGACCGGCAAGCCGCTGGCGTGGCTGATGCTGCTTTGCAGGATGCGCACGATCATCGGGTCGCCAGCGGCGCACTGTTGCAGGAAGGAGATGCTCAGCTGGCCCTTCCACATGCGTTGCAGGCTACCGAGTTGGTGCCCGGGAATGCCGAATATGCACATCATGCGGGAATTGTCGCTGCAGCGGCGGGCGATCATGCCAAGGCTGTGGAATTGCTGACACGCGCCCTGCAGCTTGAGCCCGACAATACCCATATGCTGCGATGCCTTGCTTATTCAGCCGAACAGCTCGGCGCGGCGGCGATTTCGGCGCAACTGGTGCTGCGCGCCTATCGCACCGAGCCGGGCAACCCCAATCACGGCATTGAAGCTGCATATATCCTTGCCCGCATGGGGCGCTGGAGCGATGCGGTGGGGTTGTTGCGTCTGGTGATCGAACGTGGGCCCGCGACCGGCGATGTCCATCGTGCCTTGAGCAGCTTTCTGGTGCAGGACAAGAATATAGCTGCCGCTTTGACCGAGATTGACAAGGCGATCGCGCTGGAGCCGACGCGGGCGGAATTTCACCTGCATCGCTCCTGGCTTCTCACCCAGCTCGGCCAGTCGCAAATAGCCTATGAAGCCGTCGAAGAGGCCATAAGGCTTGATCCCGACCTGCTGGTGGCGCGCCGCCATATGGTAACGGTTCTGGTCGAGAAAGGCGATGTTTCAGCTGCCATGCGCGAGGGCGCGGCCTTGTTGGCGCGGGCGCCGGACGAGCCGGAATATGCCAGTTGCATGCGCTATCTGCTCGATGTGCGAGACTCCAGCACGATAGCCAAGGATTTCAATTCCGTTGCGGCCGCCAAGGCGCTGGCGCCGCCGCGCGCTCCCGCTCTGCCCTCAAGCCTGCGCCAGGCGCTGCAATTGCAGAACCGGGTGATCATGGCGCTGGTGCTGCGCGATATTCGCGGTCGCTATGGCGAGAGCAAGATCGGGTTTTTCTGGACGCTGATGGAGCCGTTCATCCATGTCGGCTTCCTCGCCGTGGTGTTTCAATTCACCATGCACGGCACACCGCCGCTCGGCCAGAATTTCTTCTTCTTCTATTTCACCGGCGTCATGCCCTATCTGCTGCTCTCGCACCTGATCCTGCACATCGGCCATGCGGTGCGCGGCATCAGGCCGTTGTTGCAACTGCCGGTGATCATGCCGTCCGATGCGATCCTGGCCAAAGCCATTGTCGAGCTTTTCACCACTGCGGTGATTTTTGTGCTGTTTTCGGTGCTTTTTGCCGCCTTTGGCATCAATCCCATTCCGGTTCACCCGCTTGATGTGTTGGGCGCCTTTGCGCTGGTCTGGATGCTGGGGACTGGACTTGGCGCGATGTGTGCGACCTTGTTCGAGTTTGGATCGCTCGGCGAGCAATTTGTCAACATCATCGTGCGCGCCGCCTATTTCGCTTCTGGCATTTTCTATGTGCCGGCCATGATGCCGGTCTGGGTGCGCAATATTCTGGTCTATAATCCGTTTTTGCACCTCATCGACCTGATGCGGCGCGGCTATTTTGCCGATTATCAGCCGGCATGGGCCGATGTGCCCTATGCAGCCTTGGTAGCTTTGTTTTCACTTGTTATCGGCACCGCGCTGATTCTGGCGTTCAGGCGCTCCATGCGGACTATTAAATGATTGATTTTCATAACGTCACCAAAAGATATCGCACCCATTCGGGCCTCAAGCACGTGCTTGATCGGGCGTCGTTCCGGTTCGAGGTCGGCCATAATTATGGCATTCTGGGCGGCAATGGCGCGGGCAAATCGACCCTGCTGCGCCTGATTGCCGGGGCCGAATATCCCAATTCCGGGCGCATACGCCGTCAGGTGCGGGTGTCGTTCCCGGTCGGCTTTGGCGGAACTTTTCATGGTTATCTGTCCGGGCGGCTCAACACCACGTTTGTTGCGCGCGTCTATGGCCAGGACCCGGACCGGGTCAATGCCTTTGTGGCGGATTTTTCCGAACTCGGCCCCTATTTCGACATGCCGGTGCAAACCTATTCCTCCGGCATGGTGGCCAAGCTGGCTTTCGGCCTCAGTCTCGCCATTGATTTCGATGTCTATCTGGTCGACGAAGTCACGGAAGTCGGCGATGCGCGCTTTCGCCTGAAATGCGCTGAAGTTTTCAAGGAACGCATGGCACGCAGCGACATCATCATGGTGTCGCACAATACCCATACCATCAAGGCTTATTGCGACCGTGCGGCGATTTTAATCAACGGACAATTGGAAATGTTTGACCATATTGATGACGCGATGCGCGCCTACCGCGACGTGATGGGGGCGGCCGATGCCTAAGCTCATGATTGAAGACGCTGAATTTCTGGACACCATGTCGGCGGAGAGCTTGCCGCAGCAAGCTGGAACTGGTGCCGTTACCAGCCGCGAGACCCAGCCGATCACGCGCTGGGCCACGATGGTTCAGCATGCGCCGTCGCGGCTGCGCCGCTTGTGGCGACCGTCGCCGACCATGCTGAGCTTTCTTGCCATGGTGCTGCTGCCCACTCTGGTGGCGGCCTTTTATACCGGGATTTGGGCGAGCAACCGCTATGTGTCCGAATTCCGGGTGGCGATCAAATCCGCGCAGCCGACACCTGTGACCGGATTTGCCAGTCTGCTCGGCTTTGCTGGCATGAGCCCGACCGGCAATGATTCCTACGCCGTCGTGCAATATCTGCAGAGCCGCAAGGCCATTGAAACGATTGAAAAGACCGTGCCGGTTCAAGGGCTCTATGCCAACAGCAGGATCGACTGGTTTTCGCGGTTGCCCGCCAAGGCGCCGATCGAAACTTTCACGCGCTATTGGCGCAAAATGGTGTTGGTGACTTATGAGCCGTCAACCGGCACCATAGAGGCCCATGTTGCGGCCTTCACCCCGGCCAGCGCCGCGCTGATAGCATCGACGCTGATGCAGCAGGCCGAATCCTTCATCAATGAATTATCGGCGCGTGTGCAACACGATTCGGTGGCCTTCGCACAGCAGCGTGTCGATGCGGCCAAGACCCATCTCTCGCGCATACTCGACGAGGCGCGCAATCTCCAGAACAAGTATGGACTGCTCGACCCGCGCCAGACCGCCGGTTTTACCCTGGCCGGCACCGCCAAGATCAAGGATCAGTTGACCTTGCTCAAGGCGCAACTTGCGGTGCAATTGACGCAACTGTCGCCCAATTCACCATCGGTCAAATCCACCAAAGTGCAGATTGTCGCACTGGAGAACCAGATACGCCGCCTCGACGCCGAGGCGACCGCCCCCGGTGCGGCCCTGTCCTCGGCACAAAAAGGCCCTCAACCCCTGTCCGATGTGCTGGGGCGGTTCCAGAAACTGGCGGAAGATCAGCGTTTTGCAGAAAAGTCTTATGCTGCAGCGCTGACGGCTCTGCAGGGCGCGCAGATCGAAGCGAGCAAGCAACAGATCTATCTTGCGACCATTGTGCCGCCCGAGACACCGCAATTGCGGGCGTTTCCGCAGCCGCTCAAGGACATAAGCCTCACCTTTGCCGTCGCTCTGGCCGTGTGGCTGCTGAGCGTGATGGCTGTCTATGCGGTTCGCGAACACGCATGAAGGGCGCGGAGGCTGATGCTGACATGGCTCGGCCTGCCGGGGTGCGGGCCGATCTCGTGCTCGACCTTACCTTCGCGCAGCAGGGTCGTCACCGCCTGCGTGCCAATGGCATTGACCGGGTTGATCGCAAGATCGTCGGCCATTTTCTGCAACGCGGTTTTACCAGCGGCGTGGTGCTGGGGATGCCGCAACCCGATATCTGGTCACTGCAAAGGGCGCGGGACGAACTTGGCATGGATGCTGCCGGGCAAGGCGAAACCAGCTCGGCGCCGTCGCCAGCCTTCAACGCCTTGGCGGCGTGGTTGCGCAAGGACGTGGCGATGCCGCCCGCCGATGTTGCGCGCCCCGACCCGCGCCAGTTCGTGGCACGTCTGCGTGCAGATTGGCTGTCGCGGATCCACGTCAAGGCGCGACACCATGACCGCAAGCTCATTCCCGAAGGCGCGGTCTATTTCAATGCGTCGCAACATGCGTTGTTTTTTTCGCCCTTGACGCGCTGGTTCGCGCAGCGCCCCGATGTCCGCAAAGTGTTCTTTGTGCATGATCTGCTGCCGCTGCTTTACCCGGAATTCTGGCGCGCCGGTCACGAGGCGCAATTTCTGCGCGTCGCCCATTTCATCACCGATCATGCCGATACGCTGATTGCTGCCAGCACGACAGTTGTAGAGCAATATCGCGAATTTCTCAGGCGCTTCAACAAGCCGATGCCCCGCATGGAAGTTCTGCCGATCCCCTCGATGCTTGAGGCGCAAGGTGACAGCAAGCCTGCCTTGGATGAGGGCAATTACTTTGTTTTCATCGCCACGCTGGAGCCGCGCAAGAACCATGTCACGATCCTGCAGATCTGGCAGGAACTGGCGTCCACCATGGCCGATCCGCCCAAATTGCTGCTGATTGGCGGCGATGGCTGGGAAAATCAGCATATTATGGCGATGCTGGAGCGCGCGAAGGTGGGCGGCGATCTGATCCGCCGGTTTCACGGCCTCAGCGGCGGCGAGCTTGCGCATGTGGTGCGCGGTGCGCGCGCCTTGCTCATGCCAAGCCTTGCCGAGGGTTATGGCTTGCCGATCATCGAGGCACTGACCATGGGCACGCCGGTGATCGCGTCGGACATTGCGGTTTTTCGCGAGATCAGCCAAGGTGCCGCGACGTTGATTGATCCGCTCGATGGGCCCGGCTGGCAGCGCGCCATTCTTGACCATGGCGCGCCTTTGTCGTGCGCCCCGCAAGGCCACTTTACGCCATTGAGCTGGCAGAATTTCTTTCACCGGCTCGAACAAATTCTGGCGGCGTGATGTTCCTGCCACCTGGCACGAAGACATGATTGTTCCCGGCGTAACCGCGATGACAGTCCATGGGTCGGTCGGCGCGCGCTTTTTGCCATGAATAGCGGTAATCTTGCATCCCCGGACTGAAGATCCACCGCGTTGAAACCTGCCATGGCCTGAAGCTTGGAATTGCCAGCAAATGCCATTTGCCCTCGACCTCGCGGCTGGATTTTGGCCATCATTGAACCCGCAACGCGCTCGGCCTTGCGCCCCCGCGTCATGGCATCAGAAATCCCCGCACATGCCGCCGGATCGAAACCTTGTCGCGAATATCGGCGCCCAGACCGGTGCTTGAAGCCGGGCTCGCAGGCATCATCGGATTTTTTTGACAATTTTAATTGCGTCTATTGCTAAATTGCACTTTTCGTTGTATTGACGATACCAGCCTCCCGGAGAGCGAGGCGGAGGAGGTGAAGGAACCGGGGTCAAGCTGACCCATCGCACCCAAAAGCAGATCATCGGCTCCGAGACAGAACTGGGGCGATTCCCGAGCAGATGAATTCATGGCTGGCGCGTCCGCTCAGGGCGTTTGGTGGCCGGAAACATTCGTAGCAAAACGCCAAACAGATTGCTGCAATCGTTCGGCGAATACGTGCAAGAAAGACAAGATCAATTGCGCCACGGGCGCGCGAATTTGCGTCACGAGACGCAATACTTGGAGGAAACACACATGAACGTCACGAAATTTTCAAAAATTGCCATAGCTTGCGCATCGGCCTCCGTCGGCGCGATCCTGGCCATGAGTGGACATGCGGTAGCGGCAAGCAAGCCCCTGACATTTGCGATGATCACGCACGCGCAACCGGGCGATACTTTCTGGGACATCATTCGCAAGGGCGCAAATGCGGCGGCGGCGAAGGATAATGTCAAGTTGATCTATCTTGCGGATCCCACCGCAGACAAGGAAGCCCAGCTCATCGACAATGTGGTGCAGCAACATGTGGATGGCATTGCTCTGACGCTCGCCTTCCCGCAAGCCATGGAAAAGAACGTCAAGGAAGCCGAAGCTGCGGGAATCCCGATCGTTGGCTTCAACGCGGGTGGCGATGACTGGAAGAAGGCCGGGCTGCTGATGTATGTCGGTCAGGATGAGACGATCGCGGGCAAGGCCGTGGGCGACAAATTGAATGCCGAGGGTGCCAAGAGCGTATTGTGCGTCGACCAGCAACAAGGCGCGGTGCAGCTCGAAGAGCGTTGCAACGGCATCAAAGCAACCTTCAAGGGCAAATACCAGATCCTCTATACCACCGGCTACGACATGCCGACCGTCAAATCCCGCGTTCAGGCCAAGCTCCAGCAAGATCCGAGCATTGATTATGTTGTCACGCTCGGTGCGCCTTTTGCACCGTCGGTTCTGGGGGCGATTTCTGCTGCGGGCGGCAAGGCCAAGCTTGGAACCTTCGATCTCACCCCGGAAGCGGTCAATCTGATCAAGGCCGGAAAGCTGCAATGGGCCATCGATCAGCAGCCCTATGTGGAAGGCTATGAGGCCGTCGATCTGCTGTGGCTCAACAAGACCAATGGCGATGTGGTTGGCGGCGGTGGTCCTTTGCTGACCGGCCCGGCATTCGTCACCAAGGCCAATGTGGCCGAAGTCGCCAAATTTGCCAAGGCGGGAACCCGCTGAGACAACAAGGCAAATAATCATGGCCGGATTTCCGGACGCCGTGCATCCTTGGCGTCCGGAAGGTGCGAGGTGAACGATGATGACGGTCACAACTGAAAAAACTGACGTCGAGGTGCCGCGTCATGTGCCACAGGTTGCAGCTCTTTGGCGGCGGATCGCGACCAGGCCAGAGGCTGGCGCGCTCGGCGGGGCCATCCTCGTCTATGTATTTTTCTTTGTGACGGCACCGCCGTTTCGGCATTTTGCTGCTTTCACAACGGTGCTTTATCAGGCCGCGACGATCGGCATACCGGCGGTTGCCGTGGCGTTGCTGATGATCGGCGGGGAGTTTGACCTGTCGGCAGGCGTTGCTGTCACCATGTCGTCGCTGGCGTCTTCGATATTTGCGACCAAGCTCGGAGTTGGGCTGGTTGGCGGCGCCATACTCTCCCTGTTGCTCTCGCTGGCCATCGGCGCCCTCAATGGCTGGCTGCTGATACGCACCAAATTGCACAGCTTTCTGGTGACGCTCGCGACATTTCTGATGCTGCAAGGCCTGAACATTGCGATCACCAAACTTGTCACCGGCAATGTTGCGACCTCTGATATCAGTGCGATGCCCGGCTTCAACCAACTCCAGACCATCTTTGCCTCGAATATAGTCATCGGCGGTGCACAAATCAGCATCGCCATTGTTTACTGGCTGGTTTTCATGGCGCTTGCCACTTGGGTGCTGCTGCGCACGAAAGTCGGAAACTGGATATTTGCAGTTGGCGGGCAAGGCGACAGCGCCCGTGCGGTTGGCGTTCCGGTGGTGCAGGTCAAGATTGGCCTGTTCATGCTGGTTGGTTTCAGCTGCTGGTTCCTCGGCCAACATCTGCTCTATGCCTACAATACCGTGCAGTCAGGTGCGGGTATTGGCAACGAATTGCTCTATATCGCGGCTTCGGTGGTCGGTGGATGCTTGCTAACGGGCGGTTATGGCTCGGCGGTCGGCTCTGCCCTCGGTGCTTTCATTTTCGGCATGACGACGGAAGGCGTGATCTATGCCGATTGGGACCCCGACTGGTTCCAGTTTTTCGTCGGCGCGATGTTGTTGCTTGCAACTGTCGTCAACACGTGGATTCGCCTCCGCGCCACAAAGGGGAAATAACATGGCAGGATCAGGGGCGCCGATCATCCAGTTGCGCGGAATCGGCAAGAGCTACGCCAATATCAGCGCTTTGCGCGGAGTCGATCTCAGTGTGCGTCAAGGTGAGGTCACCTGCATTCTTGGCGATAATGGCGCCGGAAAATCGACACTGATCTCCATCATTGCCGGACTGCACCCTCATGACAGTGGCGATTATCTGGTCGATGGCCAGCCGAGAAAATTTTCGTCGCCGCGCGAAGCCCTCAATCTCGGCATTGC
Source organism: Pseudomonadota bacterium (assembly GCA_021804825.1). Taxonomy (GTDB): domain Bacteria; phylum Pseudomonadota; class Alphaproteobacteria; order Rhizobiales; family Beijerinckiaceae; genus REEB77. Next base: position 2,095 of record JAJZGX010000088.1, on the reverse strand, counting down.
CGCGGTGTACCAGACTTTGGCGCTCGTGCCGCTGCTGCCGGTGTGGCGGAATTTTTTTCTGGGCTCGGAAATCGAGTTGGGGCGCGGCCCGTTGCGTCGGCTTGATCGGGCGAAAATGCAGGACGTGACCCGCAACGAATTGCACCGCATGGGCATCGACCTTGCCAATCTCGAACAGCCCGTCGGCACGCTGTCAGGTGGCCAGCGCCAAGTGGTGGCCATCGCCCGCGCCGTTCATTTCGGGGCGCGCGTGCTCATTCTGGATGAGCCGACGGCGGCGCTCGGTGTCGCCCAATCCGGTCTGGTGCTGCGTTACATTTCGCAAGCTGCGCGCAGCCAGGGTATTGGCGTGATCTTCATCACGCATAACCCGCACCATGCCTTTCTGGTCGGCGATCACTTCATCGTGCTGGCGCGCGGTGAAGTTGGCCTCGACATGCCACGCGCTGACCTGACACTCGATAATCTGATGTTTCATATGGCTGGCGGCAAGGGCCTCAGCGCGCTTGAGCATGAAATTCAGGGTGAACGCACGGCGTCGGCACAAGCAGCCCCAAAAGCCGTTGGGCCAACCTGAGGGAGGCGCGTCCTTAAAAATTCCTCCCGGTTCTGCCAAATTTGCCAGTTGGCCCAGGCACGAAATATATCTTGCCTGACATTGCGCAGGTTGACGCAGGCGGGCCTTAGTGGCTGTCAAAATCGATTGCGTCACACTAATTGGGCATCGGCAACCGGAAGCAGAACATAATGACAGCGCCACCTCCGCCATCAAACTACGAAGATTTGATCCGCGCCATTCACGAGCGGCACGACGCGATGAGCAAGTCCTATCAGCGGATTGCGGTATATCTGACCCAGAACCCCAACGAAGTGGCGGTTCATTCGGTGCAGGACATTGCTGAGCGCTGCGGCATTCATGCGTCCAATGTCGTCCGGTTCGCGCAATCGCTCGGGTATGACGGCTTCAAGTCGCTGCAAGAACTGTTCCGCAGGCGGCTGTCGACCGCAGCACCCGGCTTTGAAGCCCGTATCAAGGTGCTGGAACAGGAACTAGGTACCCGCAAGGATCATCGCGAAGGGGCATTTCTGCGTGACCTGATCTTGCGCGATATCGCCTCGCTGCAAAATTTGCTCGTCGAAACCGCCGAGCATGATCTTCATCGGGCCGTCACGCTTCTGGAAAAGGCCGAGGTCATTTATCTTCTTGGCCAATTGCGGTCCTCCCCGGTTGCGGATCTTTTGCGCTACGTTCTGACCATGCTTGGCAAAAGCTGCGTGCTGCTCGACCCAAGTGGCGGCCTAGCAACGCATATGGCGCGCGCCATTCGCAAGTCAGATGTGCTTTTCGCCATTTCTTTTCGCTTCTACGCCACCGAGGTCGTCAACATCGTCGAGGAAACCGGCAAACGGAATGTGCCGATTATCGCCATTTCTGACAGCACGCTGTCGCCAGTCGCCAAGGCGGCGGACGTCTTGTTTGCCGTGCCCGAACATGAATACACCTTCTCGCGTTCCCTGGCGGCACCGATGTGCCTCGCGCAGGCGCTGACCATTGCTTTGGCCGCACGCCTCCAGAAGGAACCCAACAACCCGAGAATACCGACGGTGACACTGCAATAAGCGCGATATTGCCCAGCGCTCCAGGCTGGAATCCCGTGTCAGGCCGCGTGAACGGCCTTCCATGTGCCATCGCGGCTTGAAGCATGGATGGTTTCGACCAGCGTCTGAATGCGCAGCCCGGCTCGGAAGTTGAAAGGCTCCGGGCTTCGACCGGCGACGGCTTCAAGAAAACCTGCGACTTCGATCGCCTTCAAATCGTTGAAACCGAGTTGATGCCCGGCGGCAACGCAGAACTGACCATAGGGGGGATGATCTGGCCCGGCTTCGATACGCCGGAAGCCTTGACGGCCGCGCCCGTCCTCGCACGAAAAGAAATGCAGCTCGTTGAAGCGCTCCTGACTGAAAGCAGGCGCGCCTTTGGTTCCATAGACCTCGAAATCATGTTGCATCTTGCGGCCTGTGGCGATCCAGTTGCCCTCGATGGAACCAGTAGCGCCGCCCGCAAAGCGCAGGAAGGCGCGTCCGACATCATCAA
>JAJZGX010000087.1 GCA_021804825.1 Pseudomonadota bacterium | reverse complement strand
GGAACGGATAAGGCCCACAATACATAGCTGGTGATCAGCACGCCGAAACCGGCAGCGTTCGTCAGGTGCGGGGCCAGCAAGCCGCCGCTGGCCGCCGCCACTTCGCAAGCGACGATCGGCAAAAGCCAGACCGCGGTCATTTTTTCCATGCTGTGATCCTGACGCGTGACCATGAAATAAGGGATCAGCAAGCCGATCACGCTCGCCATGACGGCGTCGATCCACCAGAGCGACCATGCTAGAGCGAGAGAATGTGCACCAAAAAGCGGCGCACCGAAGGCCAGAAAGCCGTTGACGATGGTGGCAAGCCCCATCGGGATCGCGCCAAAGAACATCGACATTACAGGATGTTGGAACACCCTGCGAGCTTCATTGAAACACAGCAGCCAGCGCGCGGCATAGAGTAGGGAGAACAGCGTGAACAGCCCGATATCGAGCAGCCAAAGCGCGGTACCGAGGCCGTGAAGGCCGGGGATGGCCAGCGGAAACTGATTGAGCACCAGCGCCAAGGCACCTGTGCCCATGGTGACGGTGAACCAATTTGGCGTGAAATGGCGAATGATTTTCGGCACTTCGAAATGGTGCCGATCTGTCGTCGGCAGAAGTTCTGCGCTCGTGGATGTGTGCATCGGGACAAACTCAATTTTATGTTTATTCCCCGCAGAATTCCGTTCGCAAGGCGGTGCAACAGGGAAACTTCAAAACCTGTCGGCACTATCGCAGAATGTTTTCAATCTATCCAATTGATGTTTCATATGTCATTTATCGGTATTTTGGATTGATAGTGCCGCGCCGTCGTGACGCTCAATCCATACCCAATTTTTGCCGGGCGCCCGCAAAAACGCCAACGGCGCTTATGCCCGCAACGCCATGCCCTTGGCGTCGAATAGCCTTATTGCGGCATCGGTGAGCTTGACCTTGACCTGATCACCGCGCACCAGCGTTGCTGCGCCTTCGCCGCGCGCCACCAGCGCTGCGCCGGACGGCAGGCGCAAATAAGCAAGGTGGGATTCACCCAGATTTTCAATGGTTTCGACCTTGCCGGGCACGTCGGCATCATCGGCATTGATGGTGATGTGCTCCGGCCTTATGCCCATTTGCAGGGCCGTTCCCTCGGCTGGCGGCGTGGCACCGCGCAATGGCGCCGACATGGCAATATCACCGCTTTTCAGCACAAGGCGACCATTGCTCGAAGTCCCGGCTGTGATGGGCACAATGTTCATGCGCGGCGAGCCGAGAAAGGTCGCAACGAACACATTGGCCGGCTCGTTGTAAATCTCCAGCGGTGCGCCGATCTGCTCGACATTGCCGGAATTGAGCACGACAATCTTGCTGGCCAGCGTCATCGCTTCAACCTGATCATGCGTGACATAGACGGTTGTAGCCTTCAAGTCACGATGCAAGCGCGCCAGTTCAAGCCGCATCTGCACGCGCAACCCGGCATCGAGATTGGATAAGGGTTCGTCGAACAGGAACACTTTGGGCTCGCGCACGATGGCCCGGCCGATGGCGACGCGCTGGCGCTGGCCGCCAGAGAGTTGGCGGGGCAGGCGGGTCAGATAGGGGGTGAGTTCGAGCTGGGCCGCAGCATCCTTCACCTTGGCCTCGATCTGCGCCTTGGTGGCATTGGCCATTTCCAGCCCGAAAGCCATATTCTGATAGACATTCATGTGCGGATACAGCGCATAGGATTGAAACACCATGGCAATACCGCGCTTGGAAGGTGGGTCGGCATTGACCCGGCGACCATCGATACTCAATTCGCCCGAGGTGATGTCTTCAAGCCCGGCGATGAGGCGCAGCAAGGTGGATTTGCCGCAACCCGAAGGCCCCACCAGCACAACGAAGTCGCCATCATTGATGGTGAGATCCACGCCGTGAATGGTCTCGAAATTGCCAAAGGACTTGCGGATGTCTTTGAGAACAACGGTTGACATGATTATCCGCCCCGAGAGTGAGAAAGCCCGAAAAACGCCTCGCGTGCGGGAAGCTGCACCTTGTCCTTGGTGAGCTTGCCCGAAAATCCGTGGCCCGCAACCGGGCTCAGTTCCGTGACCGGCGCGGTGAAGCTGACGGCCTTGCCTTTCAGATTGAAGGCGCAAAACATATGCACATCGCCAAGGCTGCGTGTGAAGGCGAGCACGCCCGCCGGGGCGTCATGGAAAGCAATGGCGCCCTCGCGCAGCACCGCCTGACTCTGGCGCCAGGCCATGAAATGGCGCACCCGCTCCAGCGCCGATTGCGCCTTGCCCTGCTGGCGTGAAACGGCGCGGGCGCGGTGTTCCTCGGGGATCGGCAGCCAAGGGTGACGCGAACTGGTGAACCCTGCGCGTGTGCCATCACGCCATGGCATCGGCGTGCGGCAGCCATCGCGGCCCTTGAATTCAGGCCAGAAGGTCTTGCCATAGGGATCCTGCAGCGCTTCAAACGGCACATCAGCTTCGCCAAGCCCCAGTTCCTCGCCCTGATAGATGCACTGCGACCCGCGCAGCGACAGCAGCATGGCGAGCGACAGCGGCGCGAAATCATCGGCATGTTTGGTGGCATGCCACCGCGAGGCGGCGCGCACCACATCATGATTGGACAGCGCCCAGCAGATCCAGCCATCGCGCGCGACCCGCTCGAAATCCTCGACCGCGGCACGAATGGCCGCAGCGTCGCCATCGCCGGAGAGCAGGTCGAAACCATAGCACATGTGAAAGCGCTTGGTGCCGGAGGTGTAATCGGCAATCACCTGATTGCCGTCCGCGCCCGCACCAACTTCTCCCACCGCAGCAATGTCCTTGTAGCTGTCGAACAAGGCGCGCAACTCCTCAAGCACGGCGATATTGCCGGGTTGGGTTTTGTCGTTCTGGTGCAGTTGCCAGCCATAGGGGTTTATGGCCGGAACGTCGGCCATGCCCGGCGTGGTATTGGGCGGGTTATCGCGCAATTGCGCGTCATGCAGGTAATAATTCAGCGTGTCGTGGCGAAAGCCATCGACACCACGATCCAGCCAGAATTTCACGGTTTTCAGCAATGCTGCCCGCACATCGGGGTTGTGGAAATTCAAATCCGGCTGTTCCACCAGAAAATTGTGCAGGTAATACTGGCAGCGCCGCGTATCCCATTGCCAGCCCGAGCCGCCGAAAATCGACAGCCAATTGTTTGGCGGCGTGCCATCGGGCTTCGGATCGGCCCAGACATACCAGTCCGCCTTGGGATTGGTGCGGTTGGCGCGGCTTTCCTTGAACCACGGGTGCGTATCGGCCGTGTGCGAAAGCACCTGGTCGATCATGACTTTCAGGCCCAGTTGATGTGCGCGTTTCACCAGCGCATCGAAATCCGCCAGCGTCCCGAACATCGGATCGACCGCGCAATAATCTTCGACATCATAGCCGAAGTCTTTCATCGGCGATTTGAAGAACGGGCTGAGCCAGATGGCATCGACACCAAGCCCGGCGACGTAATCGAGATGCGCGGTTATGCCCGGCAGATCGCCAATACCGTCGCCGTTGGAATCAGCAAAGCTGCGCGGATAAATCTGGTAGATCACCGCGCCGCGCCACCAATTCTTGCCAGTTGCACCCATAATTTACCCCTTAACCTTTGACCGCGCCGGCCGTGAGGCCAGCCACGATGCGACGCTGGAAAATCAGCACCAGCGCGATCAGCGGCAACGTGACAATGACTGAAGCTGCCATGATCCGCCCCCAGGGCAGATCATATTTGGTGGCGCCCGACAAAAACGCGATAGCCACCGGCACCGTGCGCTCGCTGTTGGAAAGCGTGAAAGTGAGCGCGAACAGGAATTCATTCCACGACGCGATGAAAGCCAGCAGGCCGGTCGTCACCAAAGCTGGCCACAGCAGCGGCAGAAAAATCCGCCGCACAATGATCGCCGGGCTGGCGCCATCGACAATCGCCGCCTCTTCGATTTCCTTGGGCAGACCACGCATGAAGGTGGTGAGCACCCAAACCGTGAAGGGCAGGGTCAGGATCATGTTGGCGATCATCAGGCCGGGCAGGGAATTGTAAAGCCCGCTCCAGCGTATGAGTTCAAACATGCCGGAGAGCACGGCCACCTGCGGAAACATCGAGACGGCAAGCACCGTCATCAGCAGAAACCCGCGCCCCTTGAACTCGATGCGCCCGAGCGCATAGGCGGCGGTGACGCCAAGAAACAGCGACAACACCACCACGACACTGGAAACAATGATCGAGTTGAGGATATTGCGCCCGAACGGCTGGCCGACGAAAACACCGGTGTAATTGGCGAAAGTCGGATGATGCGGCCAGTAGGCGACCTTGAAAAGCCCCGCACTCGGGCGCAGCGACGAAACGATGGCATAGTAGAACGGGAACAGCGAATAGAGCACCACCACGGTAACCAGCAGCCAGAACCCGATTTTTTGCAAGGCGCGCATCATGGCTCAACCCTCCGAAGCGCGTGAGCGGGTGGCGATCAGCGTCAGCGCCGTAAAGGCTGCGATGATCAGAAACAACAGCGTTGCTGCTGCCGAGCCATAACCAACTTGCTGGAAATCCACCAATTGCTGGCGCGCATAGACCGACATGGTCATGGTCTCCTTGGCGCTGGACGTCAGCACATAGATGAGATCGAACACCCGCAAAGCGTCGAGCGAGCGAAACACCACAGCGACGATCAAAGCCGGCCAAATCAGCGGCAATGTCACCCTGAAGAACACTTTGATCGGCGAAATTCCATCAACCCGCGCCGCCTCATAGCAATCGGAGGGCAGCAATTGCAGGCCTGCCAGAATGAGCAGTGCCATGAACGATGTGGTTTTCCAGACATCGACGAAAACCACAGACCACATCGATAAGCGCGGGTCGGCCGTCCATGCCACCGGGCCGGAAATCAGATGCGCCCGCTCCAGCATGTCATTGATGATGCCGAACTGGTCGTGCAGCATCCAGCCCCACATCCGCGCTGAAACGATGGTCGGAATCGCCCAGGGCACCAGCACCGCAGCACGCACGAAGCCGCGCCCCTTGAAATCGACATTGAGCAGCAGCGCCACGATCATGCCGAACACGGTTTCGATGCTCACCGAGACGACCGAGAACCACACCGTGTTCCAGACCGAGCGCCACCAGTCCGGATCCTGAAGTATGCCGCCAAACGACGCGTAATAATTCTCGAAGCCGATGAATTTGGCCTGCGACATCTTCCCGAGGTTGGCATCGGTGAAGGAGAACCAGATGGTGCGGATGAGCGGCCATCCCGCCACCAGCGCCAGCACGATCAGCATGGGCGCCAGAAACACCCATGCCGTGCGCGTGCGTGCCCGCAGCAGTTCAGATTGGGGACGCGCCATTCCTGCCTCCACAGTGTCGGGGATATTCGGGGCGCAATCGCCCCGAACCAATGGGCTTCCTGACCGTTGCGGCCTATTTCCAGCTGGCTTTGCGGATGCGCTTCAACTGGCCTTGCAAGCTTGCCAAAGCGACATCGGCCTTGGTTCTGCCAGAAAGAACATCATGCACCGTGTTCCAGAAAGCTGTCGAGACCTGATTGTATTTGCCGCCGGTTTCCAGCGACGGCCGCGCCACGGCATTGGTGAAGGTCGACAGCAATTGCCCCATGAACGGGTTGGCCTTCAACACATCCGGGTCCTTGTAGAGGGCGGGCCTGGTCGGGTTGTAGGATCCCTCGATGGCCCGGCGCTTTTCTTCGGCAGCGGAGGTCAGATACATCACCAGCGATGCTGCCGCCGCCGGGTTTTTCGAGTATTTCGAAACGCCGAGCTGCCAGCCGCCGAGCGTGCCGGTGTTTTTGCCCGAGGCGCCCCCCTTGGGCAGGGCTTCAACCCCGATCTTGCCGGCAATGGCGCTGCCTTTGCCATTGCCGAGCGACCAGGCATAGGGCCAATTGCGCATGAACGCGGCATTGCCTGACTGGAACACGCCGCGCGCATCTTCTTCGGCATAATTGAGCACGCCTTCGGGCGCGATCTTGCCGATCCAGCTAGCCGCCTCGGTCAGCGCCGCCGCAGCTTTGGGGTTGTTGATGGTGATATGGCCCGCCTTGTTGACGATATGCCCGCCGCCATAGGAATCGACCCATTCGAGGGCATCGCAGGTCAGCCCCTCATAGGCTTTGCCCTGAAACACGAAGCCTTGAAACTTGGCATTGCCAGCCTTGCGCTCACCAGCCTGGATGGTGGCCGCCTCGCTCGCCATCTGCGCCCAGGTTGTCGGCGGTTGCAGCTTGTATTTCGCGACCAGATCCTTGCGGTAGAACAGCAGGCCGGCATCGGTGAACCACGGCATGGCGATCAGATGGCCATCCACGGTATTATTCGCGATAATCGCGGGGAAATGGTCCTTTTGCGCACCCTTCGAAAAGGGCGCAAGGTCGATGAAGTCCTGACCGATGATGCCAGGCCAGATCACATCGAGCGTAAACACATCGACGTCGGTGGAATGGGCGCCCAGTATCTGCTGATAGAGCGCCAGAATATCGGTGGTGCTGGTGGGGATCGAGACAATTTTCACGGTGTTGCCGGTTTTTTTCGCCCAGGCATCGGCGCCGTTCTTGCACTGGGTCTGGTCTTGGCCGACCGTGCCGCACATGATCGAAACCGTGACCGCCTGCGCGGCGAGGCTCAGACCAAAAGTCGCTGTCGAGGCCAGGACCAGCGTTCTAAAAGATTTGCTGAGTTTCATGTGTTTCACTCCCTTGGCGTAACGTTTTTGGCAGAAATCTAGGTTTTTGCTCATATTATTGGTATTTTGCGGTGCGCACTGTTCAGGGCGCCGAAACCCGCCCGTGTTTTGTTGGCAGAAAGAAATTAGACCGTTCCATCCACATCGTCATCTTATGTGCAAGGTTGCGACTGTCAAGTGCACTTCGACCGCGTCGACCTGCATGGCAGGTGCTGCGCCGCGCCTCACTTGAGCCTGACGCCAGAACAGCCTAAAGCCTGACACGTCCCGATTTCACCTCACCGACCTCGCATCTCCCGATTTCAAGGCACCTCCCATGTCTGACACTTTTGTCCCTTCGCCGACCCAGCAGGCCGAAATCCTGATGCAGGCGCTGCCGCACATGCTGCATTATGACGAGGCGATCGTGGTCGTGAAATATGGCGGACACGCCATGGGCGATGAGGCGGTGGCGCGATCCTTTGCCAATGACATGGTGTTGCTCGAGCAATCCGGCGTCAATCCGGTGGTGGTGCACGGCGGTGGGCCGCAAATTGGCGCCATGCTGGCTAAGCTCGGCATAAAATCTCAATTTTCCAATGGCTTGCGCATCACAGATAAAGCAACGGTTGAAATCGTAGAAATGGTGCTGGCGGGTTCCATCAACAAGCAGATCGTCGGTTTCATCAATGCTGCGGGCGGGCGGGCCATCGGCCTTTGCGGCAAGGATGGCAACATGGTCACCGCGACCAAACTGTCCCGCGCCAATCATGTCACCGATTCCAAAATCGAGGAACAGGTCGATCTGGGCTTTGTCGGCGAGCCTTCCAGGGTTGATACCACTGTGCTCGATCAGGTGCTCGGGCGTGAATTGATTCCCGTGCTGGCCCCGGTCGCGCAGGGCGCTGACGGCGAGACCTACAATGTCAATGCCGATACATTCGCCGGGGCGATTGCCGGCGCTTTGGCGGCCAAGCGCCTGCTGTTTCTCACGGATGTGCCCGGTGTGCTCGATGCGCAAGGAAAATTGCTCAAGGAATTGACCATTGCCGAGGTGCGTCGCCTGATCGCCGATGGCACCATTTCGGGCGGCATGATCCCCAAGGTTGAAACCTGCATTTATGCGCTGGAGCAAGGCGTTGAAGGCGTCGTCATCCTCGATGGCAAACAGCCCCATGCCGTGCTGGTTGAATTGCTGACCGATCACGGCTCCGGGACGTTGATCCGCAAGTGAATATCATGGCTGGCCAGGCAACGCTCGACGCGCGGATTGTTGCGCGTTTTGCCTCGATTGATACCTATGTCTTCGATCTTGACAACACGCTGTATCCGCAAGGTTCCGATCTTTGGCCGCAGATCGACCAGCGCATCACGGTCTATTTGATGAATTATCTTGGCGTTGATGGCCTTACCGCCTTTGCGCTGCAAAAATACTGGTATGAGCGCGACGGCACCAGCCTGCGCGGGCTGATGCGCCAATACGCCATAGATGTGCGTGATTATCTTGAATTTGTTCACGATATTGATCGCAGCAGTCTGGCCCGTAACCAAAGACTGGCCGATGCCATTGCGGCCTTGCCGGGCCGCCGCCTGGTGCTCACCAATGGATCAAAGACCCATGCCGAGCGCACCATCGCGCAACTGGGGCTCGACGGTCTGTTCGAGCGGATCTTTGATATCGAGGCCATGGACCTGGTGCCCAAGCCGAACAGCGCCGCCTATGAAAAATTCTTTGCAGATTGCGCGATCGACCCCAGCCGGGCCGTGCTGTTTGAGGACCTCGCTCAAAACCTGATTGCCCCGCAAAAGGTGGGGATGGTGGGCGTGCTGGTAAGCCCGCCCGGCACCAGCCATGGCGCTCACGCGCAGGGGGCGGATTTCGTCACCAATGATCTTGCGGGATTTGTCGCCAGAATCGTCCGGCTGACTACGAACACCTGAGCACAAGTGCAAACGCGCGCCCGGCCTCAGCCCGCACCATTGGCAAAGAGTGGCAGCAGCACATTGAAGCTTGCGCCCTGTCCGGGCGCGCTGTCGATCTCCAGGCGGCCGCGATGGCGCGCGACAATGTGCTTCACGATGGCAAGGCCAAGGCCGGTGCCGCCCTTCGAGCGGCTCTGGCCGACATCGACCCGGTAAAATCGCTCGGTCAGGCGCGGCAGGTGTTCGCGGGCAATGCCGGGGCCCTTGTCGCGCACGCTGAACAGCGCCTGCCGACCTTCCGTCGCCACATCAACATAAACTTCGCCGCCTTCGCCGCCGTATTTGATGGCATTCTCGATGAGATTTTCCGCGACGCGGGCGAGTTCGTCACGCTCGCCCTGCACCAGAACATCTTCAGCCACCGCCAGTATCAGAGTGACGTTGCGCTCCTCGGCCATGCTCGACAAGGTGTCGGCAATATAACCGACGACATCGCCGAGATCGACTTTGTCGGCAGGTTGCAGATGCAGGGTCTGCTCGATATGCGAGAGCGACAGCAGATCATCTACAAGGCGCGCCATGCGCCGCGCCTGCTCGTGCATCAGCCCCAAAAACCGCTCGCGCGCCACGGCGTCATCGCGGGCAGCGCCCTGCAACGTGTCGATAAAGCCGATCAGCGAGGCCAGCGGCGTGCGCAATTCGTGACTGGCATTGGCGACGAAATCGACCCGCATGCGCTCGACCCGCCGCTCCGCCGTCAAATCGCGAAAGGCCAGCACCAGAAAAGGGTCGCCTGCGAGGCCACTGACGGGGGCGACATGCACGTCGAACACCCGCTCCAAAGGCACGCGCTCCTGCCACAGCACATGATGGCCGCGACCATCCTGACGCGCGCGGGCAATGGCATCAAGCACATCGGGCGCGCGAAGGCTGAGCGCCAGCGGCAACCCGGCCCGCAGGCTCGGAAATAGTGCCAGCGCCGGGCCGTTGGCGATGATGATGCGCCCGGCCTGTTCCACCAGCACGGCTGGAAACGGCAGGCTCGCCACCAGTGCTGCGGCAATCGTGCGGGATTCGCTCATGCTTGCTCCTCAAAGCGCGGCATCGCCGCTGCCAGGCCTTTATTGTTCGTCATCTTCAGCCCCGCTTTGCGCCATGGCTTCACGCAAGGATCGCCAGCGCAAGGCCCCCTCATGCGCGCCCAGCAGCGCCAAGGCCAGCAGGAATGGCAGGAAATAATAAACAACCCGGAAGATCAGCAGCGATGCCAGCACGGAATCGGGCGATGGCACACTCACGATATGCAGCATGGTCAGCTCGAACACCCCGATGCCACCTGGTGCATTGCTGGCAATCCCGAGCAGGCACGCGAACACATAGAGCGCCACAAACAGGATATAATTGATCCCATGGCCTGCGGGCAGCAGGAAAAACAAGGCTGCCGCCGCGCCGCAAAGATCGATGAGGCCCAGCACGATCTGACAGCACGTGAGGACAAACCCCGGGAGTTCCAGCCGCAAGCCGCGAATCCGCATCCGTCTGCGGCGGAGCGACACAAAGGCAAGGTAGCCCATGATGGTTGCCAGCACGCCGGCGCCGAACAGAAAATTCAACCGTGGCGCGAGGTGATCAAGTTCAGAAATGGCCACCGGTTGCAGACTCAAGGCCAGACCCAGCACCAAAGCCATTCCCAGCCAGAAGGTGATCGAGGCGATCAATGTCAGACTGGCAACCTTGCCCGGCGTCAGTCCCGCGCGGCTATAGACCCAGTAGCGCACAGTGCCGCCGGTGATCGGCGGAAATCCTAGCACGAACGATATGGCATAGGCCGCGAACGAGCCCAGGGCGATGGTGCGATAGGGCACTTTCAGGCGCAATTGTCGCATCGCCACAGCATCATAGCCGGTGAGCGCCATGTAAGAGATCGTGGCGCAACCCAGGGCGAGGCCGATCTGGCGGCTCGTCGTATCGGCCAGCGCCGTCTGGATTCTCGCCATATCCAGCGTCTCCATCGTGCGGAACAGCAGGAATATCGCGAGGCTGAAGATCAGCAGGCTGATGATCATCCCCAACTTGCGCCACAGGTGCCGGTCTGCTGCCAGCTTGGCGCGCGCCGAACGCGCCGCGGGGCGGCCCGGTTCGGGAAGGGGATTCAATGACAAATCAGCGACCATGCAAGCCCGTCTCGTTTTGCTGCTGCGCGCGCATTACCGCCCGGAAGCGAATATTGCATGAAAACGCTTTCAACCACATGTTCGACCCTTGAACCGCTAAAACTTTGCTCCATCTTGCGTCGCACTTCATCAGAGTCTATGGCGTATCGCAAGGGGATGGGGATGGAAACGCCATGACACAACAAACCGACGCACTGCGCGTTTGGTTTCGAATGATGCGGCTCAACACACGTATTCGCAACGCCATGTCGTCGCGCCTGCGGGGGCTGGATCTGTCTTTGCCGCAATGCGATGTCTTGACGACATTGACCGAGCAGGAAGGCATTTCCCAGCAAGAACTGGCAAAGCGTCTCTACGTCACCAAGGGCAACATTTCCGGCCTGATCGATCGCCTGACCGAGGCGGGCTTTGTCGAGCGCCGAACCATTGACGGCGACAAGCGCTCGCACGCCCTTTATCTGACCCGGGCCGGCCATTCGATGGCGCATCAGGGCATTGCCGCGCAACAGGCCTATGTCGCCGAAACTTTCGGACGTCTCGAAATGCCGCAATTGCGTGATTTTGATGACCTGCTCAAACTCACGCGCGGCTTCGTGCGCGCCATCGCCCTGCGCGATAATCCGGAAGAGGGATGAGGGACCTGATCACCAAGGATGCCACGGCGCTGTTGGCCGAGCTTCGCCGGGGGGCGGTGAGCGCCACGCAATTGTTTGAAGCCGAATTGGCGCGTATCGATGCGCTCAACCCCGGCATCAATGCGCTCATCGAGGTGGATCGGGAAGCGGGTTACCGCCAGGCGGCCGCCAGCGACGCGCGTTTGGCGGCGCGAACCGCCCGCCCGCTCGAAGGTTTGCCGATTTCGATCAAGGATTGCTTCGATGTCGCAGGCATGGGCAACCGCGCCGGGACGTCGATGTTTGCCAATTATCGCCCCGATCAAGATGCTGTTGCCGTCGCCAGACTGCGCGCGGCCGGTGCGGTCATTTTCGGCAAGAGCAATGTCCCGGCCTTTGCTGGCGATTTCCAGACCTACAACAAACTCTTCGGCACGACCAACGCGCCCTTCGACATGACACGCTCGC
>JAJZGX010000160.1 GCA_021804825.1 Pseudomonadota bacterium | reverse complement strand
GCCGCAAAGCCCGCAAGCCCGTCGGCCCGACCTTCATCCCAAGGCTGCCCTCGAGGCCCGCGCCCGTGTGCTGGCGTGCGCTGTGGCGCAGGGGCTGATGACCCGCAGCGCCGCGCGCCGCGCCAATGCGACGCCGCTGCCCCGGCATCGTTTGGCGCTGCCGCATGTCGCGCCGCATGCGGCTTTGGCGGCCTATCGGGCCGAAGCGAAAACGCCGGTTCTGGCGCTGACGCTGGACAAGCGTCTGCAAACCGGATTTGAAGCTTTGGCGCGCGATGCGGCCCAACGGCTCGGGCCACATATTTCAGTGGCGATGTTGATGATCGACAATGCCACGGGCGACATTCTTGCCCATGTCGGCTCGCCCGACGCGCTGGCACGGCGGGATGATGGCGCGCTCGACATGACTCTGGCCCTGCGCTCGCCGGGCTCGACTCTCAAGCCATTTTATTATGCCATGGCGTTCGAGCGTGGGCTGGCGCGGCCTGGCACCATGTTGAATGACCGCCCGACGCATTACGGCATCTATGCGCCGCTGGATTTCGACCGGCATTTTGCGGGTGCGGTGTCGGTGCGCGACGCGCTGTCGCATTCGCTCAATCTGCCCTCGATCGCGCTGCTGTCGGCGGTGGGGCCACAAAGCTTTCTTGCCCGGCTCAAAACTGTGGGCGTTACCGTCAAGCTCGCCCGGCAGGCGCGCCCCGGCCTGTCGGTGGGGCTTGGTGGTCTGGGGATCAACCTCGTCGATCTGGCGCGGCTTTATTGCGGTCTGGCGCGCGGTGGGGCAATGATCAGCCTGCGCGAGCGCCAGGATGAGCCGAAGTCGATCGTGGGCGCTACCCTCACCAGCCCGGCGGCGGCCTATATGGTGACCGACATCCTGCGCGACGTGCCGCCCCCGCGCAATGCCGTGTGGCGGCGCCTCGCCTACAAGACCGGCACATCATACGGCTATCGCGACGCCCTGGCGATCGGTTTTGATCAGCGCGTGACCATAGCGGTCTGGGTGGGGCGGCCCGATAATGGCGCGACGCCGGGGTTGATCGGGCGCGATGCGGCGGGGCCGCTGCTGTTTTCGGCGTTTTCACTGTGGGGCCATCCACCGCTTTATGCACCGGCGTCGCCCGATATGAAGCTGGCGATGAGCAGCAACCTGCCCAAGCCCCTGCAGCGGCTTTCCGGGCAGTTCGATGGCCATAGCGTGCGGGGCATCAAAATCGCTTATCCGCCCGATGGCGCGCGTATTGATCTGAACCTGCATACACCCGACGCCGAGCCGCTGATGCTCAAGGCCGAAGGTGGGGCGGCGCCGTTCACCTGGCTGGTCAATGGCGTGCCGATCCGAATCGCCGACCAGCGTCACAGCCTGATATGGAAGCCCGACGGCGCGGGCTTTGCGCGCGTCTCGGTCGAGGATGCCAAAGGAAACGCCGCCAGCGTCGAGGTGCGGCTGGAATAGTGGGCGCGTGTCAGGCCAGCCAGCGCGACACCAGTTCCGCGACGCAGGCAGGCTTGTTCTTGTGCTGCACATCAAGCACTACCTGCCAGACCAATTGGAAACCGCCCTCCACCGGCTCGACCGCAGCCAGCTTGAAGCGCCCGCGCAGGGAACTGCCTGCGGGCACAGGGCTCGGAAAGCGCACCTTGTTCAATCCGTAATTGAGGGCGAGGCGGACGCGCGGCGGGGTGATGCTGCTTTGCAGCAAAGCCGGAACCAGTGCGAGCGTCAGAAAGCCATGAGCCACCGTCGTGCCAAAGGGCGACTCGCGGCTGGCGCGGGCTTCATCAATGTGGATCCATTGCAAATCCCCTGTGGCACCCGCGAAACGGTTGATCATATCCTGATCGACCACGCGCCAGTCCGACGTCGCCTCCGCGCCCACGAATTGCGGCAAGGCTGCGAGGTCGGTAAATTCGATTCGGTTCATGATACCCTCGTCATGGAAAGCGCCAGATTGCGCCCAAAGCCTTTGCCAAGGCAACTGTGCCGATCGAGCGCCAGCGTGACACGGTTTTGACGCACCGGTGGAAATGTGACAGCCTCAGGGCATGAGGCAACGGGGATCGACCGCACCATGAACGTGATGGCATCGCTCGACACGGACGGCGTGACGCAGCAAGCCGACGTGCCGGAAACAGCTGGCAGTGATCGCCTCGCCGCCACATTGCAGGCAGCGCTGGAGCGCCAACGCACGGCTTTCGTGGCTGAGATGGCACCGACGCTGGCGGTACGGCTGGGGCGGCTGGCGCGGCTCAAGGCCATGATCACGACGCATGAAAAGCAGATCATCGCTGCCATCAATGATGATTTTGGCGGCAGGCCACGCCAGCAAACGCAGCTAGCCGATCTGCTGATGGTGCTGCAGGCCATTCGCCTCGCCTCGAAGCGCCTGAAAATCTGGATGAAAACCCAGAAGGTCAAAACCCAGTTCAATTACCGGCCCGGTTCCAATCGCATCATGCGGCAACCTTTGGGGGTCGTCGGCATCGTCTCGCCATGGAATTATCCGCTCAATCTGGCGCTCGGCCCGGCGGTGGGCGCTTTGGCGGCGGGCAACCGCGTGATGATCAAGCCCAGCGAATTCACGCCGAAATTTTCAGCCCTGCTGCATGACATGGTGGCAAAGACCTTCGCGCCCGAAGAAATGCTGGTGGTGCTGGGCGATGCAGCGGTCGGCAAGGCCTTTGTCGATCTGGCGTTTGATCATCTGGTGTTTACCGGCTCCACGGCGGTGGGTCGGCAGGTGGCGGTGGCGGCGGCGCGCCATCTGACGCCGGTGACGCTGGAACTCGGCGGCAAATCCCCAGCGGTGATTGACAGCAGTGCGGATATGGCGGTGGCCGCCCGGTCTATTGCGCATGGCAAATTGCTCAATGGCGGCCAGACCTGCATTTCGCCCGATTACGTG
>JAJZGX010000159.1 GCA_021804825.1 Pseudomonadota bacterium | reverse complement strand
CAGCGGGAAGGTGATAGCTGGTTTCGTCGCGGGGGTAAGTTCGAGCATCGGCAAATCCGTGATCAGGGTTTGCCGCAGCATAAATCATCCGGGCGCTGTTACCAGCGCTTTTCAGCTTTTTGCATTGTGCCGTTTGCGCGCCGGCCTTGGTGCCGCCTGCTGGATATTTTTCCAGGTATCGGATTGGGCGATCATCTGGCGGATGGCTGCGACATTGGCCGCCGCCTGCGCCGGGGACAGATTGCGCGCCGAGACCCGTTCCGATTCTTGGAATTTCCCTTCCAGCGCCAGCACCAGCGCGTAATTCTGTTGCACCCGCGCACCGGCCAGCGGGCTGGCCGCCGCTTGCGCCAACACCTGTTCGGCCGCCGGCAGATTGCGCGACAGCGCGTAGGACAATCCAAGATTGGAGAGCACGGAAGGCTCACCGGGGCGGATTTTCAGGGCGCTGGCATAAAGCGATTGCGCTTTGGCATGGTCGCCGACCTGATCGGCTATGGTGCCCTCAGCCGAAAGCACCGACCAATCGGGATGGTCGGGCGTCGAGGCCGCTTGCAGCACCGGCAATGCCTGATCCAGATGCCCGGCATCGACCAGCGCCTTGCCATATTCGGCCCGCAGAGCCCGGTCTTTGGGATGGTGCAGAACAGCCACCTGCAACACCGCTGCCGCCTGATTGTTGCGATGCTCGCGGCGCAGGCCGCGCGCGTAATTCATGGCCGCATCGATATTGTCGGTTTGGGCCTCGTAGCGATTGCCCCATTGCGTAGTGTAGGCGCGCACGGCATCCGCGCCGTGTGGCAGCGGCGCCAGCGGTTGGCTGATACTGCCCGTGACATCACCCACCGCCGCACAGCCTGCAAGCAGCAGGGGCAAGCCCAGCATGGCAGCGAGATGAGCGAAGGAGCGGGGCCAGAAGCTGCGGGCGTTCATCATGGCGGGTGATCATCCGGAGATGCGAAAAATTAACCTTTGTTTTGGTAAAGACTTAATCTTAAAAGAAGCTTAACGCGCCATTCTGGCACAGGATAACATGCACCCGACCTTCGCAACCCGCACCGCCGCCGCCGTCCCCATCTGGTTTGTCACGGCGAGCACCCTCGAAGCCCAACTGGAAAAGCTGCCCCCGGTCGTCGCTCGGCAGGTGAACTTTGCGGGATTCAAGGCCAAGCCCGGCCAGCATATGCTCAGCTTTGATGAACAGGGTGCGCCGCTGGCAGTCTTGTTCGGGCTCGATCAGCCGGGCCGCAAAGCCGATGCGTTTCTGCCCGGACGTCTTTCAACGCTGTTGCCGCCGGGCACCTATGCTTTTGCCAATGCGCCCCATGACACGGGTCTGGCGGCCTTGGCGTGGTTGCTGGGCTCCTACCGTTTCACCCGCTACAAGCCGGACGCATCTGCGCAGGCCTTGCTCTGCGCCCCGGACGGCATCGATGTTGCGGCGCTTGAGCGCGAGGCCGCGGCGTCTTGTCTGGCGCGTGACCTCGTCAACACCCCCGCCAATGACATGACCCCGGCGGCTCTGGCACAGGCGGCGCGGGATATGGCTGCGGCGCATGGCGCGCGTATCAACATCATCGTCGGCGACGATTTGCTGGCGCAGAACCTGCCACTGATTCACGCGGTCGGCCGCGCCGCGCACCAACCGCCACGCCTCGTCGATATGAGCTGGGGCCGCGCCGATGCCCCCAGGGTGACGCTTGTCGGCAAGGGCGTCTGTTTTGATACGGGTGGCCTGAATATCAAGCCGGATGCCGGCATGCTGTTGATGAAAAAGGACATGGGCGGGGCCGCTGCGGCGCTGGCAGCCGCAAGCCTGATCATGGCGCAGGGCTGCGATGTGCGCCTGCGCCTGCTGCTGCCGATCGTTGAAAATGCGATTTCCGGCCCGGCATTCCGGCCCGGCGACATTTACCCCAGTCGCAAGGGTCTTAGCGTCGAAATCGGCAATACCGATGCCGAGGGCCGCCTCATTCTGGCTGATGCTTTGGCTTTGGCCGATGAGGAAGCCCCGGAACTGCTGCTTGATTTTGCTACCTTGACCGGCGCGGCGCGCGTCGCCCTCGGCCCGGATTTGCCGCCATTCTACACCCATGATGAGGCTTTGGCCGCCGACATTGCCGAAATTGGCAGTGCGATCCAGGATCCAGTCTGGCGGCTGCCGCTCTGGCATGCCTATGACCGGCTGCTCGATGGCAAGATCTCCGATCTCAACAATGTCACCTCCGGTGGCTTTGCCGGCTCGATCACCGCCGCGCTGTTTCTCAACCGCTTTGTCGAAAAATGCCAAGCCTATGCACATTTCGATATTTATGGCTGGACACCCGTTGCCCGGCCCGGGCGCCCGGAAGGCGGCGAATGTCAGGCAGCGCGCCTCACCGCCGCCTTGGTAGTGCAGCGCTTTGGTCAAAATGGTGCGAAATCGTTAAGTTAATTCGGATACGAAACGATTCGATCTTCTGGCGCAAGGATGTGAGGCTTGGCGGTTTTTTCCCATGCGCAAAGCTTGCAGCTCGTGCATGGTCTGACCATGCGACTGGTTGCCGACATGCACCTTGGCAAAACCGATGATTTCACGCTGCGCCAATTGGCATTGCTGCTCACCATCTATCGCGAGACACCGCCCCACACCGTGCGCGGCCTTGCCGCCAAGCTCAACGTCACGAAACCGGTGATCACCCGCGCGCTTGATGCCATGGGCCGCGTTGAACTGGTGGCGAGACGCCGCGACCTTGCCGACAAGCGCAATGTCATCATTCAGCGCACGGTCAAGGGCGCATTGTTTGTGGAGCGCCTGGGTGATGAAATGACCAGAATGGCGGCAGAACTCAATGACCACATTTGATCCACGACTGACCCCGGCCCGCGCCGATCTCGCCGCCGCGCACCTGCAAGGCAAGGTCGAAGCGGCGTGCTATGTC
>JAJZGX010000086.1 GCA_021804825.1 Pseudomonadota bacterium | reverse complement strand
GCCGAGAGAACCGTCGCGGGCCTCATGGGCGCCCTCGAAGCCTGTGCCCAAATCTTCAAACCAACGGAATGCGCAAATTATTTCAAGGCCTGCGGATACGACACAACCTGATCGGATTCCGCTCTAATATAAAATAGGTATCAATCGATACAGCGTTTGGCTTGGAAGCGCATCGTAGATGCGATTATCGGTTGAGCATAATAATTGACAGGCTGAATATACGCAGGATGCGTGGCTTCGGACAGTTCGAAGGCGATGGCCCAAAGTGGCGAGCATGGAGGACGAAGTGCTGCAACAATCTATCCAGAACGGCTTTGCCGGAGCGCCTGTCATCACGGACATGAAGGTTATTGCGGTTGCCGGGCGTGATAGCATGTTGCTGAATTTAAGCGGCGCTCATGCGCCTTTTTTTACCCGTAATATTGTCGTTCTGACCGATCATTCCGGACACACGGGCGTGGGTGAGGTACCGGGCGGTGATGCCATTCGTCAAACACTGGAAGATGCGCGCGGGTTAATCGTCGGGCATAAAATTGGCGCGCTGAATGACATATTGAACGCCATGCGGGTGCAATTTTCTGACCGTGATCGCGGTGGCCGCGGTAAGCAGACTTTCGATCTGCGGATCACCATTCACGCGGTCACGGCGGTTGAGTCGGCATTGCTCGATTTGCTGGGGCAACATCTCGATCAACCGGTGGCGGCGTTACTGGGTGAGGGCATTCAGCGGGATGAGGTAGAGACGCTGGGATATTTGTTCTTCATCGGCGACCGCACGAAAACAGACCTGCCGTATGATCAGGCACCTGACGCCAGACACGATTGGTTCCGGCTGCGCCATGAGACGGCTCTGACAACCGACGCTGTGACAAGGTTAGCCGAAGCAGCTCATGACCTCTATGGGTTCAAAGACTTCAAGCTTAAAGGCGGCGTGTTGAACGGTGAGGCCGAAATCGAGGCTTTGACAGCCTTGGCCAAACATTTCCCGCAAGCGCGCATTACCTTGGACCCGAACGGCGCATGGTCGCTCGATGAGGCTGTCCGGCTATGCAAGGATATGAATGGTCGTCTTGCCTATGCGGAGGACCCTTGCAGCGCCGAAGCTGGTTTCTCCGGCCGCGAGATCATGGCTGAGTTCAAACGTGCCACGGGGCTTCTAACCGCGACCAACATGGTCGCGACGGATTGGCGGCAGCTTGCGCATTGTTTGCGCTTGAATGCGGTGGATATTCCCTTGGCCGACCCGCATTTTTGGACCATGCAGGGCGCGGTGCGCGTCGCACAAACCTGCCGGGATAATGGCCTGACATGGGGGTCGCATTCGAACAACCATTTTGATATCTCGCTCGCCATGTTCACCCATGTTGCCGCGGCGGCGCCCGGCAAGGTAACTGCAATCGACACGCACTGGATCTGGCAGGATGGCCAGCAACTGACCAAGGCACCGCTGCAGATCCGTGGCGGGAAAATCAAGCTGCCCAAACAACCGGGGCTTGGTGTCGAGCTTGATTGGCCCGCAATTGAAGCGGCGCACGAATTATACAAAACCTATGCTCTGGGCGCGCGCAACGACGCCATGGCGATGCAATATCTGATTCCAAACTGGACCTTCGATGATAAGCGCCCCTGTCTCGTGCGCTGAATAAGTTTCGATAATTAGACTTGGAGAGGTTAGATACCATGAGTAAAATGACGCCGTCAGAAATGGCAAAACAACTTGGCAGCGGCCTGTTGTCGTTCCCGGTCACGCCGTTCAATGACGATTTTGGTTTCAACGAAGCACAATATCGCGAGAACATGGATTGGCTGTGCGGCTATGATGTTGCGGGGCTGTTTGCGGCCGGCGGGACAGGAGAATTTTTCTCATTGACGCCTGCAGAGATTGAAAAAGTCGTTACCGTGGCTGTCGCGGAGACCAACGGGCGCGTTCCGGTGATTGCCGCGGCAGGCTATGGCACCGCAACCGCCAAGGATTTGACAGCCGCCGCCGAACGCGCCGGTGCGGACGGGGTTTTACTGTTGCCACCTTATCTGGTGCACGCGGAACAAGATGGATTGGCCGCCCATGTCGAGGCGGTCTGCAATGCCACCAAACTCGGCGTAATTGTCTATAACCGCGACAATGCGATGCTGCATGAAGACACATTGGCCAAGCTATGCGATCACTGCCCGAATTTGGTGGGTTACAAAGACGGCGTCGGCAATGTTGAACTGATGACGCGGATCTATTCGAAATTGGGAGACCGTCTGACCTATATCGGGGGCCTGCCAACCGCTGAGACTTTTGCGCTACCCTATTTGGAAATGGGTGTAACGACCTATTCATCGGCGGTGTTCAATTTCGTGCCTGAATTTGCAACGGCGTTTTACGCCGAGGTTCGCCGTCAAGACCGCGCGGCGGTTTATGCCGGCCTGCGTAATTTCATCCTGCCGTTGATCGCCATTCGCATCCGCAAAAAAGGCTATGCCGTTTCGATCATCAAAGCCGGCATGAAGGCGGTTGGGCGTGATTCTGGCCCGGTACGCTCGCCGTTGACCGATCTGACAGCCGCCGAATTAATGGAAGTCAAAGCATTGATCGCTGGCCTGGATGTGAAAAAACTAGCCGCTTGAGGAATCATCGATGAGCACCGAATTAGGCGCCGCGCCCGACGCGAAGGCAGATAACAGATATCAACCGCGCTACATCAGGCTGCATCCTGCGGATAATGTCGCGATTGTCGTGAATGATTTCGGACTGCCCGCCGGCACGGTGTTTTCAGATGGTTTGAAGCTGATAGATTTTGTACCGCAAGGTCACAAGGTTGCGTTGGTTGCCCTTGAAGATGGCGAGATTATCCGCCGCTATGGTGAAGTTATCGGCTATGCGATCGGCCCCATTCATGCCGGGGCCTGGGTTGATGAGTCGCGTATTCGAATGCCAACCCCGCCCGTGCTCGCGGCGCTGGAATTGGCGACAGCCGTTCCTGCCCCGCAGCCCGCTTTGGATACCTTCACGTTCGAGGGCTATCGCAACCGCGACGGTTCTGTCGGGACCAAAAATATTCTCGCGATCAGCACCAGTGTGCAATGCGTTGCCGGTACATTGGACTTTGCGATCAAGCGTATTCGTGCGGAATTATTGCCGAAATATCCCAATGTCGATGGTGTCGTGGCCATAACGCACGCCTATGGCTGCGGTGTGGCAATAGCCGCTCCATATTCGAACATACCCATCCGGACCTTGCAAAACCTCGCGAAAAATCCAAACTTTGGTGGCGAAGTGATGGTGGTCGGTCTTGGTTGCGAGAAACTGCTGCCTGACCGGCTGATCCCTGAAGGAAGCGCTCCGAATATCGTGCGGATGCAAGACGAGACACTTCAGGGATTTGGGGCGATCATCGATGAAATCATGCGGATGGCCGATGCCAGACTGCAAATATTAAATGCACGCAGCCGTGAAACCTGCCCCGCATCTGACCTAGTGATTGGAATGCAATGTGGCGGTAGCGACGCCTTTTCGGGCGTTACGGCAAATCCGGCCCTCGGTTTTGCAGCCGATCTGCTGGTGCGCGCCGGTGCTGCTGTCATGTTCTCCGAAGTGACAGAGGTTCGTGATGCTGTTCATCTGCTGACGCCTCGCGCCGCGACCAGACAGGTTGGTGAAGCATTAGTGCGCGAAATGGCGTGGTATGATGAATATCTGGCGCGCGGCGGCGCAGACCGAAGTGCCAATACATCGCCTGGCAATAAAAAAGGCGGGCTCGCCAATATCGTTGAAAAATCTCTCGGTTCGATCGCAAAGTCTGGAACGAGTGCCATTGTCGGCGTGCTGTCACCCGGCGAAAGGGTTCAGCAGCGCGGACTCATTTTTGCAGCAACGCCCGCCAGTGATTTTATTTGCGGAACGTTGCAACTCGCATCGGGCATGACATTGCAGATTTTCACGACCGGTCGCGGTACGCCCTATGGTCTGGCCGCCGCCCCGGTGATCAAGGTTTCAACGCGCACCGAACTCGCCGAACGCTGGCATGATCTGATCGATTTTGATGCCGGGCGTATTGCGACGGGTGAAGCAACCATCGAGGAAACAGGCTGGGATTTGTTCAAAACCATCTTGGATGTGGCGAGCGGCCGGAAAAAACCATGGTCTGATCAATGGGGAATTTCTAACGACCTCACATTGTTCAATCCCGCACCGATCACATGAGCGGGTCGCCACGGCCAATCATGACGCAGCCCAGACTGAAAATCCTTCAGGTTAGCCCGCAAAACGAGTGACTCAACCAACAGCTTGCGCATGTTTTCAATGTCTCGAATTTATGGTTGGACTCTGATCTGTTCAGTTCGCTGGCGCGCCGGGCCGAGTTTTTGCTGTCTATCTGTGCCGGTGGCGCACCACGGCAAGTTTGATCTCCTGCACGATCCTCGAAGCGTGCGGTTCGGTGGTCGACGACAGGGGTTTGATAAAAGCCCCGGCCAACAACATGATTGCCGACGCCGGACTGGACGTCTTCGAAAAGAGCCGATTGTTCCAGCCCCATTGTCGGCGATGCCAGATGGCGTCCTGGCGCTGCTTATTGGAAGCGCCACGAACGAAACGCGCCGCGTGATGGAGGATCTGATTAGTGATAATCTTCAGTCCGTTCAGACCAGCGGCCAATTAATGACCCCCATGGCGAGGTTCTCATGACCCAGCAGCAGATTTCCGGTGATATGTTGATAGGCGGCACGTCCATGCGTGGGACTTCAACTCAGTTCCGGGCGATCAATCCCGCAACCGGCATCGAACTTGACCCAGTGTTTGGCGGCGGCGGTGCGGCCGAAGTGGCTTTGGCCTGCAAGTTGGCCTGGGCCGCGTTTGATTCATACCGTGAGACAAGCCTCGATGCACGCGCCGTATTCCTGGAAACAATCGCCTCGGAAATATTGGCGCTGGGCGATGCGCTGATCGAGCGAACCTGTGCTGAAACGGGCCTGCCGCGCGGGCGCATCGAAGGAGAGCGCGGCCGGACAGTAGGGCAATTGCGGTTGTTCGCGCAAACGGTGCGTGAAGGTGGTTGGATCGATGCCCGCATCGACCCCGCAATGCCAGACCGCAAACCAATGCCGCGCTCTGACATCCGCCAGCGACATATCCCCCTGGGGCCAGTCGCGGTGTTTGGCGCGAGCAACTTCCCATTGGCATTCTCCGTCGCTGGCGGCGACACCACGTCCGCTCTGGCGGCCGGTTGTCCCGTCGTGTTCAAGGCGCACCCTGCCCATCCTGGAACATCAGTGCTCGTCGGTGGCGCCATTCAACGCGCCGTTCGCACCTGTGGTCTGGATGAGGGCGTGTTCTCGATGCTGCTTGGCACGGGCAATCAAATCGGCACCGCGCTCGTCGAAAATCATCATATCAAGGCGGTTAGCTTCACCGGTTCACGCGCAGGTGGCTTGGCGTTGATGCGCGTGGCCGCCTCGCGCAAGGAGCCGATCCCGGTCTATGCGGAGATGAGCAGCATCAACCCCGTGTTTCTACTGCCTGGCGCCCTTGGCGCGCATGCTGATGCCATCGGCACAAATTTCGTTGCCTCGCTGACATTGGGCGCCGGGCAGTTCTGCACCAATCCAGGCCTGTTGCTCGGTATCGATGGTCCCGATTTCGATGGGTTTCTCGCCTCCGCGACGGCGGCACTCGGCGGTGCGTCGGCCCTCACCATGCTCACGCCCGGCATCCACAATGCCTATGAAAGTGGCGTGACGCGCTTGGCCTCCGCCCCGAATGTGCATGCGGTCGGCGTCGGTCTGCCCGCAACCGGCCCCAACCAGGGCCGCGCGGCTTTGTTCGTGACCGATGCCGATCAATTCATGGCAAACCACAGCCTGCAGGAGGAGATTTTCGGCGCGGCTGCACTGATCATTCGGTGTCAGGATATCGCAACCATGAAAGCCCTCGGCGAAACGCTGGAAGGACAATTAACCGCCACCATCCACATGGAGCCAGGCGACCTCGATGCGGCAAGACATTTGATTCCCATGCTGGAGCGTCGCGTCGGCCGTATTCTCATCAACGGTTATCCAACCGGCGTCGAGGTGTGCCACGCGATGGTCCATGGAGGCCCCTATCCCGCCACGTCGGACGGCCGCAGCACCTCCGTCGGAAGCCTCGCCATTCACCGTTTTCTGCGCCCGGTCTGCTATCAGGACTTCCCGCAGGACCTGCTGCCAGCGGCGTTGCAGGACAGCAACCAGGAGCATCTGAGCCGCCGACATGATGGGGTTCTGGCGGTCAGTTGAAGGCTGACGGACCATCTGATTGTGATCGCAAATTTGATGATCGGCAATCACGCCCTGCGGCATGGAATACACGCTAGGTTTTCGCATTTTTCAGAGAGCACGGGACAGGTTCTGACCTGTTCCGCGCAGGACCTGTGCGGCAGATTTAGATCCTTGAACCGAAGGTCGCAGGATGTCCGCGAAGCTGGTGAACGCTGCCTGAAGGGCGACACGGCGCAGGCCGCACCTCCGATGACGTGAATGACCTGTGCCGCGAATCCGGGCCACCGAATGAAGTCGTGGTCGAACAGGCGCTCAAAAAAAGCATGATCGGGGCAGGGGACGGCCAAGCAAGTGATACGCTGCCGAAGAAAAGCTTGAAATCAATAAGATCGGCGATCAATCCAGACCATTCGGACGCCGCGCCCTGGCGCAGATCGGTGTCTGGCGGTCAACATTCTACCGTGGTGCGACCTTCATATCTCCGGCGGGCCCGAAGCTTTGGCTGACCGGCCATCCCGGCCTGACCGCGTCTCGAACCGCATCAGCCATGACATTCGCGCCAGAATCATCAATCTTGCGCTCGACAGGACTGCATGATCGCGGCCAATGTTGATCGGGCGGGATGGACGGCTTGGTCCGGCGTGGCGCTGATCAGTTCATGGGTGTTGCTAGGCTTGGGCATTGGAATTGCTGCGCAAAACTCCAGGCAGGCCCTAAGGGTTCATTCACGCCTTGATGGCAGCATCGGGAGTTGAAGGAGCAACCATGGTCACGCATGCAAATCCGGGGCGGCGGGACGAGGAGCGTCGATTGGAGATCGCCGAAGCCGCCCTGTCCCGAGCGAAGGGGCTTGAAGCCGTGCTGTTGCAGCGGGCGCGCGACACCGAACTCGCCCGCCATGTGCCGGAAATGACCATGGCCGACCTGCGCCAGCATGACCTGTTTCGCATCCTGCAACCGCGCCGATATGGCGGGGCACAATGCGATATTGTCGCATTGCTCGATATTGCCGCGGCTCTGGCGAAGGCGGATGCGTCGGTGGCCTGGACCTGGGCTAGCCTCGCCAGCCACGCCTGGATGATGGGGCTGTTCGGTGCGGTGGCGCAAAAGCGCGTCTGGGGGCGTGATGCCCAGGCGCTGATTGCCTCGTCGCTGGTGTTTCCCGCCGGGCACGCCCGCAAAGTCGAGGGTGGCTTCGAACTATCGGGCCATTGGCCGTTTGCGACCGCTGCTGGGCTTTGCCCGTGGATCTTGCTCGGCGCGATCGTCATGGCAGATGAGGATGCCGATGATTGCGAATACAGGTTGTTTCTGGTCAAGGCCGCCGACGTGCAACGCGCCGATAATTGGGATGCCATGGGCCTGCGCGGCACTGGTTCGGGCGATGTCAGCGTGCAGAAACTGGTTGTGCCCGAGGCCATGAGTTTGCAAGCCTCGGCTATGGCGGGCGGTCCGCAGACGGGGGTCGAGCCGCTGTATCGTCTGCCGGTTTTTGCGCTCTACCCTTTCGTTTTGGCGGGCGTGGCGCTTGGCAATGCCGAGGCGTGCCTTCATGAATTCACTCAGATTGCGCGGCAACGGGCTGCAAATTACAATCGCGCCAAGCTTGCCGATTTCCCGTCGATCCAGATGCGGCTTGCCAGTGCTGCTGCCAAGGTAGATGCCGCGCGCCGTATCATGCGCGGCACATTGATCGAGGCGATGGATGAAGCGCGTGCCGATCTCGCGCCCGATCTGATGCGCAAGGCATGCTATCGTCGCGATGGCGCTTTAGCCGTCAATCTCTGCACGGAGGCCGTCGCAACCCTGTTCAAGGCCAATGGCGCATCCGGCCTCGCCGCGGCCCATGTCATGCAGCGGCAGTTTCGGGACGCGCAAGCCATCGACGCGCATATTGCCTTTTCCTTCGATGCGGCGGGAAGCATGTATGGGCGTGTGGCCCTCGGTCTACCGATAGATAACCCGCTGTTGCAGCCATGACCCATCAGGAAGGCTCGCACGACCCGCTTGATTTGCGCAAGGCGCTCGGCTCTTTCAGCACGGGCGTGGTGTTGATCACGACACGCGGCCCGGATGGCGAGCGTGTCGGGCTGACGGTCAATTCCTTTGCCTCGGTATCGCTGCGCCCGCCGCTGGTGTTGTGGAGCTTGCTGGTGCATTCACCCAATATGGCGGCGTTTCAGGCGGCCAGCCATTTTGCCGTCAATGTGCTCGGCCGATCACACAAGGCGCTCGCGAGGCAGTTTGGCCGCTCCAATGCGCAGAAATTCTCCGGTGATGACCTCTGGCTTGAGGGCGCGGGCGGCGCGCCCTTGCTGGCAACGGCGGTGGCGCAGTTTGAATGCCGCAACGCCCAGCGCTATTATGGCGGCGATCATGTGATTTTTCTTGGCGAAGTCGAGGCCTATCGCCATGGCCCCGGTGAACCGCTGCTGTTCAACGGCGGGCGGTTTGGTGATTTTGTGCCGCATCTCGACGATCAAACGCCTTAGCCGGCCCTTGCGGCGCGCGCATCAGCGGGGGCAGGGCCTGCGGGGCAAGGCCGACCCGCATGACGGCACGGCGCAGCGGCGCGATGCTCGCCAGCGCCATCAGGCCCGCGCCGCGCAGGAAATCGACCGGCAGATAGGGGGCGAGCAATGACCGGTTGAGCACATCGACGCCGGCCGTGCGCAACGCCACATCGCTGTTTCGCGAGCGGTGATAATTCTGCGTCATCGCATCGCTTCCGCAATCTTGCGCACTGGCATTGGCGCTGCTGACGATTTCAGCAAGTGCGGCGACATCGCGCAAGCCCAGATTGAGGCCCTGCGCGCCAATGGGTGGGAAAGCATGCGCGGCCTCGCCAACCAGCATGGTGCGGTTCTGGCCAAACCGTTCCACAGACATGCCGCGCATCGGAAATGAACCGAGCTGGCCCTCGATGGTGAGTGCGCCAAGCACGGATTGGGTCATGGCTTCAAGTTCGGTGGCAAAATCGCTGTGTGAAAGCGCCGTGCGACGGGCGGCCTCGGGCGGGTCCATCAGCCATACCAGACCGGAGCGGTAAGGCGCATCGGGGAGGCTCAGCATCGGCACCAGCGTGCAAGGCCCGGAGCGGGTGTGAAATTCGGTCGAGACATGATGGTGCGGGCAGCGATGTTGCAGCACTGCGGTCACCGCAACCTGCGGATATTGCCACTGGCGTTGCTTGATGCCCGCTGCCTGACGTGACGGCGATTGGCTACCTTCCGCCCCAACCAGAAGCGCGGCTTCATGGAGGGTCTCATCATCCGATTCCACCGTGATGAAGGGGGGCTGCGGCGTGATCTTGCGCACCAGACTGTCGTGCAGGGTGATGCGCTTGTCGGCTTTGACGCTGGCCAGCAAAACCGCCACCAGATCGGCATTGGAGATGTTGAAACCGAAGCCCGGCAAGCCGAGTTCGGCGGCGCGAAATTCCACAGGCGGCAATTTGAAAAGCGAGCCGGTGGCATCAAGAATGCGCATCGCCAGCAGCGGTTCGGCAAAGGCGCGGGCGGATTGCCAGATGCCAATATTGTCCAGCAATCGCACGGAAGCGCCCCATAGCGCGACGGTGCGGGTTGGTGGCGGGGCAACAGATTTGCCGATCACTGTCACGCGGCAGCCGGCCTGCGCCAGCGCCAAAGCCGTGGTCAAGCCTGTCGCGCCCGCACCGGCGATGATGACCTTCTGGTTCCCCACGTTTCGGCATTCCTTGCAAAATTGAACCTTGCGCAAATATATGCCACAAATTGATATCAACCATGCGGCAATTCGGCAAAGGGGCGCGATTTTTCCCAATGCTCTGTGGCCGAAGTTTCACGGTGTCAGCATGTCGCTCGCAAAAACCTCTAAGGTCTGGAACGCGCTATGAAAACCAACGCCATTCGCATGCACGCCATTGGTGGGCCGGACGTATTGCATTATGAGTCGATCACAGTCGCCGCACCCGGTGCCGGTGAGGTGCTGCTGCGCCATCATGCCATCGGCCTCAACTTCGCCGATATTTACATGCGCACCGGCTTGTATCCGCCGCCGAGCTTGCCATTCATTCCCGGCGCCGAGGCGGCTGGCGAGGTGCTTGAGGTCGGGGATGGGGTCAAGGGTCTCGCCGTGGGCGATCGGGTCGCCTATGGCACCGGGGTTGGCGCTTACGCCCAAGTGCGCGTCGCCAAAGCTGATAATCTGGTGAAACTGCCCAAAAACATCGGCTACGAGACGGCTGCCGCCATGATGCTGAAGGGTCTGACGGTGCATTATCTGCTGCGCTCGACCTTCAGAGTGAAAAAGGGTGACACGATCCTGCTTCATGCTGCTGCGGGCGGTCTGGGTCTGATTCTGTCGCAATGGGCGCATGCGCTGGGTGCGACCGTCATCGGCACGGTGAGCTCGCCCGAAAAGGCCAAGCTGGCACGCAAGGCGGGCTGCAAGCACGTGATCGACTACACCAAGGATGATTTTGCCGCGCAGGTGAAGAAACTCACCAAGGGCGAGCTTTGCGACGTGGTTTATGACGGGGTCGGCAAGACCACCTTCATGGGGTCGCTGGATTGCCTGAAGCCGCTCGGCACGATGGTGAGCTTCGGCAATGCTTCGGGGCCGGTCGAGGGCGTCAATCTTGGCATTCTGGCGGCCAAAGGCTCGCTGTATGTCACCCGGCCGACGCTGGCGACCTACACACGCACGCCCAAGGAAATCCAGACACGCAGCAAGGAATTGTTCAAAATGGTGTCTTCCGGCGACGTGGCGATCGATATTGGTGCGCGCTATCCGCTGGCAGAAGCTGCGGCGGCACAAACCGCTCTGGCGGCCCGCAAAACCACAGGTGCGACTATTTTGATGCCGTGATGGCTGGGGCACGATTTCTGCGACAGCTGCAAGATGATGCCGCGCTGGTTCGGCGCGGCAGGGAACCTGTTGGGGGATGCACCCTTGGCCGATTTGTGCGATGCACCGGGCCATGACAACCCTGCGAACCCTCGATGATCTGGCGCGTGTCGGCCTGATTGATGCGCAAGACCTCGCCGCGCTTGCGCCCGTGGCGCGGAGCTATGCCATTGGCGTCACCTCAACTGTTGCGAATTTGATCACACCTGGCGCAACTGATGACCCATTGGCGCGGCAATTTGTGCCCGATCCACGCGAATTGCTGCATATGCCGCAGGAACTCGACGATCCGATAGGTGACGAGGCGCATAGTCCGGTGACGGGCGTCGTGCATCGTCATGCTGATCGGGTGCTGCTGAAAATGCTGCTCACCTGCCCGGTCTATTGCCGTTTTTGTTTCCGTCGCGAGAGTGTCGGGCAAGCGGCAGGTGCGCTCAATGCGGCAGAGCTCGACGCGGCCCTCGCCTATATCGCCAACCATCCCGAGATTTGGGAAGTGATCCTCACGGGGGGTGATCCGTTGATGATGTCGGCCCGCCGTCTTGGGGATGTCATGGCGCGGCTTGGTGCCATTCCGCATGTGAAAATCGTGCGGTTGCACAGCCGTGTCCCGGTGGTTGCACCGGCGTTGATCACAGCGGCAATGGTGGCGGCGCTGCGCCGGAAAGACGTGGCCGTCTATATCGCCATTCATGCCAATCATCCGCGAGAATTTGGCGTGGAGGCGCGGCGCGCCGTGGCAGTTCTGGCCGATGCCGGGTTGCCGCTGATCAGCCAAAGCGTGCTGTTGCGGGGCGTGAATGACGATGTCGAAACATTGGCAGCGCTGATGCGGAATTTTGTCGCGTTGCGCATCAAGCCCTATTAT
>JAJZGX010000085.1 GCA_021804825.1 Pseudomonadota bacterium | reverse complement strand
GACGAGGCCTCGCACCGGATGTTGCCACCGCAGCAGCGCTTCCATGCCAACGATTTCTCCGCTTGTGGTATTCACAAGCGGTTGATAATAAACTCGCATTTCCTCGTTTTGCAGCGCGTTGCGCAGATCCATTTCCAGCATGCGACGCGCCTCGGCAGCGGCATCCATTTCCTCCTTGAAGAAACAAAATGTATCGCGGCCATTGGATTTGGCCTGATAAAGCGCCAGATCGGCGTTTTTCATGACAGCATCGACATTGACAGCGCGCGCACCTCTCACCATGTCGATGCCGACGCTGGTGGTGACCCTGACTGAATGTCCAGCAAGGTCGAACGGTTTGCTTACTGCGGAAATGATGCGCAGAGCGAGATCTGAGGCATAGGCCGCATCGTCCAATTCCAGAATGATGGCGAATTCATCGCCGCCGAGCCGTGCTGCGGTCTCGCCCTCGCGAATGACCGAGCGCAACCTGGCCGCCACCTGCATCAGCAGTTCGTCACCGATTGGATGACCCAGCGTGTCATTGACGAGCTTGAAGCGATCAATATCCAGACACATCAATGCCAGCGTGCGGTCGCTCTTGCTGACACGATGCGCGACTTCATCGAGCGTGCGGCGGAAGGCATTGCGGTTGCACAGGCCCGTCAGAGAATCATGGTAGGCAAGATGCTGGATGCGCCGCTCGCGCTGCTTGAGCTCCGACACATCCGTATAAAGAATGACCGTGCTGCCATCATCGGTGCGGTGCTCACTAACCATCATCCAGCGATCATCGGAAAGGTGACGCTCAACGATCATCCGCCCGTTCTCGCGATGGCGCCGACGGGCCGCGCCGTCGTCGAACGCCTCCGGCAACACCAGCGCACGATTGGCAAAGGCCTCGTGTTCGAGCCTGGCAAATTCCTCGTAAGTGCAGCCCGGAACCACGGTCTTTCTGAATTCGGGAAACAGTTCATAAAAGTGCGAATTGGCAAGCAGCAGGTGATCGCCAGCGTCAAACATCAGGAATGCCTGCGACAGACTTTCGATGATATTCGAGCGTGTGCGGCTTTCGGCGAGGGCCGCTGCCAGTTCAGCCTGCTTGATGCGGTTTGCGTCAAGGATAACCCCGGTCCACAGCACGGATCCGTCGGCCTTGCGCTCGGGACGTGCCATGGCATGGGTGAAACGAACGCCGCCATCCGGCAGCCGGATCATGGCTTCCACATCCCATGTCGACAGGTTTTTGGAGGCCTCGATCAATTTCTCGCGGAAACTGTCGCGGTAATCTGGATCATAATGAGCAAACAAGGCCTGCGGATCGCTCAATATCTGCTTGGGGTCGACGCCAAAAAATTCGCGGGCGCTTTCAGAAATATAGGTATAGCAGATCTCACCGGTTGCACTGACGCGGCGCTGATAGACGACGCCGGGAATGGCCTTGGAAATCATGTTCAAGGTGTGATCGTTGGCAATCACCGAGCTCTTGTCGTGCGCAACCCGCAAGCCAAGGCCGATGCCTTGCGCAATCGCTGCCAGAAAGCTGTAGTCATCGTGAAATTTGGCGTCATTGCCGTGGCGATAGAGTGCCACCGCGCCGCGCAGCTTGCCATCTTGGAACGGCACGGCGGTAAAGCCTGTCCAGCCCGCCATCATGGCGCGCACCGTGTGGTCTCGGTGCATGCGCGATGAGCGCAAGGCCGGGACGATCTTGATATCCTGATTGAGCGCCACGTCCCAGAGCGGATCGTTTTCTATGGATTGAGCCTCGCCGAGCGGTGTAAAGCCGTCGGCGGTCACAAGATATGCCGGCGCAGCGCCATCGCCGGAAGTTTCCGGCAGCACGAGGATGCGGCAGGCTGATGATACACGGCTGGATTCAACCAGAGCCTTGATGGCACCGAGCAGCGACGACATATCGCCGGCCTCGAGGGCCATCCTGCAAACGGCCGTCAAAATATCCGATATGCTGGTGTTGATTCCCGTGTTGGGGGCCTCTTGGAGCGAGGGCACGGTATTATTGATTGATGGTCGCATTTGTAGCTCCAACGGGAACTCGTGTTGAAATAAGTCGCCTATTGATATTGACGCCATCGGCTCGCACCAGCTTTCCGTCATAGTCGTAGACGGTGGTTGCACTTTCGAAGAAGCTAAACGGAATTCTTAAATCAATTGCTTTTGCCTTACGGAAATTTATGGCGATGTCAGGTGGCGATACAACTCCTACTTTCAATTTACCAACACTGGTTGGGTCCTTTAAGACTTTGCTAACGTAAATTGCAGCGAGGTGTGCATTACTCTCGAAGCTGACGCCAACCGACAGGACGGCACTGTCATCGCCGGGTCGCACCACTTCCGGCACGACGCTGATGACCGGGACTTTGTCAGCCATCGAGCTGATGATTTTCAGCTGGTTGAAAATCGCCGTGCTGCCAGTGATCCAGAACACGCTGTTCTGTAGCGTCGGGTCGGTTCGGCGCATCGCCGCAATGGCATGGGACATCATGCCCGGCAGTTGCGTCGGGGCCGATGCGCCATTGGTAACGGCGAGGCTGAGCGCCCTGATATCGCGGCGATTCAGATATTCGGCCACAGGCTTGGCCTGCGTTTCGACCGCGCTGACATTGCTGGAATCCACCAGCACTGCCACATTTTTCAGGTGCGGGCGCAGTTGCAGGAGATAGCCGACCTGCGCGTCGATCGGCATGTTGAGCGAAGTGAAGGCAAAATTTGTTCCAGACCCATATTCGTAACTTGGGGTTTGCTTCAAGATCACGGGATCTTTCGAGCACACGGTAATGACCGGCAGCTTGCCGTCGCGATAAGTCTTCAACATCAACGAGGTCGTATCAGACCCCATGGCGATGATCGCCTTGGTTCCATCGGCTTCAGCTGCTTGAACGGCCGCCATCGCGGTATCGGGTTGCGAGCCGTAGTAAACGACGTCCAACCGCAGCCGGAGCCGCTTTTCGTCAAAAATTGTCAGCATCTCGGAGATGGCAACATCATAGGCCGTGGATTTTTGCGCATAGAGCACAAGCACCTTCGTCAAGGCACTGCCATGGAAGCCGATGGCGTTGATCTTGACGTGATTTGGGCTGAGGGTGGTGAAATCCCACGTATTGGTCAATTCCTGCTTGAAATTGAACCAGGGCGGCATTTTGGTGTCCTGCAATGGCAGCGCGACGCAGGTCGAACTCAACAGGCCGCTGCCGGCCAGCGCAAGGAACCCGCGCCGCGAGAAATGTGTCGACATCAACGAATCTCCGCAGGATAACCGGAATGGTTTGAATTATCTGACGTGATGATGAAACACATGCCCAGCACCACTGCGGCAACCGCCACCCAGTAGAGCGCAGACCACGTGCCCGCATTCAGCAGCAGAATTTGGCTCATGACCAGCGGGCCCGAGACATGGCCCACCCTTTCAAGCAACCGGTAGGTTGCGGCGACGCGGGCCGCGCCGACGCGCCCGGCAATCGGCGCATTCGCGACATTGGTGACAATCGGCGCATTGATCAGGCCATGGGCACTACCAAGGCAGATGATGCCGACGATCATGAACGCCGTCGTCATCACGACGCCTGATTGAGCCGACAGCGCATGCAAGGCTGCAGGCGCGACATCACCGGCATAGCCCATGACGAACAGGCCGATGCTGCTGAACATCGAGCCGGTCAGCAAAATCCCCTCAGCACTGCCTGACTTGTCGACATAGCGCGACACAAGGTGGCTGACGACCACAACGCATGCGGCATAGACCATGGTGAGCTGGCCAATATCCTCCTGGGCATAGCCGGACTTGCGCAGCAACAGCGGCATGGCAAACAATACCACACCCGTCATGATCGCCTTGGCAGGCACACCAATGAAAGCCATCGACCGGAAGAACTGAAAATCCCGAATAATTGCCCAGGTTTCGCGCCAGCCGCCGTCCTCTTGGCCGGCAACGGCGACACCCTTCGGCATGCGCAGATCTGGCACGATGCCGAGCGTGTAAAGGCAGGTCAACAGCGCAAGTGCGCCAGCCAGCAAAAACACCCCATCGATGCCAAGATTGGTCACCAGCAACGAGCCGATCGCCATGCCGGCCAGCGTGCCGGCCTGAAAGCCGAACACGATGATGCTCGCCGCCTGTGTGCGCTGGTTGCTGCGGGCGAGGTTCAGCGCAAAGCTCTGCACCCCGATAAACATGATGCCCTGACCAAAGCCTGCAATGGCGCGCACGACGACCAGAACATAGAACGTCGGGTCGATCCCCAGCGCAATGTAGCTGAGGGCGCACAGCAGCAGGCCCGAGATCATCAAGGAACGAGCG
Source organism: Pseudomonadota bacterium (assembly GCA_021804825.1). Classification (GTDB taxonomy): domain Bacteria; phylum Pseudomonadota; class Alphaproteobacteria; order Rhizobiales; family Beijerinckiaceae; genus REEB77. The sequence goes on along the minus strand of JAJZGX010000085.1, from coordinate 7,828 downwards.
CCAAAGCGCCGCTCCAGCGAAATCGCCACGATCAGCGCGAGCGCGAAGCTGGCATAGTAAACCATGAAAGGCGTGGTGGCATAGGTAATCGGCACGCCCTGCGCCAGGGCCAGCGACTGGGCAAAGTGCGGCAAGACCGGGTAGGACAGGCTCTCGACGAAAACTGCCAGAAAATAGGCAGGTTTGATGAGACGCGTCGCCGCAGAATCGATCCCGGCGAGAGCCTCGGCCCCCTGGTTGCGGCTCTGAGCACTTTTCTCGCGCAACGCCCGCCCGAGTTCCATGAACAAGCTTGCGATCAGACCGGAGGCGATGAACAATGCCGCGAAATTCTTGGCATTGCGACCAATCTGCCAATAAATCAGACTGCGCGGGATTTGCACCATCAGGCTGATGACATGCTTGGCATGGGCGTTCGACAACGGCAGATTGATCACCAGCATCCCGCTTCTGGGCTTCCAGTTCGATCCGACAGCGGCATTATCGGTGCGCACCAGAATCTTGTCGTTGGACACCAACTCGACATCACTGACGTCGGGGTTCAATTTGCGGTAATTGTTCAAAATGCCGGAAACACCAACAAACCGGCTGTAATCCAACCGAAGTTGCGGCACGTCATCAAGCCTCGCGCCAAGCACCGCCGCGACAGATTGCGCCTTGGCCTGAGCACTGGTCGAATAGACCGAAATCATGCTCCAGATGACCGCACCGGCCACGAGCAGATACACGCCCGCATAGACGAAACTCAGCTTGCGATAAACCGATTGCCCCTCCTCGACATGCAGAAACAGCGTATAGAATGCGAACACCAGCGAGGCGATAAGGCCAAACACGATCAGCGGTTTGAACGCCTCGACCACGGTTTTATCAATCAATGCCTTGCGCATTGAAATTGACAATGTGCCAACTTTCTCGAACTTGCTGCGCAGCGGAACATTGATCTGAATGGCATCATGCTGGGAATTGAAATTCATTTTGTCAGCGGCGCCGACCCCGCGAAGCGGCATCGGGCTCGGCTGCGCCGCACCGACATTGAAAACCAGCTTGTCAGCAGTATCGCGCACGGCAATGCCTGAAATCGACGGGTCCGTCGACATGATGGATTGCGACACTTGGCCAAAGCCCGCAAATTGATGCAGCGGTAGGCCAGCGTGCAGGTAGGATTCAAGCGTTCCTTGAATCAGTTCGGCCTGACCCGTCAATTTATCGCTTTGGAACTGTTCATTCGTGCGACGCGCTTCACCAAATGCGACATAAAGCAAAAGACAAATCGACAGAGCGCTTACGATGAACATCGTCAGCGCATCGACGTAATTTAGTCGCAAGGTGGTGGCTGTTGTGGTTTTCATTTGCGTGCAACCTTGTAGATTTCAAATCAACGACCGCAGCCGTTGCGATGATCCTCTATTTTCAGCAAATAAAACATCGATCCTGTGGGCGATCTGGGAGAATATGAGATCATCGTAATCCATATTTTCCTCTTCCAGCCCGATGCAGATCAAGCTCGTCACTGTGTCACTGGGCGCTTTCAGATCCGGTTTCGGATTGGCTTCAAGCACGAACAATTTGCCCTCCGCATCGGCGCGAATGTCGAGGCGGATCAGGGCTTCAATGCCGATATTCTTGACCACGGCGCGCCCGAGAGCCGCGAGGCGTTCGTAGAGTTCCGGCTCGGCGTGGCGCGAAAGCGGACGGGCGCGCTTGTTGGTGATGGGTTTCACGTCCATGGATGTGAAAATCTGTTCGTCCGGCTCCAGCACACGCTCCAGAATGGCGAAGGTAAAGGGCTCGGCCAGGCGCTCGATCCGCCGACGCCGTGATACCAGCGGGCCGCTGACGGCAACGCAGAATTCCCGCCCCGGAACGAATTGTTCGATCAGGATATAATTGCCGCTGATCGCATAGACCTCCTCGACCTTCTGCTTCAGCTGGTCGGGGTTTGCGACATAATGGACATTCAGCGACGCCCGCCCGGACACTGGCTTGACGACATAGCCGGTCTTGCATCCCGAAAAACTGGCCTTGAATTCAGGGTCGAGCACCGGGTTGGCGTGCGAATGGCTCGGATGCCAGATCATGAACGGCGCTGTCGGCAGACGCGCGGCGATCAATTGTCTTTTGAAGATATGCTTGGCGTCCAAGATAGCGGCCATCATCGGATCGTGCCCGACATAAGGAATGCCGAACATTTCCAGCATGGCCGGGCCGTGAGCCACGGAGGAGTGGCCCTGCACACCGCCACTGTTCATCCACGCCATGTGGCTGTCGGCTTCTTTCAAGCTCTTGCCGAGATTCATGTCCTCGGCCATGACACTCACGTCGCGCACACCAAGCCGACTGAGAGATTGGCCGATGTCGCGGGCGACTGCCTCATAGCTTTTCCACGACCGCGTATTCAGCACCGGGTGCAGCACCGCACCCTGATTGTCCTTGTTGCCTGCATAAATGACGGCAACACGCAGCCGCCGGAACATCTTCTCGAGCTGGCGCTGCAATTCTTCGGCGCGCGCGGTGCGCGTTGGGGTTCCCTGCTTGCGCAGATCGAGGGCATTGGCGGAAGCACGCATGAAAATACAACTCCAAACACTAGACAACGAAATTTTGGCTTTCGAGATACATTCCTCGTGTGATCACCACGCAAAGTTGCACTGAAGCTCTTACAGAGTGTTAAATTCGAGAATGGTGCTACCAAGCATTGTGGTTTATAAGCTTAAAGTAAGTTTTGTATTAAAAAGAGCTTACATAGAGAAATTGAATTTGATTTAAGCAAAAATCACTCGCGTGCATGTTTATCGGCAAAGTTTTCGTAACGTGAGAAGATGATGACGGTTAACTAACTGTTGTTGGCGGCACGGACGATTTTTGCTGTGGCGGCGAGACTGCGGCAAAACGCTACGCATTGTCGCAAATTCGTGGCTGGCGCGCTGTCGCCGTTGGCCCCTTGCGCATGACTCCGGCATGGCGCACCGTCGCCGTCAGCCCGTCAGCGTGCTACTTTTTGTCCCCGCGCGCCGATCCCAAAGCCCATCCAAGGCTCAGGCTGCGTCGCGCAGTTTGTCACTGCGCGGCAGAATTTCCTGGGCCGGACGCGGCGGACTGAACAAGTAGCCCTGCGCCTCGGTGCAGCCCATGTCGGTGAGCTCACGCAATTGCGCCGCAGTCTCGACACCTTCCGCAACCGTGGTCATTTTGAGCCCCTTTGCGAGACCGACGATGGCCACCACAATGGGGGTGCTATCCTGCTCGCTGGCCATCTTGGACACGAAGGAGCGATCAATCTTGATGCAATCGATAGGATAGCGCTGCAGATAGCTCAGGCAGGAAAAGCCGGTGCCAAAGTCGTCAATCGAAATTTTAACGCCAAGCCCGCGAAGCTCCTCAAGGCGCGCCACCACCAGGCTGTTTTCACTCATGAGTGTCGATTCAGTGATCTCGATGCGCAGCCTGTCACCGCGCAAGCCTGATTTTTCCAACGCAGTCTTCACGCTGGCGATGAGTCTGAGGCTGTTCATCTGCACCGGGGAGCAATTGACCGAAACACTGAGATGCTCGGGGCACCGGGCAAGATCGGCGCAGGCCTGCTCGAAAATCCACTCGCCGATCGGGATGATCAATCCTGTTTCTTCGGCAAGGGGGATGAAATCCAGCGGGCTGACGAGCCCGCGCTCGGGGTGCTGCCAGCGCAGCAAGGCTTCGAAACTTGTGACTTCGCCCGTAACCGTTGAAACGATGGGCTGATAAAACAGCACCAGCTCGTGGTTCTGAAGCGCATTGGTCAGGCCCGTCTCCAATTCGCCCCGCGCCAGCGCCTTCGCGTTCAACTCCTCGCTGAAGAAACAATAACTGCCGCGGCCGCTGCCCTTGGCACCATAAAGCGCCATATCGGCCAGCCGCAACAGATCATTGGCGGTAAAAGCATCGACCCCGCCGACAGCAATACCGATGCTGGCACCGATCTTGATCTGCAAGGCACCCAACTGGAAGGGTTCAGCCAGCAATTCGCAGATCCGGCTGGCAACCTGCATCGTGTCGCCCTCGTTCTTGATGCCATGCTGGATGACCGCGAATTCGTCGCCGCCCAGCCGCGCCACGACATCCGAACTGCGCAGCACCAGCCGCAGGCGCTGGGCCGCGAGCAGCAACAGCGCGTCCCCGGTGGGGTGACCATAGGCATCATTGACCAGCTTGAACCCGTCCAGATCAACTAGGTGGAGCGCGAAATTTCCCTTGCAGTCCAAATTCGCGCAGGCATCATCCAGCACTTCCCCGAGATGGAAGCGATTGGAAAGGCCGGTAAGCGCATCATGACGCGCGAGATAGTTCATTTTAGTTTCAAAGCGCAGTCGAGACATCGCGCTCGCGACCATGGCAAGCACCACAATGAGCGACAAGATGGCCGCGCCTGCAGTATAGCCGCGCTTGGTCGCCTGCCAAGCCGCGATCTTGGCGGCATAATCCGAGGTCACGATGACTTTGAGCGGATAGCCCTTGACCATGCGCTCCGCCGTGACCCTGAGACCGCCGTTGGATTGGTCATCGGAAATGAGTGTCCCGTAAATATCCTTGCTGACCGGGCTATGCGCACTCACATAGCGTTTGCCGACGAGCCCTCCGTAAATGCCCGAACCGGATCGGATGATTCCATCGTTGCCTTCGAGCGCAAAACCGTGCCCGCTTCCCAATTGCAGCTTTGAAAACGAATTGGCCAGGCGACCAGGATCGAGCGAAATCACCACGACGCCGGCAAAGCTGCCATCGGCATGATTGAAGCGGCGGGTGAACTGCACGGATTGCTTGCCTGAAGCCCGCCCGATAACCGGCTTGCTTATGAAAAGACTGTCGGTTTTCGAATTTTTCTGGAAAATGAAATGCGCTCTGTCACCGAGATAAAGCGGCTTCTTCGGGTGCAGCATGGCGCTGCTGGTGACCAGCATACCATTCTGGTCGATGACGGCCACTTGCACGGCTTGATGATCTATCGTGAATTTCTCGTGAACTATCCGCGCCCAATTGGTCGTGTAATGATCAATTTTATAAGTCTCCCGCAGATATTTCAGGATGCGGTCAAGATTATCTGCTGTTCTTTGAACGCTTTTCTCGACGACGAGTGACAGGTTGGCGGTTTCCTGCTCGGATTGCCGCAACATCGACTTTTCCTGCTGGCCAGCCAATTCCGCCAAGGAGAGCCAAAGCAAGCCTATGAAGGCGAGCCCAAACAGCGTCATCGATTGTGCTATGGCACGCAGCAGCGCGCGCCGCTTGACTGAAAGCCGCGGTGGCACCAGCCGCTCGGGGACCACGGAATGGAGCACACGTTTCATCAGAAATACGCCCTTGGATACTTTCTCTCCGATGGTAGGCCTCGAATTGCTAAGCTGTAGTTAAATTCATAAATTACAACAGATTATCGCCCTTCCAGCCATGACGTTGCGTCAATTTACAACGGTTTGGCGGCCCGCGGCACGGGCGTTCTGGGCCGCAATTTCCCAGTGAAATGCCCGCAAAAATTGAACCAGTTGCAGAGCCGCCTTGATGCCGCCGCGTGAAGCGGGACGCGTGAATTTTGCCTCTGCGGCCCGCTGGTGAGGGCGTGCGCACTGGCCAAAGTCCCAAAACAATCCGGTTTCCGAGGCAATTAACCTTAATATTTCGTTTATTTGGGCAATTTCGATTAAACATTGACCGAATTTGAATCTGCATATATGATTAAAATTCAGTAAACAGAGAGTGTTATCATGGGCAGTCTAGATTTCAAGTCGTTTGAGACATCTGCAAATATGATTAATATCACTGATGTTGAAGGAAAAATCGAGAACAACAATCTGTATTTTAGAGAAAGGTGTCACAAAGCTGATAAATATTATGATTTTATTGTAGATAAAATTCTTAAATCGTTCAACACATGGTTTTTCAAACGAGAGCAACCAGATTCGGTCGAAAAGCTCAAAGATGCCGTTGCCAGGGCGGTCAAACTGGAACAGCCCGTTTCCTTTGTGCTTTATTGGGGCAAGGGGCCGCGCTTCGAGCGGGCTCATCCCGATGTCCTGTGTCTGAATTATCTGAATGAATTCGTGAACCGCATCACCAAAATATATAAGGAAGGCGCCACGATTACCCTGATTTTTACCGATACGCACGCCAGATTGAATGGATTCCCGTCAGACGCGACACTTCAGTATTTTGATGAAATCGCAGACTCGGCGGCACAATTCAATTTCAGGCATTGCAAACTGGGAGAGCTTGTAAATTCTCTCGAAAAGCCGCATCCGACACCGGAATTACCGAGCGATGACATGATATCGAAACTGTCGCTCAGCGCTGCGAAATGGTATCGGGGAACCAATACACCGCATGCCGCAGCCAGAACATATTACGCCATGAACATGATCGAGAAACGCGCGGTCGGTTTGGCTTTTCCCGATGCCATTTTCATTACTTTCAACGGCAGCGAAATGCGTGAGTTGTTTCCTGATCATCTCTCGATATTTTACATGTATTCCTTGAAAAGGGGGACGAGCGTAAAGCCATGGTTCCTCCCCGCTTCGAGTGGTGCTGAGGGTGACGACCCCGTCAATGGCTGACGGGGCTGCGTTTCTGGAGCGACGCGCATGCTGCCTTTCACGGTTCATGAGGCCGGAGACACAGGGTTGGTGCTGGATTTTGGCGACAAGATCGATGCGTGCATCAACCAGCATGTTCTGAAGATCGCCGATCAACTCGGTGATCTGGCGCTTGCAGGCATCCATGAAACCGTGCCGTCGTTTCGTTCGCTGCTGATCCAGTATGATCCTGCCATTGTGTCGGCCACGGCTCTGGTGGCCAGCATTCGCCAGCTTGCGGCCAGGGATGAAATCGTCCCTGCTGCAAAGCGCTTGTGGCGCTTGCCTGTCTGTTATGACAAGACTTTGGCGCAGGACATCAGCGCCCTAGCTGAACAAGTGGGGCTTTCCGAAAGCAGTGTGGTTGAAGCGCACAGTTCCCGCACTTATTCGATCTATATGCTGGGCTTCTTGCCCGGCCAGCCCTATCTCGGCGACCTTGCGCCCGAATTGCGGGTCGCACGCCGCAAAAACCCGCGCCTGAAAGTCCCCGGCGGGTCGGTGGGGGTCGCGACATCGCTGACTTCGATTTTCCCGATGGAAACGCCGAGTGGTTGGCATTTGATTGGCCGCACCCCCGTTGCCTTATGGCACCAACCGGTCGATCTTGGCCCCCTGCTCGCCCCGGGCGATCAGGTTGTCTTCGAGCCCATCGACCTTGACAGCTTTGTCAGTCTTGCCGCGAGGGCGGCAGCAGGCTCGCTGCAGATCACGCCAACAACCATCGCGGGGACTTCGTAATGGCGAATTTGCGCGTGCTGCGCGCTGGCCTGTCGACAACGATTCAGGATGTCGGACGCAGAGGATTTCAGCGCTTTGGCGTGCCCACCAGCGGCGCGCTGGACATGGCCAGCCTGCACGCGGCAAATCTGCTGGTTGGCAATGCGCCGGACACCGCCGCTCTGGAAATTTGCTACACCGGCCCGAGACTGATCCTTGAGGCGCAAAGCGCACGCCTTGCATGTGTCGGCGGTGGCGACGCAACCATCAAGCTACATGCAGAAGCCAACGACCCGGCCCCCAGAAACCTCAAGACATGGGAGAGCATCTGCCTCCGCAAGGGCGAAATCGTCGATATCGGCCCGATCACCGGAAGCTCGATCCTCTATATGGCGGTCGAAGGCGGATTTGATATTGCGCCGGTTCTGGGCAGCCGTTCAACCTTTGAGCGCGGCGGCCTTGGTGGCCTCCACGGCCGGGCCTTGCGCCTTGGCGATAGCATCCCGCTG
>JAJZGX010000084.1 GCA_021804825.1 Pseudomonadota bacterium | reverse complement strand
CGTCGTCATGATGCCGCCGTCGGCCCGCAATTCGGCACGCCCGATCCGGGGATCGATCCGTGCGAAGGCACGGGCGCGGGCAGCCTTGTCGCGCGCTGCGCCCGGTGGCAAGCCACCGATCCGCAGCGGATAGGAAGCTGGCTGCCCTGCGTGCCGTCCTGCATGCAGCGGGCACGGCGAGGTTCCGGCGAGAAACGCCAGCGCCGCATCGCCGGAGGCATCAACGAAGGCGCTGGCGCGCACTTCGCGCACGCCGCGCGGATCCTGCACGCGGATCGCCACAATCCTGCCGCCGGAAACGTCAGCGGCGACGAGGGAGCTGTGCAGCGCCACATCGAGGCCTCTTGCCGAAGCTGTCCGATCGAGCGCGACCTTGGTCGCCTCCTGGTCGAGACGGATGTTCCAGTTGCCGGTCGAGGAATAATAGGGCGCGGTCTCGACGCCCACGGCGTGCAGATGTGCCAGCGCCTGCGCGCCAACGCCACCGACCAGCGGCGCGGGTGTAACCGCGGGGCGCTGCGCATAAAATCCGCACCAGGCTAGCACGAGCGAATGGGTGGCCGCGCCGCCGAGAAAGCCGTAGCTCTCGATCAACAGCGTCCGCGCGCCGGCCTGCGCCGCGCCGACCGCTGCCGCTACGCCCGCGCTGCCGCCGCCGACGACGATGACGTCATAGGTGCCAGAACGCCCCGTCATTGACGCGGGGCTTGCGGTAACAATGGCTTCACTGGCCATATCAGGTCGTCTCCTTCAGGCCCGGCGGCGACGGTGCCGCCACCAAGGCCCTTGCGTCTCAGGCATCCATCTTCAGCGCGGCAATGAAGGCTTCCTGCGGGATTTCAACCTTGCCGAACTGGCGCATTTTCTTCTTGCCGGCCCGCTGCTTGTCGAGCAGCTTACGCTTGCGGGTGGCATCGCCGCCATAGCACTTGGCCGTGACATCCTTGCGCAAGGCGCGGATGGTTTCGCGTGCGATGATCTTGCCGCCGATTGCCGCCTGAACCGGGATCTGGAACATATGCTGCGGGATCAACTCGCGCAGCTTTTCCACCATGGCCCGCCCGCGTGTGTCGGCCCTGTCGCGATGCACCAGCATCGAGAGCGCATCCACCGGCTCGGCATTGACCAGAATCGACATTTTGACGAGGTCGCCGGCCCGGTAATCCACCAGCACATAATCAAATGAAGCATAGCCGCGCGAGATTGATTTCAGCCGGTCATAAAAATCAAACACCACCTCGTTGAGGGGCAGATCATAGACCAGCATGGCGCGCGAACCGACATAATTCAGATCAACCTGAACGCCGCGCCGATCCTGACAAAGCTTGAGGATCGCACCCAGATGCTCATCGGGTGTCAGAATCGTCGCCTTGATCCATGGTTCGCGGATTTCCTCGATCTTCATGACATCCGGCATATCGGCTGGATTGTGCATCTCGATCATCGAGCCATCACGCATCTGGATCTGATAGATCACGGAAGGCGCGGTGGCGATGAGATCGAGGTTGAACTCGCGGCTCAGGCGCTCCTGAATGATTTCGAGGTGGAGCAACCCGAGAAAGCCGCAGCGAAACCCGAAGCCGAGTGCTGCCGAACTCTCCATTTCATAGGAGAAGCTGGCATCATTGAGCCGCAACCGGCCGATGGCGGCGCGCAATTCCTCAAATTCGGCGGCGTCGACCGGGAACAGGCCGCAAAACACCACCGGCTGCGCTGGTTTGAAGCCCGGCAAGGGTTCGAGGCAACCTTTGCGCTCATCGGTGATGGTATCGCCGACGCGGGTGTCGGCCACCTGCTTGATCTGTGCGGTGATGAAGCCGATCTCGCCAGGCCCCAGCGCTTCGACATCCAGCATTTTGGGCCGGAACACACCGATCTTTTCGACCTCATAATGTGCATCTGCCCGCATCATCTTGATTTTCTGATGCTTGCGCAGCGTGCCATCGATGATGCGCACCAGCACGACGACGCCGAGATAGGCATCATACCAGCTATCGACCAGCAAGGCTTTCAACGGTGCCTCACTGTCGCCCTTGGGCGCGGGCAGGCGCGTGACAATGGCCTCCAGCACGCCTTCGATGTTGAGGCCGGTCTTGGCTGAAATCGCGACCGCGTCAGAGGCGTCAAGACCGATGACATCTTCAATCTGCTGTTTGATGCGCTCGGGTTCGGCGGCCGGCAAATCAACCTTGTTGAGCACCGGCACAATCTCGTGCCCGGCATCCAGCGCGTGATAGACATTAGCCAGCGTCTGCGCCTCGACGCCCTGGCTGGCATCGACGACCAGAAGCGACCCCTCGCAGGCCGCCAGCGAGCGCGAGACTTCGTAGGCGAAGTCGACGTGGCCGGGCGTGTCCATCAGATTGAGGATGTAATCCTTGCCATCGAGGGCGCGGTAATTCAGGCGCACCGTCTGCGCCTTGATGGTAATGCCGCGTTCGCGCTCGATATCCATGCTGTCGAGCACCTGCTCAACCATGTCACGCGCCGCCACTGTGCCGGTCGCCTGAATCAACCGGTCGGCGAGCGTCGATTTGCCATGATCGATGTGCGCGACAATCGAAAAGTTGCGAATGTTGTCGATGGTTTTTGTGCTCATGCCCGCCAGATAGCAGGACTAAGCCCCTTCGCCTAGAGCTTGCGCAACTTTGCACCAATACGCTTGCTCTCGATCGGCTCCGGGCTTAAGGACATCGCGCTTATGAAACATCGAGGTTACCCATGTCATTTCTTGCCCAAGCCCTGTCACGCGTGAAGCCATCGGCGACAATCGCCATGACGCAGAAGGCGCGGGATCTGAAAGCGCAAGGGCGGGACATCATATCGCTCTCGGTCGGCGAACCGGATTTTGACACGCCCGACAACATCAAGCAGGCCGGGATTGATGCCATTGCGCGCGGCGAGACCAAATATCCGCCGGTTTCGGGCATCATGCCGCTGCGTGAGGCGATTGCCGCGAAATTCAAGCGCGAAAACAAGCTTGACTACAAGGCCAGCCAGACCATCGTCGGCACCGGCGGCAAGCATATTCTGTTCAATGCCTTCCTCGCGACCATCAATCCGGGCGATGAGGTCATCATTCCGGCACCCTATTGGGTGAGCTACCCGGAAATCGTGCTGCTGTGTGGCGGCACACCGGTGATCGTCGATACGCCCATGGCCAAGGGTTTCAAGCTGCAGCCCGAAGCCCTCGACAAGGCCATCACGCCGCGCACCAAGTGGATCGTGCTGAATTCACCCTCCAATCCATCGGGGGCCGCCTATACCCACGCCGAGCTCAAGGCCGTGACCGATGTCCTCATGCGCCACCCGCATGTCTGGGTGCTGACTGATGATATTTATGAACATCTCACCTATGGCGATTTCGTGTTTTCGACACCTGCCCAGATCGAGCCGGGGCTTTATGAGCGCACCTTGACCATGAACGGCATGTCGAAAGCCTATGCCATGACCGGCTGGCGTATCGGCTATGCGGCCGGGCCGGACAAACTGATCAAGGCCATGGACATGATCCAGGGCCAACAGACTTCAGGGGCCTGCACGATCGCGCAATGGGCGTCCGTGGAAGCGCTCAATGGCCCGCAGGATTTCCTGAAGCCGCGTGCCAAAGCCTTCGAGGAGCGGCGTGATCTGGTGGTGTCGATGCTGGGCCAAGCCAAGCACCTCGTCTGCCCCAAGCCGGAGGGTGCGTTTTATGTCTATCCGTCCTGCGCGGATGCCATGGGCAAGAAGACGCCATCGGGCAAGATCTTGACCAATGACGAAGACTTTGTGACGGCTTTGCTGGAGAGCGAGGGCGTTGCCACCGTGCAGGGCAGCGCTTTCGGCATGGGACCGAATTTCCGCGTCTCCTATGCGACATCAATCGACACGCTCGAGCAAGCCTGCCGCAAAATCCAGAATTTCACGGCAAGCCTGATCTGAAGTCAGGGTTCAATCAATGCTGACCGGGCCGCTGTAAACAATCGGGCCGGTGGGCTGGCCGTTGGGGCCGCCGCCTTGCGGCTCCACAGTCACGGCGAAAATGGCCTGCCTGATCTCATCGGCGGTGACCGAGGCCGGCAAGGTCTGCACGTGCCGGGTGTGATCGATGAAGCCCATGGCAAGCGGCTTCTGGCCTTTGGCAATATACCATAATTCGAGGCTGCGGCCTGGCGGCGGCTGGATGCTGGCGGCCGCGACGATCACCTTTCTGGCACCGGCCTCGACGCGCACCACCAAGGGTGCGCCAGCGCCCTTGGGGCTGAGCACGGCAAGCATGTTTGGCGATGCTGTCGGCAATGAAGCATTTCTGATCAGCAGCGCGACGCCAAACGATGCCGCCAGGGCCGAGCTTACCAGCCCGATCCGCCGCCACCCGGCAAGCATGCGGCGAAGCTGCACAACATCATCGGAAGCGGCAATGGCGAGGCGCGGCGCGGGGGCTGGCAATTGCTGTTCGATGCGCGCGAACAATCCGGCAGGCGGCGTCACTTCCGGCAGGGTCCGCGCCAAGGGTGCCAACCTGATCGCCCAGTCGTGCGCGGCCTCGGCAAGCTTGCTGTCGCGCGCCATCGCTGCCTCAAAAGCCGCACGTTCGCTGGCATCCAGCGTGCCCAGCGCATATTCGGCGGCTTTCATCGCATCATCGTCATCAAGGCCGGTCATCACTTCGCCTCCAGACATTGGCGCAACGTCGCCAACGCGCGGTGCAGCCAGGTCTTGATCGTATTGACCGGCTGGCCATAGTGCAGCGCCAAGTCTTCGCGCGAAGCACCTTCATAATAGGCCGCCAGTAAACAGGTGCGCTTTTCGGGTTCAATCAGGTTCAGGCAGCGACGCAAGCCATCGAGGTCGGACAGGCTTGCTTCCGCATCATGCGGGTCGGCGATCTGCGCCAGCATATCATCATCGCCGGCATGGGCCGACGCGACGGCGCCAGAGTTCTGCCGGATGAGGTCAATGGCGCGGTTGCGGGCGATGGTCACCATCCATGCCAAAGCCGTGCCGCGACTGGGATCAAATTGGGCGGCGCTGCGCCAGATGCGCAGGAATACATCCTGCAACACATCCTCCGCTGAAGCGCGGTTGCGCACCAGCCGCAAGACCACGGCAAAGAGCCGGGGGGATGCGGCGTCATAGAGCGCGCGAAAGGCAACACGATCCCCGCGCGCCACGGCTCTGACGTTATCTTCCGCTTGCAGTGGCTTCACCCCAACATTCCGATGCGCTCCGTTATCGCATCTTAAACGGCTGTGGACGGTGTGCAAGCCCGCCCCCGGGAATCCTGCGATCCCCGGGGTCAGTGCGATCTCAGGGGATAAGAACTGTGTTGATGACATGGATCACGCCATTCGACTGCATGACATTGTCGATCGTGATCTTAGCATGATCACCCTTGGCATCGGTGACCATCAGACCCCTGCCAGCCTTGGTGAAGGTCAGATCTTCGCCTTGCACGGTTTTCAGCACGGCCTTGCCATGACCCATGGCAATATCGTGCCTGAGCACGGCAGCTGTCAGGCGGCCCGGCAACACGTGATAGGTCAGCACGGCGGTCAATTTGGCTTTGTTTTCCGGCTTCAACAGCGAATCAACCGTGCCTGCCGGCAATTTGGCGAAGGCTTCGTTGGTTGGAGCCAGCACCGTGAACGGGCCCTTGCTCTCAAGGGTGGCAACGAGGCCGGCGGCCTTGACGGCGGCGACCAAGGTGGTGTGATCCTTCGAATGAACGGCATTCTGGATGATGTTGCGCGAGGGATACATCGCGGCACCACCGACCATTTTAGCGGCAAAGGCGCTGCCCGCGAGGGCCGTGAAGGCGAGTGAGAGGGCGATCTTGCTGACTTTGCGGATTTGAGCGGACATCATGTGTCTCCTGTTGGCGATTTTCGTGCGGCGCCATGCCGTCACATCCCCCTGAACGGGAGCCCGCCTGCAAAAGTTTCAGAGCCTTTGAATTTTTTTTCGTCGGCGGGTTGGGCCGTGCCGCATTAACCTTTGAAATGGCCCGTGAACGCACCGTGCCCGAATCACGTCGCGCGCCTAGTTGCAGGGATGTTCCCGCCGGATTTTCGAGGATTTGTCAGCTTGCCGCGCGAGACCGACGCGGCATCAAGCCAGCTTTGGCAACGCCGCTGTTAACCTTGCTGTGCCATTTTGATGCGCCGCGCGCCGGGCGTGATCATTTCGCGAAATTTGAGGTGAAGGTCTTGGCGCTGAGGTCAATGGTGCCGATGATGGTGGCGATGCGCACATGCAACGGCACACTGAGGTTCGTGCCCTTGACGGGTGCCAGCCAGACGCGGATGTTTTCGTGCTTCTGCATGTAGCGCACCTGCGGGCGGCTCGGCACATAGCCGGCAATCGGTTGGTAATGCGCGGCGCAAATGACCGCTGGCCCGCGATAGCCCCGCACCTTGATGCTCGAGAGCGCCACGAATGACATGACGATATTGTAGCGCACGAACCCATCGAAAATGGGCATGGTGGTGTTGCAGCTCTGCGGCCCGAATGGAACCTGCTTGTTGGTGCCGACGATCAGGGCAGCGCTGAGTGGGTCTATGATGCCGCGTTTGCTGGCCGGAGTCAGCGGCAGGCGACCGCTGATCGGGCCGAGCGGCGGCGCGATATCCAGCCCCGTGACATCGCGATCCTTGATCGCGATCCGGGTCGTGCGCGTCGATCTGGGATCGGTCATGATGGAGGCAAATGTCGCAGGGAAAATCTTGCCATCGACGATGGCCCCGGAACTGGAGACGGCGCCGGAACTGCGGCTGATCATCGAGGCGATGCCGATCAGCTTCGCCCCGGCGCGCATCTTGTAATGGTCGCCGGTGAAGTGACCAGTCATCGAGGCATTGCCGAAATGCAGGCCGATCACACTGAGGCTGTATTCAATATCAAAGGTCTGGGCAGCGGCCGACCGCGTGGCCCCCATGGCAGCGCCAAGCGCCAGCGCTGTAATGCCAACACAGCGCATAATTGATTGAGCTCGACGCATGATCTGGTTTGCCCTCAAAGCGGCTCGGCATGGCGCCACAAACCGCACTTCGCAATATCTAACCATTTATGGTTGACCGATTATTACGGCGATTGCGTCAGAAATAATGCGATGGTGTCCAATTGGAAAGATCGTTCGCAAAATACGCTTATAAGTTGTGTTTTGCAATTCATCGTGTCATGATCTGATCTCGCTGATTCGAGGTTTCTGCCATGCACAAAATGCTTCTCACCAAGATCGCGGTTCTAGTTGGCGTTGCGACGCCGCTGCTGATCATCGGCGCGCCTGCCAGCACCCGCGCTGCGGCAGACCCTAATCCGAGTGCGACGCTGCAAGCCATCGTTGCGACCTGCCAGAATGTCACGGGCAAGGCGAGCGCGGCACAACGCGTGGCTTCCTGCTCGCAATTGCTGAAATCGACCGGCTTTTCGCCGCTGGCGCGCGCCCACATCCTGCTTGACCGGGCCTTCGCACTCTCCATTCTCAAACAATGGACGCAGAGCCTTGCCGATTATGACGAGGCGCTGAAACTGGCCCCCAAATTATCGGTCGCCTGGAGCGAAAAGGGCTTTGCCCGGCTGAGGTTGCATCAATATGATATGGCGATCACCGATTATACCAACGCCCTGACGCTCGATCCCAAGACCGCCTATTCCTGGTTCGGCAGAGGCATCGCGCGCATTGACATGGGCGACAAGATCAATGGCACCAAGGACTTGGCCGCAGCGCGCCATCTCGATCCGCAGGTTGACAAAACCTTCGCCCGCTTTGGCCTGCACCCTTAAGCCATATTGAACATGTCGCCTCAAAGGCCTATCTTGCAGAAGCATTTGAGAGCACCATGCAATGATGAACCGCTATGAGCGTATGCCCAATCAGCCTGTCGAGGCCGAAGTTGTGTTTCTTGACGCGGAATATCGCGTCCGGCGGCCCGGCAGTTATGTGCTCTGCGCTGTCACGCGCACACCTATAGCGCTGGAAGAATTGCGTTATTGGAACGTTGACCTGCAGGAAGCCTATGCCACCCCGCAAGCCAAACTGGAGCGCTTGCGCCAGTTGAACGCCCTTTGAGAGGTGCCGCGCCGCACTGGCGCGCGCGATTTGCCAAATCAGTGAACCGGCTTTATCAGGCAGGCGTCGGCGTCAACTCCCGGCAGGGTGGGGCCGGTAGCTCAATGGTTAGAGCCGGCCGCTCATAACGGTCTGGTTGGGGGTTCAAGTCCCTCCCGGCCCACCAGACATTTGCGGCATCTTGCAAATTGGCCCCTGCCCTATGCTGCCTTGCGGCGCGCGGCCAGATTGACCAGTTCCATGAGGATTTTCCTGGTGCCTGCCAATCTTTGGGCTTTTTTGGTGAAATCGCGAATGAAGACGATTTTCATGTCCTGCCGCACCTTGGCCTCCGGGCCTTGCTGGCTGATGTAGCGCACAAGCGCGGCCGGGTTGCCGAACGAATTATCGCGGAACGCAATGATCACGCCTTTGGGGCCGGCATCAAGCTTTTCGATATTGGCACGACGGCACAGCGCCTTGATCACCATGATCTGCAACAGGTCATTGACTTCGGGCGGCAGGGAACCGAAGCGATCGATCATTTCCGCGCCGACACTCTCGATTTCGGCCTCGGTTTCCAGCGCGGCGAGGCGCTTGTAGAGCGTGAGACGCACCGGCAAATCCGGCACGTAGCTCTCGGGAATGGTGACAGGCGTGCCAAGCGTGATCGTAGGCGACCAGGCCTCCCGCGTCGGTTCCTCGTCGCCAGCTTTCAGCGCGGCCACAGCATCGGTAAGCATCTGCTGGTAGAGTTCATAGCCGACCTCGCGGATATGGCCGGACTGCTCGTCACCCAGCAGATTGCCGGCGCCGCGAATGTCGAGATCATGGCTGGCGAGTTGGAAGCCCGCCCCCAATGTATCAAGCGATTGCAGCACATGCAGGCGCTTTTCGGCCTGTGGGGTCATTTGTTTGGCGACCGGCGTGGTGAACAACGCATAGGCGCGCAGTTTCGAGCGACCCACGCGCCCGCGCAATTGATAAAGCTGAGCCAGACCGAACATATCGGCGCGATAGACGATCAGCGTGTTGGCCCGCGGAATGTCAAGGCCAGATTCAACAATCGCGGTCGCCAGCAACACGTCATATTTGCCTTCATAAAAGGCCGACATTTTTTCTTCGAGTTCGGTGGCCGCCAACTGGCCATGGCAGGTGGTGAATTTCACTTCTGGCACATGCTGGCGCAGGAACGCTGCGGCTTCGTCGAGATCCTCGATGCGCGGGCAGACAAAGAAGCTCTGCCCGCCCCGATAGCGTTCGCGCAACAGCGCTTCGCGTACGGTGAGTTCATCAAACGGGGTGATGAGCGAGCGCACGGCCAGGCGATCAACCGGCGGCGTGGTGATCAAGGACAATTCACGCACGCCCGTCAGCGCCAGTTGCAAGGTGCGCGGAATCGGCGTCGCCGAAAGCGTGAGCACATGCACCTCGGCGCGCAGCGATTTCAGCCGCTCCTTGTGGCCGACGCCGAAATGCTGCTCTTCATCGACAATGACAAGGCCAAGATTCTTGAAGGCAATCGTCTTGCCGAGCAATGCATGGGTGCCGACCACAATATCAACGGTGCCATCGCCAAGCCCGGCCCGCGTTGCCTTTTGATCGGCCGCCGGGACCATGCGCGACAAACTCCCGAGGCGCAGCGGCAGGTTGGCGAAACGCTCGCAGAAGGTGCGGTAGTGCTGGCGAGCGAGCAAGGTCGTCGGCACCACGACCGCCACCTGTTTGCCCGACATGGCGGCGACGAAGGCGGCACGCAGCGCGACTTCGGTCTTGCCGAATCCGACATCGCCGCACACCAGACGATCCATCGGCCGGCCTGCGCCCATATCATCGAGCGTCGCCTGAATGGCGGCATTCTGGTCTTCGGTTTCGTCATAGGGAAAGCGCGCACAAAATTCCTGATAGGCAGCTTCCTCCGGCAGCAATCGCGGGGCCTCGCGGGTGAGGCGCTGGGCTGCGAGCTTGATCAGCCCTGCCGCCATTTCAAGGATACGCCTTTTCAATCTCGCCTTGCGCGCCTGCCAACCCGCGCCGCCAAGCGTATCAAGCGCGGCTTCCGAGCCCTCCGCACCATAACGCGACAGCAATTCGAGGTTTTCGACCGGCAGAAACAGGCGCTTGTTATCGGCGTAATGCAGTTCGAGGAAATCATGCTGGGCTTCCAGCACCGTCATGGTCTTCAGCCCGACAAACCGGCCAATGCCATGATCGACATGCACCACCAGATCGCCAGCGCTGAGGCTTGAAAGCTCGCTGAGGAAATTTTCGGCTCTGACCTTTTTGCGCGTCTTGACCAGACGGTCACCCAGAATATCCTGCTCGCTGATGACGCAAATGCCATCTGCGACAAAGCCTGCCTCCAGCGGCAGCACTGCCAGGGCGATGCCAGATTTCATCTCCCGCGCCTGAGCGAGGCTGGAAACCGGCTCGCGCAAGCCCGCGCCATGATCGCCCAGCACGCCTGAAAGACGTTCGCGCGAGCCATCGGAAAACCCGGCGACGATCACCCGGCGCCCGCGCTCGGCTTCCGCATTGATATGGGCGACCGCGGCCTCAAACACGTTGACGTCGGGCTGCAGGCGCTCCACTGCGAAATTCCGCCCGCTCGCCGCCCCCGCCTCGACCACCAGCTGGCCTGGCTTCATGGCAACCTCGCCCTCGGCGAAGCGCAGCACCGAGCGCCTGGCGAGTTCGGTGTTGAGGGCTGCTGCGTCGAGATAGAGCGTTTCGGGCGGCAGGGGCTTGTAACTCACGCTGCGCGGGTTGGCGTCATAGGCTGCGCGTCGGCTCGTGTAATAATCGGCGATACCGGCAAAGCGATCACGCGCGGCTTCATCGGTTTGCGGATCAAGCAGCACAGGCACGCCTGGCAAATATTCCAGCAGCGTCGAACTGCCGCCCCAGAACAAGGGTGCCCAATGCTCCATGCCGGGGTGCCGCCTGCCTTCCGAAATCGCCTCATAAAGCTCGTCGCCGCGGGTTTCCGCGCCGAAGGTGGCAATATAGCCACGGCGAAAGCTGCGAATTGAATCGGTCGTCAGTTGCACTTCGCTCATCGGCACCAGATCAAGCGCGCGCAATTGCGCCAGCGAGCGCTGGGTTTCAACGTCAAAACTGCGGATCGATTCCAGCGTATCGCCAAAAAAATCGAGCCTGACCGGAAACGGCATGCCCGGCGCAAAGAGATCAAGAATGCCACCGCGAAGCGCAAATTCACCGGTTTCGTTGACGGTCGAAGCCCGTAAAAATCCGTTGGTCGCCAGCCAATCCGCAACTTTCTCCATGCTCAGCGCATTGCCGGGCGCCGCCGACAGGCTTTGCAGGGCGGTGTGCTTCACCGGCGGCAGGCGCTGCACCAGACCGTTCAGCGTCGCACAGACCACGCGTGGACGCTCGATGCTGGACCTCGTGCGGGCGAGCCTTGCCAGCACGGTCATGCGCCGTGCGGCGATTTCCGGATTTGGCGAAATACGATCATAGGGCTGGCAATCCCAGGCCGGGAATTCCAGTGCCTCGATGCCGGGGTCAGCAAAGCGCAGCGCCTCGCGGAAGGCGGCCGAGCGTTGGCCATCGCGCGCCACATGCAAGAAAACCGCGGCATTGCTGTCGGCGGCTTCGGCAAAATGCCGGGCGATTTCAGCGCCAAGAAAGGCATCATAACCGCCGGGCACACCGCTGAGCGTCAGCGAACCGCCTTTGGTCAGTTCATCGAGGGCACGTTTGGGAAGAAGCATGGGTCGGATTGGTCACCGGTTGCGGGCAATCGTCTGCCTTAAGCGGTTTGCCGCGATATTGATAGCAGGCTGCGAGCATGGCGCGGCGCACAGAACGTCTATATCAATTGGCCCGCCCCCGGCTTTCCGGGCTGTCGAGCGAGAAGGCAGGAATCTCGGCCTCGAATGTTTCACCGCCCTCAATGATCATCTGATAGCTGCCGCGCATCAGGCCCGAGGGCGTTTTCAGCGGACAGCCGGATGTATAGCGGAAGGATTGGCCTGGATCGAGCACGGGTTGCTCGCCAATCACCCCCGAACCGCGCACTTCCTCCGTCATGCCGCGCGCATCGGTGATGATCCAGTGGCGCCGCAGCAATTGCACGCGCACCGGCCCATGATTGGCAATCTCGACGGTATATATCCAGAAATATTGGCCAGATTCAGGGTCTGATCTTTGCGGCAGATATTC
>JAJZGX010000009.1 GCA_021804825.1 Pseudomonadota bacterium | reverse complement strand
CGTCCAAAGATTGTTAATTGATGCCGCTTGCGGCGATTTTCGCTTCTGTCGCTGCGATGAACTTCGGAACCGGTGCCGGGATCGCCACCGGTGCGGCGTGGCGCACCAGTGAGTCCTTCATGATCGCCTGAACCAGCGCCGGAATAAGCACCTTGCGCGCCGAAGCCGTCTCGAAGCCACCGCTGAATTGCGACGTCGCTTTCAAATAATTGACAAAATGAGCAATGTCTTCCGGCGCTGCGGCTGCACCCTCTTTCCAGAAATCATCCAGCGGCGCTTGAAACGTCAACCCTTCAAAATCATAGATTGCATCGCCCAGACATTTGACGGCCTTGTTGGCCATGACGCAAGCCAGCCCTGCCGTGCTGTTGATGGTCACCGCCGTGGCAATGAGCGGCATGACCTTTTCAATGCTGATATTGCGAATGAACGTAATTCTGTCCGCGATGCCAAGCTCGCCGCCAAGCCGCTTGACGAAGGATTCCGAGCTTTCCTTGCCATAGTCGAGCGGATGTTGCTTGACGATCAAACGATCTTCCGGCGGCGCCGAAGTGGCGAAGGACTGCAAGACGGCACCAAGATAAGCGAGATTGCCGCCAAACCTCGAATGTTTGAGCAATTGCACATCGCCCGGCTTCTGCAACAGGCACAGATGCACTTTGCCTGGACCATGTTTGAGCGCGTCCAGCGCGACAACCTCGCCCGAACCGGGGCGCACCCAACGCCGCACGATTTCACCCGCATAGCCGAGCGCCTGACGGCTGACTGGATCGCCGTAATATCTGGAATCGTAACGCAACAACGGTGCCCCCGCGATCGCACAAGCAAAATGCGCCATCGTATTCAGCACGACACCACGCAATTTGAACGGGAACGCCACGCTGTCATGCGCCGCCGCGTTCTGGCGTCGATAGAATTCGATGTCCCGCGGAAGCTTGGAATGAGCATTGACACCTTCCCGCTCGAAGGTGATCCAGTGCGGCCGCAGATAACCATGCTCAAGCACGTAGCTTCTGATGCCGAGTTGTTTCGCTGCCGCCAGCGCCCCGGCTTCACGATAATGCGCATCGTTGAAGGTGATCACACCATCGATCTTGAATCGGCGCAGCATGGTGTCGACAAAGCGCGGCCATTCCTCGGGCCCGCCCGCGAAAACGATGCGGTTGCGGGCGCGCGTTGCGGCAAAATCCCCGGCATCAAAAACAACGCGATGCACCTTGCAACCCGCGTTTTCCAATGCCAATGAAAAATCTCTAAAAAACAAGCCAAACGGCGACCCAACGCAGAAAATGCGCCGCATACCCAGTCCCTCTCAAACAGAAAAGGTAAAAGAGGATTAAACACGTTTTCAAGGAACTTACAACCTTATAAGGTCTGTTTATTACGCTGATTTATATAGCAATAGTCATCATGTCGTAGGATATTGCACTATCAGGCTACAGTTGAGCGATTTTTCCATGAAATATTATATCGATATAACAAGGATTTACGCAAGGTCTTGGCGTTCGGCCCCAACGGGGATCGACCGTGTCGAATGGGCCTATGCGCAGCATTTGTCGCACGATAATGCTACCGCATTTATAGCAACGCTGCCCCGCGTTTCCGGCATGTTGCCGCCAAACCGCGCGCAAAACCTGTTCAAGCGCATTCATGCCAATTGGAACCTTGGCGCACCGGCCACCGAGGACGCCGTGCTCAAAGACGTCGAGATCTGGCTCTGGCGCGACCCCGATCCCTCGCGCACGCGCGTGCACCGGGCGCAGGGCGCCAAGGCTCACGGCATGGGCGCGCGTTCGGCCGGTTCTGCTCTGGCCGATATCGTGCTGTCCCCGCAGGTTCTGCGCCGCGAACTGGCCACGCCAGCCGATGACCGCCGCTATCTGAACGTGTCTCACTTGCAGATCGACCATCCGCAACGCTTCGCCTGGGCCAGCCGACACCGCATAGAGGTCACGCTGTTGCTGCATGATGTCATCCCGATGGATCATCCCGAATTTTGTCGGCCCGGAGCAGCCCGCCAGCACGAGGCGCGCCTGAAGGGTGCCGCGGCGCTTGGGGCGCGGCTCATAGTCAATTCCAATTTCACGCGGGCGCGCGTCGAACATCATTGGGCCGCCCTGAAGCTGGAGTCCCCCCCCATTCTGGTCGCACCGCTCGGTATCGAGGCTGCTTTTGCCGCCGCCGCCAGCCAAGATGCCCCCCGGCACGTGCCGCCGTATTTTCTATGCGTCGGCACTCTGGAACCGCGCAAGAATCTGGCCTTCCTGCTGGAAATATGGCGCAGGCTTATTGAACGCCACGGCATGGCGGCGCCGCGGCTGCTGCTGGTTGGCCATCGCGGCTGGGAAAATCAGAATATCATAGCCATGCTCGAGCGTTCGCCGCGCCTTGCTTCGCATGTCATGGAAATATCCGGCCTGTCGGATTCAGGCCTCGCTGCGCTCATGGCGGGGGCGCGCGGCGTGCTGGCGCCCTCACTGGTCGAAGGCTATTCGCTGCCGGTTTTGGAAGCACAGGCCTGCGGCGCGGCGGTCGTGGCGTCCGATATTGCCGTTCATCGCGAAGTCGCGGCATCGGCGGCGCTCTTGCTGCATCCCCTCGATGGGCCCGGCTGGATCGCCGCCATCGAACGCCTCACTGCTGCGCAAGACCCGCTCGCACAGGAACTTCGCGGCAAATCGGCCCAAGTCACGCCCGCGCGCTGGAGCGACCACATGCGCCAGGTCATGGCATTTGTCGCCAGACCCTGATCCCGGCACTATTTCAGCGCGGTCTTGAGACCGGCCGTGGTCGCCACCGGTGACGACAGCGAATTGAACACCCCGACAACTTTCTGCACGTCCACGAATGGCGCATTCGAGACATAAAGCACATCGTGATTGAAAATCGGGAAATTCTGCGCGACGAACAGACTGTCGGGCTTGTCCATGTCGAGCCGGAACACGACAGGCGTCAGACGCCCGCGCACCACCAGCGGATTGCCAGGAAGCAGCACTCTGGCAATGTTGTAGGGCACGCGCCGGAACAGAAAGACGCCGCGTGCATCCGAGCGTTGGTCCTGCAGGCCATAAATCTTGCCGAGCGCATCACTGAGCGACAAACTATCAGCGTCGAACGGCACCTGGGCATTGGCACCTGTTGCCCCCAGTGCAATGAACACCCGTGGATCACGATTGACGGTGACAATGTCATTGGGCCGCACAAAGACATTCTGGTGCGGGTCATTGACGATGCGGTTGAAGCGAACTTCCTCGGTATGACCGCCACGCGACAATTTCACCATCGCATCAGCGGCAATGCCCCTGATACCGCCAGCCTGAGCAATGACATCCAGCAGGCGCTGGCCTTTGGGCGAAAGCGGCAGAATGGCATTGCCGACCGCATCACCTGTGACGGTGACCGTGCTGCTGGCTTGAACGGGACGGGTCACAAGGGCCTGCGGCTGAATGGCCTTGCCATGCAGCGCACGAATGATTGCGGTCTGGATTTCGAGCGGCGTGCGCCCCAGCACCGGAATCGTCCCGGCATATGGCACGCTGATTCGGCCATCCCGCCCGACGACCTGCGCCGGCAGTGTCACACTGCTGGCACCGGTGCTCGGCATGCCCGGCACGACCTGCGACGAAAACAAGCCGCCCGGCCCTGATTCCCAAATGGTCACCACCAATTGATCGCCGACGCCTATTCTTGGGTCGACTGAACCACGATGGTCGCTGAACGAGCGAAACATGCTGGGCGGCAGATGCTGGCTGGCCAGCCGCGCCACATCGCCATTTATGTCGATCATCGCATAGGTTGCGTTTTGGGTAGCCGTGTCCGATGCGGCCGCATTCACCGCCGATGTGCTGGGACCTGATTCGGGAAGGGCGGAACAGCCGGAAAGGCCGAGGGCGACAGCGGCACAACCGGCCAGAATACCGGCTTTCGGCATTTTCATTCCGTATATCCTGATGAACACCCCAAAGACTTCTAACACAAATGGTTGCATTTTCAACGGTCACCACGGACCATCGCAACCTATGCCATGGACTGTGGCGTAAATGCCACATCGCCAAGGCGCGGCACGAGGGCAAGGCGGGATCATGCCAGACAGGTCGCGTCCGAACCCGAAACCTCTGCGGCAAAGCCATGAAAAAGTGGGCAGCCGATCAGGGCTGCCCACGCTTTTATTGGCTTTCAGCGGCCGGGTCATCCCGGCAGTTGCATCACCAGACCCTCAGAAAGCAATCCAGCTATAGAGGAAAGTGACGTCATTACCTTTGGCATCGTGGCCGGCACCGTCAAAGTTGGTGGTGCCGCCATAGACCTGCAGGAAGTGCGTATAGCTGATACCGATGCGGGCATTAG
The DNA here is from genome assembly GCA_021804825.1 of Pseudomonadota bacterium. GTDB lineage: Bacteria > Pseudomonadota > Alphaproteobacteria > Rhizobiales > Beijerinckiaceae > REEB77. The sequence continues at coordinate 40,010 of JAJZGX010000009.1, read as the reverse complement.
CCCATGGCCAGAATTTGGGGCCACCATGGCTGAAGGGCAGATAGGCCGCATCAAAGATCATGCCACGTCCATTGGGTGAATTGACCACCGAATTGCCGCTGTAAAGGCCCGCGTCAGAACTGCCCGCCACGTCAAAATATTCCGCCGAGAGGCTGTAGGTATGATCATATACCCAGGAACCGACCATTTTGAAGCTGCGCAGCGTATTGTTCAGGTTGGTCGAGCCACCCTGGTTGAAGGTCGAGGCCAGATGCTGATGCTCGAAAATATCCGATGCACGCACCGTGAACGAGTTCTTGTCGCCATTATACTGATACTGGGTATCAAAGCCGATATCGGTGTAATGATCGGAACCAAAGGTCGAAACCCGCATCGGATGAATATGGGCATCGATGCCGAACGTGCCGATTTCCCAGGAATTGGGACCCCAATCCGGCTCGAACGCGATACGCCAATAGGGCGCAACGCCTTTCAACCCATCCGAAATTGCCGAATCCGGCTCACCAAGCGCGCGTTCTTGACCCTTGCTGAGCATCTGGTAACCAGAAATCTCGAAATAGGCCATGTCATTCCAGAAGGTGTAAAAACCCGCGCTCGCCACTTTGCCTGACAAGGCACCCTCGATCAGCGTGCCCGGCGGCGCAAATTGCGGTGCCAGTGTCGGCGCAGCTTCGGGAAAGCCCCAAGCCGGCGTGGTGGTCCACACGTCCTGCACGGTTGGCGAATTGTTGAAGTCAAAGCCGTACAGCAAATCCTGCCCGAACAGCTTGGTATTGTCAGCATAGCGAACATCGGTATTGTCGAGCAGTGTGCGACCCGTGGCGCGATCATAGGTCGCCTGAATGAAGGCACCGAGCTTGCCGAATATCTGGCCGCCGTAGAACAGGCTGGCCTGCTGCAAAATCAGGTTGTCATTGGTTTTTGTATGCGGCGCCGGAGGTGCATCCTGCGCGACACCCGTATGGGTGAAGGTCGGCATCAGCATCATGGCCACATGCGGCATCGAACTGGTCTTGTCTGCACCAAACAGGGTGTAGCCATTCAGCTTGAAGCGGCGACCGAAAGGCGTCAGCTCAGGAAACGCTGTATGACAAGCCGCGCAAGGCTGCCCAGTCTGACGAGCAAAACTCGGCAGCGCCGAAGCTGGCATGGACGAAGCGACCAGTGCTGAAGCGGCGAGCGAGAATGTGCCGATCAACACCTTCCGCCGCGCGACCGCACGCCAGATATTGTCTATGAATTTTGTCATTATACCCCTCCAAAAATATGCATGTACCGCAGCGCGAATCAGCCCTGCCTGCATACTCGTCAATTAGTTCCCGGTCTGTCGTTCCATAGCTCACACCAGCCGCCTGGGCTCACCTTGCCCGCAACGATCTTGCAGGAAGACGGTGCAACGAACAGCTTGCAGTTGGAACAGGAATGCCCGTCCTTCGATGAATTCTGGTAATTGACCGAAGCTTGCGTCACCTGTGCCGCCTTGGCCGCCATGCCCATCAGCGCCGCGCTGGGGGCAGCGACGGCAGCCGTCAGCAAGAGGTTGCGACGGCTGATGGAGTTGTTATCAAGAATCTTGACCATGAATGCCTCCATGCATTCAGTCTTCCTTGTGCCAAATGGCGTTGCAAGGCAGCCTTTTGCCCGCCCTGCAACGCTTGAACTGGCTCAGGCTTTCGGCGACCACAGCATGCACCAGCCATTCGGGCTGATCGTTCCGGAAACCTGCTTGCAGGAACCGGGGGCCTCAAAGAGCTTGCAGGCTTTGCAGTCATGCCCGTCCTTCGGCTTGGTCTGATACATCACCGAACCCGGGGCGACCTTGGCTTCTGCCGTCAGCGACGCCAAGGCAGTGACCGGCACAGCCACAGCGGCGGTCAGCAACAGCTTGCGGCGACTCATATTATTGATATCCAAAATTCTGGTCATGGTTATCTCCTGTCATGCGGAAGCGCTGGACACGGGGCACATACTCGCAAAAATATGCCTGGACTGTCATTGATCGAAGTCAAACCGCCGCCATACGCCCGGCGATTCGCAACGATTCTGGACTTTACAGGCCCGGCGCCGCGCCGTTGCCTCCGCCTTCGCTTCAATTCGCGGCTTCCGTTCTTGCATTCTACTATAGTTTCACTGAATTTTCACCACTTATTTTAAGAAAAGCGCGGTTTGGTCGCACGTCTCTGGCGATTCTATAGATAGAAAGGATGACTCAAACAAGACAACACGCATGATTGACGAAGCACTGTAGCTTCAGTTTGCCCCGGAAGCGCGCCGTGCGCAAGCGCCATTGGCGGTCAGGTGCAGCAAAATGTCGCCGCCAAAGACCGTGAAACATGGGAGGGTTTTGCCATTCTATTCGTATGCCCAACCGTGGCGCGAGCTGACACAACCCAAGGCCGTGTGATAGCAAGCAACGAAGCTTGTTCAAGGTGCCACTGACACACGGATCCCCTTGCTTTGCTTTACGGCCCGTTGTCAGAGCGAGCCAAATACATCGTTTGGCTGAACCCCTTATCCGCAGGATTGTAGATGAAAAAGCCGCAAGCGCCGATGCCTGCCATAGCGAGCCCGCCGGGCGAAGCCGCCTGGCGACGCACGGCCACCGGGCTGGAGCTGCATGTGCGCCTCACTCCGCGCAGTGCCAGTGACAAGGTCGAAGGCGTGGCCTTGTTGGCTGATGGCCGCCAGGTGCTCAAGGCGCGGGTGCGGGCTGTGCCGGAGGATGGCCAGGCCAATGTGGCCCTGCAACGCCTGCTTGCGGCATTTTTCCGACGCCCCGCTTCCTCCGTCAGACTTGTTGCGGGCGCGACCGCTCGCATCAAGACCTTGGTCGTTGCCGGTGATCCGGACAGCCTCGCGCTGCAACTTGTCGAGCTTGAACCGCCGCCACCCTGAAGCTTCGCGCCCACCGGGCTTGGTTTTGGCCAGAAAATCGAAATACGGCCACACCGTTGGGCCGGGTCAATTGTGATGACGCAAGCTTGCCTCATGCGTCGTTGCGCAACGACCTTTCGCTGCGCAGTTGATGTTCACTGCAAAAGCCGTTCGAGCGCGGCGCGTGCTGGTATTTCGACCCCGCGCAGCCCGTGCAGACGGATGAGGCCACGTTGTTGCAGGCTGGACAGACAGCGCGAGATGGTCTCGATCTTCATGCCAACGAATGCAGCAAAATCCGCCCGGCTCATGGGCAGGGAAAATATCCGTGAAGAGCCCATCCGGCGCTGCATATCCAGAAGAAAGCTTGCCACCCTTTCATCGGAACTACGTTGGCTCAGCAGCAACACATGCTTCTGTGCTTCAACCATTTGCTGCAATGCCGCCTGATGCATTTCTTCCTTGCTGATGCCATCGGCGCAAATCAGCAGAGTTTCTTCAATGGCTTCGGCGCAAATCGAGACCGATGCGTTGCGCATGCACCAGACGAAATCGCCCTTGCCGTGAAACGAGACGATCTGGCGCCGCCCGTCGGCAAGGTCCTGCACCAGCCGCACCCAGCCCGAAATGATTTTGAACACCTGCGCTGCATCGGGAGGCAGGCAAATCACTTGCTCGCGCTCGAACCGCAACGTCGTATTGGCATGGCGAACCGGAGCCCGCAAAAAGGGATAGGATGAGCGCGCCCGCGGGTCGACATTTCCCTGGATTGAAAGATAAGACATATCCGCATCATTCCCCACAATGGCCGCAACGAGGGCAACATAAATTGCGCAGCCGACGCTGCCTATTCGTAGGGTTCCTCAGGGATATTACGGATGTGAGATTCGCGGCTCATCTTGGCAGGCTTGCACCGCCGCCAGCAAACTGCCCCCGAGCAGTGGCATGGTGAGCCGGGCGCAGGCATGCCGCAGCAGGCAGCAGGTCAATTGCGGCGGTGACGGATCGTCGAGGATGGCAATCAACGGCACGGCCAGTTCCTGCTTCATGGCAGAACAGGGGCAGAGGCGATCCATGGTGCAGACCACTGGCAAATGCGCCACCAGACAGAGAGCGGTCGTATCGCGCGGCGCGGCACAGGCAGCTTCCACCGTGGAAAAGGCAGCGACCTTGTAGCCGTCGCTTTCCAGCACGAACCGCAGCGAGGAGGCAAGCTCATCTTGCCCGCAAGCCAATTGCACCAGTGATCCGCTGGATCGAACAGCCATTGGTTTTTCCGCAATTGTCCCGATTTGTGTGGAGCTGGCAATTTAAGCGGTGCGTCGTTGGCAGCGAATGACTTAAGTCATGCCGCGCACGCATTCTTGCCTCCGCGCCTCAAACTATGCAGGCGCGCACCAGTTCCGGCAGGCTCTTGACCGCCATTTTCATCATGATGCTGGCGCGATGGGTTTCCACCGTGCGCGGGCTGATGCCAAGCGCCAAGGCAATGGTCTTGTTGGAGTGGCCATCGAGCAGCCCGTCAAGCACTTCATTTTCCCGCTGGGTAAGCCGCTCGCGCCGTCCGGCATCCGGCCGATCGGCAACGGGCTGTTCGCTTTTGTTGCCTGCCTTGCCGATGGCCTCGCCGATGGCTGTGCGCAGCGTGGCGTCATCAAACGGTTTCTCGATGAAATCGCTGGCCCCGGCTTTCATGGCGGCCACGGCCAGCCTTATGTCGCCATGCCCCGTCATCATGATAGCCGGGAAATCAGGATCGAGCGCGCGCAGGTGCTGGATCAATTCCAGCCCATCCATGCCAGGCATCCGCAAATCCGCGACCAGACAGCCGGCCTGGGTGCCGGGCCATGACGCCAGAAACGCCTCGGCGCTGGCATAGACCCGGACGGCCCAGCCTGACGTCGTCAGGGCGAAGGCCAGCGCATGGCGCACATCGGCATCATCATCCACCAGATGAATGACGGGATCATGGATCATGTCTTGACCTTGCCGCAGCGTCATCGACCTTGGACGGAAGGGGCAGCGTGAAGCTGAATTTCGCGCCTTGCGGCGTCAGGGGCGTGAAGAAAATCCGGCCACCATGGGCCTCGACAATGGTTCGCGAAATCGACAGACCGACGCCAAGGCCGCCGGGTTTGGTGGTGAAAAACGACTGAAACAAATGATCCGAGGCGTCCGGATCGAGGCCGGGGCCGGTATCGCTGACGCTGATGATCACCCGATCAGGCGAGAGCAGCTGCGCCGCGACGTTCATCTGTTTCGGGCTCGTCGCTTCCATCGCGTCCATCGCATTGCGCACCAGATTCAGCAATACCTGCTGAATCTGTATGGCGTTGGCATGGACCGGCGGCAAATCGGCGGCAATTTCAAAGCTCACGCGCACGCTTTGCGAGGCCGCGCCGACGAGAGCCAGCGCGCAGGCTTCCTCGATCATCGAGGCAACCTCGACGTTTTGGCGGCCGACCTCGCCACGCGCCGCCACCCCGCGCATGTTGCGGATGATTTCACCAAGACGCAGCGTCTGCCGGGTCGCCCGCCCCAGTGCGTCCGCCGCACGCGGCAAGGCCTCGCTGTCCCCGTCGGCAATCAGCTTTTGTGCCCCTTGCAGGTAATTGGCGATGGCTGAGAGTGGCTGGTTGATTTCATGAGCAAGGGTTGAAGCCATTTCTCCGAGCGTGGTGATGCGCGACATATGGATGAGTTCGGATTGCAATTCCTGCAACCGCTTGCGCACTTCCTGCCGTTCAGTGATGTCGCGCACGAAGCCGATGAAAAAATGCTTTGAGCCGGTGTGCACCTCGCCGACCGTCAGTTCCATCGGAAATGTCGAAAGATCAGCCCGCTGGCCGACGACCACGCGGCCGATACCGATGATCCGCCGCTCGCCGGTCGCGAGATAATGCTCAAGATACCGGTCATGATGCGTGCGATATGGCTCCGGCATCAGCTTGGAAATGTTCTGCCCCACTATGTCTTCGCGCCTGAATCCAAAAAGCCGTTCTGCCGCCGTGCTGAACGCTTGAATGACCCCGGCCGTGTCGATTTCGATCATGGCGTCAGGCACCGTCGCCAGCACGGAATTGATGTGAGCTTCGCGTTCCTCGATTCCCTGATTTTGCGACGCTACCGGGCCCGGTGCGAAGCACAGCATGGCACCGCCGTCCGCAAGGGTTGCACATCGAACGGACAAATCCTGCGTCCGGCCGTCTTCCGCGCGGCATTTGTGCATGGGTGACCCTGCCATGTCGGGTTGCGTCACCAGCTTGACGAGCGAGGGCATTGCATCAGGATTATGCGGCTGCAACCAGCCAAGCGGCTGGCCAAGGGCGAGTTTGGCGGTGACACCGAACAATCGTTCTGCGGCGTGATTGCAGGCACTGATCTGCTGATCGGCATTCACGCCGACAAAAGCCTCAGAGGCAAGGTCAAGGCAGGCCGACAGACGATCAGATGAGGAGTTTTGCCCGGACATGCACTAATATCTCGCGAAGACCACAGCACGGTCATAACGCGGCAAAACCCATCTGTCACTTTTGTGACCAATGCCAGAACATCAGATGACGCCGCCAATATCGGCCTTGACCACACCGCCCGCAGGCGCGCGAGCACCCCTTGCCCTGGCGCTCAAAGCATCATGTGGCGCCATAAAGCGCCGCGACTTCAAATCTGTTCAAAACTTGCAAATCAGTGCGGCGCGCACCAAATCGTCGCGGAGTTGCGCAGTGCGGTTCGTATAGGCCACATTCAACGCACCATAATCGAAGAATCTCGACCCGAACTCATCGTGAATATATTCGAGCCGTCCGATCCAGTGCGGTGCAAACGCATATTCGGCACCTGCCCCGACACTATAGCCCAACATCGTTTTCGTGATCGTCAAAGTCGGCACGCCAACGCCCGTCAAACTCAATTTCTCATCGGCCAGGCTCAAACCGCCTGCGGCATAAAGCAGCGCAGGACCGAAAGCATAGCCAAATCGTGCGCGGATATGCCCCGAAGCATCTTCGCGCGCGTGCAGAGTTATGGTCCCGACTGGATTGGCAGGAAATTTGGAGCCGGCCCCCGACATCAGAGCGCCGTCGCCTTCAAGCCCGAAAACCAGGTTGCCATGCTGGAAATTATACCCAGCCAGCAATCCAAGCGTCGCACCGTTGGCGTCGGTGGAATAGACGGGATTGCCCGCATTCAGGAACACTGTATGCGCGAAACTGTTGACATAGCCGGCATCTGCTCCGGCATAAAATCCCGCCCACGAGAAAACCGGGGCGACAGCACTCGGGCCCTTCAAGACAGGAGCATGATCTCGTGTCGGTAAATCCGCCCCATAGGCGCTTCCGAGCGCGAATGCCGAAAATATCACCGTCGCAAGGAATTTGCGTTGCATGGGAATTCCTGAGGTCAAGAAGGGGGAGACAGAAGAAAGCGTCAGATTCGTGTAGCGATTTCAATCATTTCTCGCCACGCCTTGCAAGGCACCTCTCGGCATTGTGATCAGCTTTGCGCTGGTCATGTTTCGCGTGTTGCACAATGGCAACAGTTCAGACTTGAACATTGCAAGGCTGCGGCCTCGCCACTCGGCCCGCTTTTGTGCCGGGCACCAATCGAAAAATGCCGCGTTGCCCATCAATTCAAGGCGCATTTTGGTATGATGCCAAGCCCCTCGCGCCAATGCCAGAGGCGGCTCGATGCCACGCAGGGCGAGGGCAAAGCCAGCAGCGCTTCATGTGACAAAACGCGATCAGTGGCCTTGGTTCTCGATATCATCGTCGGTGAGGATGCGCAGGGCTGCCCCTTCCGGGTCCTCAAACTGGCGGTGTTTAAGGCTCCAGATGAAGCCGCCCAGTCCCATCAACCCCAAGGCAAGCGCAGCGGGCACCATCATCAGCAAGATCGACATGGCACATCACCCTCAACAGCACGTCAGCCCGGAGAGCGCTAGCTCCGAAGCACTTGTATCATCTTTCTCGTCGGCGACGAAGGCGCTGAGGAGCCCGCCTTTCGCCCGCAACGAATTCACAGTCACCAGAATCGACGATACCGACATGGCGATGGCGGCCATCAAGGGCGAGACATGGCCCATCACAGCGAGGGGAACCGCAATCATGTTATAGAGCGCGGCAAGACCGAGGTTCTGGTGAATAAGACGGGCGCTGCGCCGTGAGACCCGCAGAGCCTCGCGCACGGGCGTCAGCTTGTCGCCGGTGAATATGCCATCAGCAACCGCCTGAGTGATGTCAGAGGCGCTCACAGGCGAAAGCGAGGCCTGCGCGCTGGCCAGCGCCGCGGCATCATTGAGTCCGTCGCCGACCATCAGCACCTTGTGGCCCTGGCGTGCCAGTTCCTCAAGCAGCGCCACCTTGTCGGCTGGCCGTACCCCGGCCCGCCAATCGGCGATGTCCAGTGATTCCGCCACGGCCTGCACCGGGCCTGCGCGATCCCCCGAAACGATCATCAGCGCCAGCCCCATATCCCGCAAAGCCTGCACCACTTGCGGCACGTCAGCCCGCAGCGCCTGCCGGATGGGAATCAGTGCTGTTTCCTCACCCCAGCGGAACGCCAGCACTGAGGCTTTGGCATCATCCGCAACCGTTGCAGTTGCCACCAAGCCACAGAAGGCAGGGCTCCCGAGCCGGGCGCTCTTGCCATCAATGGTGCCACTGACGCCCTGACCAGCGGTTTCCGCCGCGTCGGTGCAGGGCGCGCGCTCGAGGCTGAGTCGCGCCAAGGCGCGCGCCAGCGGATGGTGGCTCGAAAGCGCCAGTCGGGCCGCTGCCTGTACCATTCCGGCGGCAAGGTCGGTCGGCATCACTTGCGGCTCCGGCAAGGTCAATGTGCCGGTCTTGTCAAACACCACCGTATCAACCGCCGCCAGGCGCTCGATCGCATCGCCATGGCGAAGGATGATTCCGGCGCGGAACAGGGCGCCGGAAGCCACCACCTGAACCGCTGGCACCGCCAAAGCCAACGCACAGGGGCAGGTGATGATCAGCACCGAAATGGCCGCGACAAGCGCATCATGCAGGCTCATATGGCCGAAAAAATACCAGCCGAGACCGGTCAGCAGCGCAGCAAGATGCACCACCGGCGCATAAAGTGCCGCAGCCCGGTCGGCGAGATGGCGGTAGCCTGACCGCGCCGTCTCAGCAGCAGCAATCAGTTTCTCGATCTCATCCATCAGGCTGTCGCCTGTCGCCGCCCGCACTCTCAGGGTCAGTTGGCCTTCGCCATTGAGCGTGCCGGCATAAACCGCACTCCCCGCTGTCGCATCCTGTGGCACAGTCTCGCCGGTCACCAGGCTGGCATCGATGCTCGATTGGCCCAGCGTCACCACACCATCTGCCGGGATGCGGTTGCCCGGCCGCACAATGACGCAGTCACCCGGCAGCAGCGCTTCGACCGGCACTGTGGTCACCTGCCCATTGGCCTCGATACGTTCGGCATTGAGCGCCCGCAAGGCGGCGAGGTTCACCGCGGCGCTGCGCATCTTGCGCCGCATGGCCTGATCCAGAACCCGCCCGGCAAGCAGAAACATCAGCAACATCAACACGGAATCGAAGTAGACCTCGCGCGCATGCCGCAAGGTCTCCACCACCGACAAACCCGTTGCCAGCAGCACACCGACCGAGATCGGCACATCCATGTTCAAGCCACCATGGCGCAGCACCCGCGCGGCAGAATTGAAAAATGGCCGTCCCGCATAAGCGATCGAAGGGATGGCGATCACCGCGGAAATCGCATGGAACAGGTTGCGCGTGTCATTTGACATGCCCCCGGCCCAAATTGAAATCGACAGCAGCAACACATTCATCATGGCGAAAGCCGCGACCGCCAGCGACCGCGCGAGCATGTCGCCGCGCGCCTTTTCATCGGCCTCGACGGCTGCGGGCGCAAAGGCATGGCCTCGATAGCCCAGTTGATTGAGCTTGCCGAGCACGGCGCTGGGGTCGGCGCTGCCTTCCCCCCACTCCACGCTCAAGCGCTTCTGGGTGAAATTGACCCGGGCCGACGTCACCCCCGGCAATGTCTGGATACCCTTTTCAATGCGCGACAGGCAGCCGGCGCAGTGAATCCCTTCGACAGCCGCTTCCATTTGGTCGTGGCCACCCCGCGACCTGACGAAATGCGACATGTCGGCTGTTTCAGCCATGGCTGGTCTCAGCTCCCGGCAGGGCGACATGATTGACCGAGCGGAACATGCGCTGACCACCACGGCTGAGGTTGAGAATGACGCGTGCCCGGCGCATATGCGGCGTGAACTCAGCCTGATAAACACCAGGAGCCACCGCAGCCAGCGCCAGCCTGGTATCGAACTGCATATCCGACGGATGGTCGAGCGCAATCTCCCCGGTCAGTCCTTCAATGACCTGACCCGAGGCGTCATGGGCCGTCACTTGAACCCGATCCTTGCCATTGCTTCCAGGAGAGAAGGTCATGGTCACTTTCCAGTTCAGAGCCTGTTGTGCGCGTGCCGCAGCCAGTTCCTTGTCATAATTCAAACCGCGCTTGTAGGGATCTGACGCCACTTCGCCGCTAAAGGTACTGATCGCTCGGGTCGCCATATAAACATTCATGGCGATGTCGGTGCCAAAGAACGCCACAAACATCAACAACACGCTCCACCCTGTCAACCGGAATCCGCGATCCGTGGACTTGGGCGCGTCAGGCAGCTTCTGGCTCATGGGTTGACCCTCCTTCAGGGTGTCTTGAAATTATCGGTCGCCGACATGGTCGTTTTGCGCAGCGGGTCGGTGACGCTGAATGTCACCTTGATGCTGGCGTGTTTCGGCGTTGTCAGGGGGCCGGTGACAATGACGCGAAGGTCGCGCGTATCATCGCTATCGACCTTGATGGGGAAAGTCGGCCCAGACCCCTCAACGCCGATCACCTGCACCTGCGCGCCGGCGAGGCCCCGCACCGAGAAATTCAGGAGCCGGGCCTTGTCCTGCTCGTTGACGACCTGCACCGTATAGGCGTTGCGCACCGTGCCATCGGCATTCGTCACATAGAGCGGGTTGCGATCATGCGCGATGGTAATGCCATCCGTCGGCCTCGTGACAAGCCGTGTCAGCATGACGGAACCAATCAGAACAATGACAATAGTATAAAGAATGGTGCGTGGCCGGACGATCCGATAAATCGCCGGCTGGCCCGTCAGACGCCGCTTGATATTGTTCTCATTGTCATAGGCGATCAGGCCTTGCGGCCGATGGATCTTGTCCATGACGGTATCGCAGGCATCGATACAAAGACCGCACTGCACGCAGCCGAGTTGCGAACCGTGACGAATATCGACACCGGTAGGACACACCGCGACGCACTGATTGCAATCGATGCAATCACCTGCCGATTGACCATGGTCGCGCGCCGCGAGTCCGGTCTTGAGCGACATGCGTGGCTCGCCCCGGTCATAACGATAGGTGACGTTCAATGCGTCTTCGTCGGTCAGCGCCGCCTGGATTCGCGGCCACGGGCACATGTAAATGCAGACCTGCTCGCGCATGAAACCGGCCAGAAGGTAGGTCAGCACGGTCAGAACCGCAATCGACGACCAGGCGACCATCGGTGCCTGAAAGGTTGCCAGTTCATGCACGAGGGTGGGCGCGTCCGCAAAATACAGCACCCAGGCGCCACCCGTCCACCAGGCTATCGCCAGCCACAGGGCGTGCTTGTAGCCGGTATGAAGGATATTGTTGAAAGTCCAGCCTTCGGCCTGCCTCTGGTGCTGACGACGCGCATCGCCCTCGACCAGCCGCTCAACAGCATAAAACAGATCGGTCCAGACGGTCTGCGGGCAAAGATAGCCGCACCAGACCCGGCCCGCGACCGCATTCATCAAAAACAGGATCAATGCCGCCAAAATCAGCAGCCCGGCGACGTAATATAATTCTTGCGGCCAAATCTCGATGAAGAAGAAATAAAACCGCCGATGCGCCAGATCAACCAGAACAGCCTGGCTGGGCTCACCCGGGCCACGGTTCCAGCGCAGGAACGGCAGGCCGTAATAAATGCCAAGTGTAATGACCAGGATCAGCCACTTGATATTGCGGAACCGTCCATGTGCCGCCTGAGGAAACAACCGCTTGCCGGGGGCGTAAAGCGGCCCCTCGATCACATCGTCGTCGCCACCCGTTTCAAGGACGGGATGCCCATTGGCATTGGGGAGTGTCATATCTGAACTATCCTCGTTGGCGCGGGCAATTATTGCCCGCCACCCAGCGTATGGACGAACACCGCCAAAGCCTTGATCGTCGTATTGTCGAGACGACCGCCCCAATAGGGCATCACGCCGCCATGACCATTGGTGACGCCGGCCTCGATGGTCTTGAGAGCCGAGCCGTAAAGCCAGATCTTGGTGGTGAGATTGGCCGAACCGATCTTGATGTTGCCCTTGGCATCCTTGCCATGGCAGGGAGAACAATTGTCGGCGAAAATCTTGGCACCGGCACCAAGGTCAGCGCCAGCTTCGGTTTTGAGGCCGGATAGCGAGCGCACGTAATTGGCGACCTGCTCGATTTGCGGCTGTGTCAGAATGCCCGCCTTGCCGAAATCCGGCATGGAACCCTGATGGCCCTTGGGATCGCCCGAGCGTGCGCCATGCAGGATGGTCTGATAGATATCATCGAGCGTGCCGCCCCACAGCCAGCGGTTGGCATTCAGATTGGGATAGCCTGGCGAACCCTGGCCGCCTGCGCCATGGCACGGCGCACAATTATTGGCGAAGGCCGCGGCACCTGCGGCGCGTGCAAAGGCCAGAAGCTCCGGCTTCTGTTCGATCTGGTCAAGCGGCGTGCTGGCTAGGGTCTCCATCAAGGCCCCGCGGGTTTTCTGCAGATCCGTCAGGCTCTGCACCACAGCCGAGCGTGAATGCCAGCCCAGAAATCCGGTGGTCGCGCCATTGATGAGTGGAATCGACGGGTAAGCAAAGCAATAGCCAATGGCCCAGACGATGCAGATATAGAACGTCCACAACCACCAGCGCGGCAGCGGGTTGTTCAACTCCTTGATGCCGTCCCAAGTGTGGCCGGTGGTTGAAACGCCCGTAAAGCTGTCGACCTCATGGTCGGCATGAGGCGTGTTGTTCATTGACATGGGCCCTCACTCCTCATCCAGCGGCGAACGTCCAATCGCCTCATATTCAGCTTTGCGCGAAGGCCACATGGCAAACACGACGGCAACTGTGAAGACCGCGACGGCGTAGAGCATGCCGACAGTCCGGGCGATGCTGCCTATATGCTCAAGGGTTGCATTTGGGGTCATGGCACGCTCTCATCGAATGTTGGCTTTGTCATCATAGGTTTTGAAATTCACTTCAGTGCCGAGCATCTGAAGATAGGCAATGAGCGCATCAGCCTCGGTCACATGGCGAGGAATACCTGCGTAATCGCGCGAAGTCGCACCGGGATAGCGCTTGGCGAGATCTGCGGCACCATCGCTGTTATCGGTGTCCTGTGTGACGATGTCCTTCTTGGCAGAATCAATATCGGCCTGCGTATAAGGTGTCCCCAGCAGACGCTGCACCTTCATCTTGGCGACAATGTCGCTGGTGTCGAGAGTGGTGCGGAACAGGAAGCCGAACCGCGGCATGATCGATTCCGGCACCACCGAGCGCGGATCCTTCAGATGCTGGCGGTGCCAGTCATCGGAATACTTGCCGCCAATGCGCGCCAGATCGGGGCCAATGCGCTTGGAACCCCACTGGAACGGATGATCATACATGCTCTCGGCGGCCAGCGAATAATGGCCATAACGCTCCACCTCGTCGCGCAACGGCCGGATCATCTGCGAATGGCAGAGATAGCAGCCTTCACGCACGTAAATGTCGCGGCCCTCCAGTTCGAGCGGCGTGTAAGGCCGGATCGAGCCGACCTTTTCAATGGTGCCCTTGACATAAAACAGGGGCACGATCTCGACCAGCCCGCCGATGGCCACAGCCAGAACCGCAGCGACAGCGAGGAAGATGACATTCTTTTCCAGAATATAGTGTTTGGACATCAAGGACATTTTTTGAATTCCTCACTCAGCGGGGACGAGTGCGGGAGCACCCGGGCTACCGGCTTGGTTTAAGCTGAGTTCATCCACCGTGATCGTCATCCACAGGTTGTAAACCATGATCAGAACACCGGTGAGGAACATGGCACCGCCAAGAGCGCGCAGGACATAGAGGGGATGCACCGCCTGAACCGTGTCCACAAAGGAATATTGCAGAAAGCCCAGCTTGTTGTAGGAGCGCCACATCAGGCCTTCCATGATGCCGGCAACCCACATCGAGGAGATGTAAACCACGATACCCATGGTCGATATCCAGAAGTGCCAGTTGACCAGCTTGAGCGAGTAGAGCTCGCGCCGATTCCACAGCCAGGGCACCATGCAGTAGATCGCGCCGAAGGAAATATAGGCGACCCAGCCGAGACTGCCCGAATGCACATGGCCAATGACCCAGTCAGTATAATGGGTGAGGGCATTGACTTCCTTGATGGCCATGACCGGCCCCTCGAATGTCGCCATGCCGTAGAAGGCGAGCGCCACAACCATCATGCGCAGCACCGGATCCGTGCGCAGCTTGTCCCAGGCCCCTGACAGCGTCATCAGACCGTTGATCATGCCACCCCATGACGGCATCCACAGCACGATCGAAAACACCATGCCCAAAGTCTGAACCCAGTCCGGCAAGGCGGTGTAGATCAGGTGATGCGGGCCGGCCCAGATATAGATGAAGATCAGCGCCCAGAAATGCACAATGGACAGCCGATAGGAATAGATCGGCCGGTTGGCGCGTTTCGGCACGAAATAATACATCATCGCCAGGAATGGCACCGTCAGGAAGAATGCCACGGCGTTATGGCCGTACCACCACTCAAACATGGCATCCTGCACACCACTCCACACGATGTAGGATTTCGACGAGAACGGCGAGATCGGCACCGTCGGGCTGTTGAACAGGTGAAGCACCGCAATGGTCAGAATGAAGGAGAGATAGAACCAGTTCGCCACATAGATATGCGGTTCGGCGCGGCGCAGCAGCGTGCCGACGAACACGAACAGATAAGTGACCCAGACGACGGTCAGCAGCAGCTTCTGATACCATTCCGGCTCGGCATATTCCTTGGAGGCGGTGATACCGAGCGGATAGCCGGAGATGGCCAGGACGAGGAACAGATTATAGCCGACGGCGATGAACCACGGCGACAGATAACCGGCAAGCCGCGCCCGTGACGTGCGTTGCACGACATAAAACGACGTTCCGATCAGGATATTGCCGCCAAATCCGAAGATCACCGAATTGGTATGGGAAGGCCGCAGCCGTCCAAAATTGATGTAATGGACGAAATTCAGATGCGGGTAGGCCAGCTCAAGGGCAATATAAAGGCCGATCGACATGCCGATCAGCCCCCAGACAATGGAAGCCACCGTCAGGAACCGCACAGGCCCAAGGTAATAATTCGGCTTGCCGTCGATTTCGCGCGGCGGCAGTTCCGCCGGACGGTTATAATAATTCCTGATTACCAGGAACGCGCACACGGCGGCGGTCCAGGCCATGATGCTGGTCTGAAACGCATAGGCCGGCGTCCATGCTTTGGCTGACACAAAGGTTGCAAAAACCGCAAAGGCCGCCAGCAGCACAAAGCCGATGAGCTCGCCGGTTGTGATTTTCTTCGAGACTCTCTGCTGCATTTTGCTCACCTTCTCCGAACCCCAGCGGAAACATCGCCTCGAGTTTTAGAATGCAGGTAAAGTGGCGTCTTTGATCGAGATCAAGTCCGGCCGCAATCGCTGCCGCGAAATTGCCGCATCTATGTCGCAGTTGAACCGCAGATGTCTGAAACTCCGGCGGTTTCGGCAACGGCCGCCAAGCCTTGCGACAGTTTGACACTTGGGCCGTCGCCGCGGCATTTGATCCGCGTCAAAGCCACCGGCCGGGCACAGGGCTAAATTGCCAGCATGTCCCATGATGCTTCGCCCAACCTGTCAGCGCTGATTGCCCGTTATGATGGCAATATACCGCGCTATACGAGCTATCCCACCGCGCCGAACTTCAGCACGAAAGTCGGATCGGAAGTCTATGCGCAATGGTTGCAGGCGACCTCGTTGGATCAGCCCCTGTCGCTTTATCTGCATGTGCCCTTCTGCGACCGACTCTGTTATTATTGCGGCTGCAACACCGGCGTGGTGCGCCTCGCCTCGTCACGGCTCGCCTATGCCAAGCTGCTGATACGCGAGATCGGCATGGTGGCCGCCGCTTTGCCGGGGCGTGCTCGCGTGGCGCAAATCCATTGGGGCGGCGGCACACCCACCAGCCTGTCGGCCGAATCGCTGGTTGAAATCATGGCAACCGTGCGCCAGCACTTTGACCTCGAAGCCGATGCCGAAGTTGCCATAGAGATTGATCCCGTTAATCTGCCGGAAGATCGTCTGCCGGCCCTCAAGGCCATGGGCATTACTCGCGCCAGCCTGGGCGTTCAGGATTTCAACGTCGAAGTGCAGCAAGCCATCGGCCGCACGCAGAGCCTGGCCGAGACCCGCGCCTGCCTCAACAAGCTGCGCGGCATCGGCATAGCCTCGGTCAACCTCGATCTGATGTACGGCCTGCCGCATCAAACCGTGGCCAGTGTGCGCGCCACAGCACAATCAGTGCTTGAACTGGCGCCCGAGCGCATTGCGGTTTTCGGCTATGCCCATGTACCGTGGATGAAAAAGCACCAGTTGCTGATTCCGAGCAGCGCCTTGCCGGACGCCATGGGGCGTTTTGCCCAGCAGGAAGCCATAAGAGAGACGCTGCGCCGCGAGGGTGGTTATATTGCGGTCGGGCTTGATCATTTCGCCCTGCCCGGCGATGCTCTGAGCGTGGCAGCCGAGGCCGGTGCGCTGCATCGCAATTTTCAGGGCTATACCACTGATTCGGCCCCGGCTCTGATTGGCATTGGCGCCAGCGCCATCGGCAGCCTGCATCAGGGCTATGCCCAGAATGCGACGCGTGTGCCCGATTATACCGCTGCAATCGAGGCGGATCGGTTTGCCGTGACGCGCGGCATTGCCCTGAGCACCGACGACCGGTTGCGCCGGTCGGTGATCGAACAGGTCATGTGCGGCGACGAAGTCGATCTCGAAGCCAGTTCCCGCCATTACCTTGGTCGCCCCGATGCACTGGATGGCGCGCTGTCGACGCTGAAGGCGCTCGAAGCCGACGGCTTTGTTGCGCACCATGGCAGCCGTTGGCAGATTACCGAACAGGGCCGCCCCTTCATGCGCCAGGTTGCAGCATGTTTTGATGCCTATCTCGGGAAAGCGGCGACCCCCCAACGATTTGCGCGGGCAGTTTAGGCCACACCTCGGTGGCAACCCGCCAGTCGCGCGTCTCACCAGAAATTGATGGGTGGGCGCGCCCAGCGGCGCTATACCCATGAGGGTTGATTGTCGCCGAAGGTTCTCCTATCGTTATATCCGAACAAATATGACGGTATCCTTCAAGCGAGGTCCCATGTTGAAAAGCTGGCACGCTGCTCTTGTGGGAATTCTGGCTCTGACCATCGGAGTCGCGCACGCTCAGGCGCCGACAAACTGCGCGAACTTCAAATGGGACATTACCCGCGAGCGCGGGTGGATTTTGGCTAGCACCGGGGCTTTGAAGTCCGGCGACAGTTTCGCGCTTGCGCCCAAAGGCTTCAAGGTTGCGCTTGCGCCCGATGCGCAGCTACATTTTGCAGCGCCGCCGGAACGTGCACCGCTGCCCGGCCGCTTTGGGGCGATTTTGACGCTTCAGGGGCTTCCAAAGCCGGGGGTCTACCAGATCGCCCTTGCCAACGAGGCGTGGATCGACATCGTCGAAAACGGCAAAAGCCTCAAATCGATTGATTTTTCAGGGCAAAAAAATTGCCCCGGTGTTCGGAAATCTGTCCGTTTCAAACTGACCGATACCCATGTGATCTTGCAGATCAGCAATGCGCCACACGCCAACACCCGCATCGCCGTGGCCGCCAAACCCTAGCGCGCCGTCGCCCACGCTTGGGACTGACGCAAGCCAGAGCGGTTCGAGCGGATCATGACCCACGACCTGTTCGCACCTTGATGGCCGCGACGCGGCCTCGAAATGCGCGGCAGCCGAAACTGCCGCGCTGTGTCCCTGGCCTCAGTTCTTGGCCTTGTCCACCAGCTTGTTCGCGCCGATCCATGGCATCATGGCGCGCAGCGTTGCGCCGACATTCTCGATCTGGTGCGCCGCAGCCTTGGCTCTGGTGGCTTTGAAGCTGGTCTGGTTGACCTTGTTTTCCAGCATCCAGTCGCGGGTGAATTTGCCGGATTGAATGTCGCCAAGCACCCGCTTCATTTCGGCCTTGGTCTCGGGCGTCACGATGCGCGGCCCGGTGACATATTCGCCATATTCGGCGGTGTTGGAGATCGAGTAATTCATGTTGGCGATGCCGCCTTCATAAATCAGATCGACGATCAGCTTCACTTCGTGCAGGCACTCGAAATAGGCCATTTCCGGCGCATAACCAGCTTCCACCAGCGTCTCGAAACCGGCGCGGATGAGTTCGACGAGGCCGCCGCACAGCACCACCTGCTCGCCGAAAAGATCGGTCTCGCACTCTTCCTTGAACGAGGTCTCGATAATCCCGGCCTTGCCGCCGCCAATGGCGGACGCATAGGAAAGGCCGAGATCATGGGCATTGCCGCTGGCATCCTGGGCAATCGCCACCAGACAGGGCACGCCGCCGCCGCGCTTGTATTCCGAGCGGACGGTGTGGCCGGGGCCCTTGGGCGCAACCATCAGCACATCGAGGTCGGCACGCGGCTCGATCAGGTTGAAATGCACATTAAGGCCATGCGCAAACATCAGCGCCGCGCCCTTTTTCATGTTCGGAGCAAGTTCGGTGCGGTAAATATCGGCCTGCAATTCGTCCGGGGTGAGCATCATCACCACATCGGCCCATTTTGCCGCCTCGGCGGGGGTCATCACCTTCAAGCCTTCGGCCTTGGCCTTGGCGGCGGAGGGTGAGCCTTCACGCAGCGCCACGACGACATTTTTTACGCCGGAATCGCGCATGTTCAGCACATGGGCATGGCCTTGGCTGCCATAGCCGACCACCGCCACTTTTTTGCCCTTGATCAAGCCAATGTCAGCATCAGAATCATAATAAACACGCATGGTGAATGTCCCTCGTCGATGATGCCCGCGCCTGACGCGGGGTTTTGTTAGCAAAAAGCGCCGGGTGGTTGGTGACGAAAACCTGCACCGCCGTCAAGGGGCTGCATGAAATCAACCAAGTGTCGTGACAAAAACCGGGCCGGCGGCACGCGTTATTCCGCAGCCGCCGCCCGCATCGGCACACCGCCGCTGCGCCATTGCGCCAGCAGCTTTGCCCGCTCGCCCGCCACGCTCGCCATGTTTTTGGCCTTGACGTGGCCAAAGCCCCGGATTTTTTCGGGCAGGCTGGCCAGCGCCACGCCAAGCACATGGTTTTCCGCCGAAAGATTGGAAATGAGTTCGTCGAGCAACACCTCATATTCAGCCAGCAGCGCCCGCTCGGCCCGGCGCTCGGGCGAGCGCCCGAACAGGTCAAGCGGCGTGCCGCGCAGCACTTTGGCTTTGGCGAGCAAGCCAAACATCGGCATCATCCAGCCTCCGAGCGTGATCTTGCGCGGGTGATGATCCGCGCCCTCTCGGGCGAGCAGCGGCGGTGCAAGGTGGAAGTTGAGTTTCAAATCACCGGAGAACGTGTCGGCGAGCTGCCGCGCGAAAGCGCCGTTGCTGTAGAGCCGTCCCACTTCATATTCATCCTTGATGGCCATGAGCTTGAACAAATACCGCGCCACCGCTTCCGTAAGGGCGGTCGAGTTTGGCATGATATGCTGTTCGGTGGCGCGCACCATCGCCACCCGCGCCGCATAATGCGCGCCATAGGCAGCATTTTGATAGGCGGCGAGAAATGCCGTGCGCCGTGCGATCATGTCATCCAGACTGGTGGAGATCTGGCGCGCAGGCGAAGGCGGCAGCGCCTTGGCGACTTCGGCAGCCACCGCCTGCGGATCATGCGCAGCGCGCCGTCCCCATGCAAAAGCTGCCAAATTCATCGCCACGGCTTCACCATTCAGCGTGATCGCCTGTTCCAGCGAAGCAGCCGCCAGCGGCACATAGCCCTGTTGCCAGGCAAAGCCGAGCATGAACATGTTCGCGGCAATCGAGGTGCCAAGCAAGGCCGTGGCCATGGTTCCAGCATCGATGAGATGCATCGCCCCCGCGCCCGAAGCCTCGAGCGCCTGCTTGATGCGCAGACCCGGCAACGCATAATCGGCGTTACGCGCAAAATCGCCCGGATAGACTTCCGCGGTGTTGATCACCAGTGCGGTTTCGCCGTGGCGCACACTCGCCAGCACCTTTTTGGAACCAGAAACGACCAGATCGCAGCCGAGCACCAGATCGGCCTCACCCGCCGCCACCCTAATGGCATGAATGCCCTCCGGCGTGGTCGCCAGTTTGACGTGGCTGTACACCGCGCCACCTTTCTGCGCGAGGCCCGCCATATCGATCATGCCACACCCGAGGCCCTCGATATGCGCGGCCATCCCGAGAATGGCACCAATCGTAACCACGCCAGTGCCGCCCACACCATTGACCAGAATGCCAAAAGGCCGATCGGGCGAGATCTGGCGGCGTTGCGGCTCTGGCAAATCCGCGTCGGGCGATGCCAGCATCGGCCGTGCCTCGGCCTTCCTGATGCGCGCACCGGTCACCGTGACGAAAGACGGACAAAAGCCGTTGACGCAGGAGAAATCCTTGTTGCAGCTCGATTGGTCGATTTTGCGCTTGCGCCCGAATTCGGTGTCGAGCGGCTGCACCGAAACACAATTGGAGGCGACGCCGCAATCACCGCAACCCTCGCAGACCAGCTCATTGATGATCACCCGCTTGTCGGGATCGATCATCTCGCCACGTTTGCGGCGACGACGCTTCTCGGCAGCGCAGGTCTGGTCATAAATCATCACGCTGACGCCGGGCACATCGGCCAGCTGGCGCTGCACATCCATCAGATCATCGCGGTGGAACACGCTTGTGCCGCCGGGCAAGCCGCCGCCGCCAGCATATTTGTCCGGCTCGTCGGTCACAACCACGAGACGTTTGGCGCCCTCGGCCACGACCTGCGCCGCCACTTTGGCAACCGTCAGGCCGCCCTCATGGTGCTGGCCGCCGGTCATCGCCACCGCATCATTGAACAGGATCTTGTAGGTAATATGGGTGCCCGCCGCCACGGCAAAGCGCAGCGCCAGAATGCCGGAATGATTGTAGGTGCCATCGCCAAGGTTCTGGAACACATGGCCGCGCTTCGAGAACGGCGCTTCGCCGATCCAGTTGGCGCCCTCGCCGCCCATCTGCGTGTAGCCATCCGTGGAGCGGTCCATCCATTGCGCCATGTAATGGCAGCCGATGCCGGCATAGGCGCGCGCGCCCTCCGGCACCTTGGTGGAGGAATTATGCGGGCAGCCCGAGCAGAAATACGGAATGCGCACCCCGGCATCGCGCGTTTCTGCCAGCGCCACCTGCGCCACCTTCAGGCGCGCCACCGCGGCCGCAACCTCGGCATCGGGCGTGCGCGCCAGAATCCTGCTGCCGATGGCAATGGCAATGTCATTGGCATCGAGCGCACCCTTCACCGGGAACAGCCAGGCGCCCTGCTCATCATGCTTGCCGATGACAACGGGCTGGCACGCGGAGCCATAAAGCTCCTCACGAACCTGCACTTCAATGAGCGAACGCTTTTCCTCAACGACGATGATGAGTTCCAGCCCCTGCGCGAAGCTCATCAACTCATCTGGCACCACCGGCCACGGGCAGCCGAGCTTCATCACCCGCAGCCCAAGCCCATTGGCACGCACCTCGTCAATGCCAAGGTCATCAAGCGCCTGTCGGACATCGAGATAGGATTTGCCGGCCGTCAGAATGCCGATACGGGCATGCGGCCCCCCCGACATGACAATGTGGTTGAGGCGATTGATTTTCAGCCATGCCACAACGGCCTGGCGCTTGTATTCCTGCAGCCGCGCTTCCTGCTCCAGAATGCCATCGCGCGGACGGATGTTCAGCCCGCCCGGCGGCATGACAAAATCTTCCGGCACGCGGGTCACGAACCGCCCCAGCGCACCTGACACCGAGGCTGTCGATTCGACCGTGTCTTTCATCGCCTTCAGCCCAACCCAGACCCCGGCAAAACGACTGAGCGCAAAGCCCATCAGCCCGAAATCCAGCAATTCCTGCACGCCTGCGGGTGACAGGATCGGCATCATCTTGTCGAGCAGATCAAACTCGGACTGGTGCGCCGTCGTGGATGATTCGGCGGTATGATCATCGCCCATCAGTGCCAGCACGCCGCCATAGCGCGAAGTGCCCGCCAGATTGGCGTGGCGGAAGGCGTCTCCCGAGCGATCAACCCCCGGCCCCTTGCCATACCAGATGGAAAACACGCCATCAAAGCGGCCCTCGCCGCGCATTTCGGCCTGCTGCGCGCCCCAGATTGCCGTCGCCGCCAAATCCTCGTTGAGCCCGGGCGTAAAGACGATATGCGCCTTTTCAAACGCCGCTTTCGCACGCTGCAACTGATAATCAAGCCCACCGAGCGGCGAGCCGCGATAGCCCGATACAAACCCAGCCGTGTTCAACCCGGCAGCGCTGTCAATCGCCTTTTGCATCAACAGCAGGCGCACGATCGCCTGCGTGCCCGACAGAAAAACCCGATCCTGCGTCAGATCGTATTTGTCGGCCAGCGACACATTGTGGGATTGCGGAGCATCATCAACATGATCGGATGCCATGGCGGCCTCCCTGAGGCTGCAGTTAATCTTTGTCTTCCTATATGGGTATCATTGCCCGCACGCAAAAGGCAACCGGCGCGGCGCGGTATGAATTATGCGATCCCTGCGCGGCTCACTTGGCGGCGCCGGGGCGGAAGCGCTTGACGAACAGGCTGGCGACCACGGCATGAGCGACCTGTTCGGCCATGCATTCATAGCCGAGATCATTGAGATGGAACTGATCTGGGCTCAGAAGCCTTAGCTTCGCGCGCGTGCGGGCGATGAATTTCATCGCCGCATAGCGACGAATGTAGAGAATATGGCGGTCTTTGGCGATTTTGAACAAGGTGTCGCGAATGGCAATGTAATTGGCATCGCGCGCCAGTTTCGAGGTATATTGCAGCCCGATCAGCGCCACATCGATCTTGTTCTCTTTCAGCCAGTCGAGGGTTGTGTTGACCGTCTCGGCGAACTGGTCGGGTGGCACCCGGCTCAGGGCATCATTGGTGCCAAGCTGCCACAACAGCAAATCCGGCCGTTCGACATCGACCTCGTCGCGGATGCGCTGTGCGGTCGTCGCCGCCACTTCGCCCGACACGCCGCGATTGATGATCTCGATATGCGACCCCTTCAGCGCCTTGGCGAGAATGCCGCTGAGATCACTGGGATAGGCATGATTGCGGCTGGATGCGCCGATGCCGACGGTCGAGGACGAACCTATCGCCATGATCTTGACCGGATCACCGGCCTTGAGCTTGGCGCCAAGACCGGCCAGCGATCCCGATGTCGCCACATCCGCGTCAGGAACGGCGCAGGAGGCGGAAAATGCCGCAGCCGCGGCCACCGGCGCCTGCGCGCGTGCTGCCGGTGCTAGCGCGAAGGCCAGCGCCAGGACCAGCGCGGTGATAGATCCTCTGTGTACCATGCGGTAATCCACAAAACGAGAAAAGTGCATACAAGGATGAGCGTATCATTAAGCGCACCGCCGCCAACCACATAGCGATAGATTTGGCCAACGAGGCTGGCAAGCGAGCCGACACAAAAAACACTGAGCGAATTGCGCCCCAGTTTGGCAAAAGCGCTGGTGACGGGTGCGATCACCCGGTGCAGCGCCTCAAATATGCCGGGCACGACCGCCGCCAGCGCCAGCATATTGATCAGCCGCGCCGGTGATTCGTAGGTTTTGTTGAAGGCAACAAACAGGCGAATCCATGGCGTTTGCGGTGATATTGGCGCGAAATGCGTCTGCGAGGCCAGCAATCCCAGCGCAAGAATCGGCAGGCTGACCACAAACAGCGGCCAGCGGAAGCGGCGCGCGAAGGCCCCGATCCCGGTCTTGCCGGCAATGCTGAACCCCAGAACGAAGTTCAGTTGCCAGGCGAAGGGATTGAGAAACCAGGCCCCCGGCGCCGGCCAGTTGGGCAAATTGAACCGCGCCGCGAGCACCACCGCATAAAGCGCCATGGAGGCCGGCAGCAACAGCATGGGATGGCGCCGGTATATGGCGATCATCACGGGCGCCATCAGCATCAAGATCACATAGAGCGGCAGGATGTTGAAATAGCCAAGCTGCGTCAGCAAGGTAGCAAGGCCGATGAGCCCACGCACCGGATCGGCAAATACCGTCCCGGCGGCGTTCCAGTCGTAGAGAAACGGCGCGTTCAGCACAACGGCACCAAGCGCCAGGATCGCCAGCGCCAGCAGGCTGAACACGATCTGCGAGACGTAAAGCCTGCCGGATCGCCGCACCAGCCGCCAGTTGGCTGCCACCGGATTGCTTCTGGCAGCGCTGCCATCGGCGACGAGGCGCATGGCCCATCCGGCGAGGAACACGAACACCTCGGAAGCATCCGACAACGCAAAATTATGGAGGGTATAATTGACGTAAAGGTTGCCGGGCACGTGATCGATCGAAATCGTCACGAGCGCGCATCCGCGCCAGAAATCTATAGCATTAGCAGGACGGGGCATGAATCTCTGGCGACACGATGAGCCTAGGGTGATTCTTACCGCGTTTGGGTATTAACGCAAGCGGGCGACGTGAGCGCAAAGCTGCCATCCACCGCCGACCATGCGCCAGTGCATCATGTAACAATGCGATATCTTTGGGAATTTGGTGCCCTGGAGAGGACTCGAACCTCCACCTCTTGCAAGACTGGTACCTGAAACCAGCGCGTCTACCAATTCCGCCACCAGGGCGACAAGGCTCCCCTAAAGGCGCCGCCAAAGCTTGTCAATCTGCTTCATTGCACCTTGAACCAGCTATACAGGCGGCGTGCCAGCAGCTAAAGCGGGCATACCTCGGTTTTGAGCAGAATAAGGCGATCAAGGCATGGACACGACGCGGCTTATCACGGTGTTTGGCGGCTCGGGCTTTGTTGGGCGTCATGTGGTGCGGACGCTGGCTTTGGACGGCTGGCGCATAAGGGTAGCCTCGCGCCGCCCTGAACTCGCGTTTTTCTTGCCGACGCTTGGCACGGCGGGTCAGATCTGCACCGTGCAAGCCAATATGCGCTACCCCGATTCCGTGGCCGCGGCGATGCGCGGCGCACAGGCTGTCGTCAATCTGACCGGCATCCTCGCGCCCTCGGGGCGCCAGACATTCGACGGCATTCACAGATTTGGCGCGGCGGCGCTGGCCGATGCGGCCAAGGCCGCCAAAATCACGAATCTGGTGCATGTCTCGGCCATAGGTGCCGACCCCAATGCGGCTTCGGCCTATGCGCGCAGCAAGGCCGAAGGCGAAGCCGCGGTGCTGGAAACTGTCCCCAGTGCCGTGATTGCCCGGCCCTCGCTGGTCTTCGGGCCCGAGGATGATTTCTTCAATCGCTTTGCCGCCATGGCGCGGCTGTTTCCGGCCCTGCCGCTCATTGGCGGCGGCCACACGAAATTTCAGCCGGTCTATGTCGGCGATGTCGCAAAATTTATTGCCAAGGCCGCGGCAGGCCAAGTCACATCCGGCACGGTCTATGAACTTGGCGGGCCTGAAATCAAAACCTTCCACGAGCTTCTCGCCTATATTTGCGAGGTGACGGGGCGTCGCCGTCTGCTGGCGCCGATGCCGTTCGGCCTCGCCAGTTTGATGGCCCGCAGCACCGAAATCGCCGGTGCACTGTCGCTTGGCCTGTTCCCGCCCATGCTCGCCATGACCCGCGATCAGGTGACCTTGCTGAAATCCGATAATATCGTCTCGGGCGCAGCACTTGCTGACAAGCGCACCTTGCAGGGTGTCGGCATTGAGCCTGAAACCATCGCAGCCATCGTCCCGACCTACCTGGCGCGCTTCCGCCGTACCGGCCAATTTGCCGTCAGCGGAGCATGAGGCGCGTGAGCAATCATTTATTTGACCAGCTCCTGCCGCAAAGCCTTGACCAAGAACGGGTATTCATCGCTGCCGGGCCGGGACGCGATCTGACCTTCGGTGCGCTGCAGACCCGCAGCGCCAAGATCGCCCATGCGCTCGTCGCAGCCGGGGTGGTTCCGGGCGCCGTCGTTGCCGTCCAGATCGAAAAATCTCCCGAAGCTGTGCTGCTCATGCTCGCCTGCCTGCGCGCCGGGGCGGTGTTCCTGCCGCTCAACACGGCTTACACCGCACCCGAAATCAGCTATTTCCTGGGCGACGCAAAGCCGCGCGTATTTGTCTGCGATCCGGCCCGGCTCGATGAGTTGAAGCCAGCGGCCGCCAGTGCCGCGGTCGCGCATTGCTGGACTTTGGATGCGGCGGGCGAAGGCAGCCTCACGCAACATGCCGCTGGCCAGAGCCCTTCCTTCGCCAATGTCGCGCGTGGGCCGAACGATCTCGCCGCCTTGCTTTATACGTCGGGCACGACCGGGCGCTCGAAAGGCGCGATGCTGTCACATGCCAATCTAGCCAGCAATGCCGCGGCGCTTTGTGGGCTCTGGCGCTTCTCGCGCGACGATGTGCTGATCCACGCCCTGCCGATCTACCACACCCACGGCCTGTTCGTGGCGATCAATGTTGCCCTGCTGGCGCAAGCCAAGCTGCTGTTTTTGCCGCGTTTTGATGTCAATGAGGTGCTGGCGCTGATGCCCGGCGCGACCAGCCTCATGGGCGTGCCGACCTTCTACACCAGACTGGTCGCCCACCCCGGCCTCAATCACGCCGTCAGCGCCAACATGCGGCTGTTCATTTCTGGTTCGGCCCCCTTGCTGGCTGAAACACACCGTGAATTTTCAGCCAGGACCGGCCATGCCATCCTGGAGCGGTACGGCATGACCGAAACCGGCATGATCACCTCGAACCCCTATGACGGCGAGCGGCGGCCGAGCACTGTGGGCTTTCCCCTGCCGGATGTCGCGATCCGCATTGCCGAACCGGCCACCGGGGCTTTGCTGCCGCAAGGCGAGATTGGGGTTGTTGAAGCGCGCGGCCCCAATGTGTTCAGCGGCTACCTCAACATGCCGGACAAGACCCGCGAGGAATTCCGCGCCGATGGCTATTTCATGACCGGCGATCTGGGCTTCATCGACCCGCAGAATTACCTGCACATCATCGGACGCGGCAAGGATCTGGTGATATCGGGTGGCTTCAATGTCTATCCCAAGGAAGTCGAAAGCGAGATCGACGCGCTTGCTGGCGTGCTTGAAAGCGCGGTCATCGGCGTGGCTCACCCTGACCTTGGCGAAGGCGTCACGGCGATTGTGGTCGCCCGGCCGGGGGCCATGCTGAAATCAGACGCCATGCTGGCCGGACTCAAGACAAGGCTGGCCGCCTACAAATGCCCCAAACGCATCATTCTGGTGGATGATTTGCCGCGCAACAGCATGGGCAAGGTGCAAAAAAATGTGCTTCGCCAAACCTATGCTGCCCTTTACACCGCCTGAGCGCGCAAGCCGCTCCGGCAAGAATTATCGCATTTATTCGGTAATTCACCCAATTCCGCTTTGCAATTTCCGAGGGCCTTGCTATAGACCTCGCCACCTTGGTCTGATCCCCGATAGCTCAGCTGGTAGAGCATTCGACTGTTAATCGAATTGTCGCAGGTTCGAGCCCTGCTCGGGGAGCCAAGCCATCTTCACCTGAAGCCCAAGCAATTCCAGCACAATGCGATGGCGCCAGCGGTTGCGAATTGTTGGCCAGCGGGAAGCGTTTCGTGTAGGAACAGGGCTTCGCAAGAGGGGGCCGCGCGGCTTTGCAGGACATTACCCAGCAGCATGGAATGCAAGAGCATTTTGCATCGCCGGCCCGCGATGCGGGCAAAGCGGTTTCGCAAGGCAATTGCCCGGCCTGCGGCCAGCCGATCAGCACGCAAAGCCTTGATCCGCCGCCCCTGTGGCCGCGCCTGCTCGGCGGCGAACATGCGCCTGCGCTGTTTCGAACCAATGCCTTCTGCGCCACCTGCGCTCGGCTCGGTGATGATTCGATTGACAGTGTCTTTCTGAAGAACTGGTCGATGCAAAGCCAGCAGGTGCGCTCGGCCTTGTCATTCCTTGACCGCGACACACCCTTGGCAGCGCCCTTGACCTATCTCGGTGTGGCTGCCGATTATCAGAGCGACGACGATAGTTTTTGCGAGCGCTGGGCCGGCCTGGCCGGTGAACAGATTTTCCATGTTCACCGCCATCGTGAAGCGGCTTGGGCTGGCCGCGTCGGCGCCGACGCTCTGCCCAGCGCCGTCGATGCCGGTGCCGTCACCCTGCGCCTTGCCGATGCCAGCGCCTATTGGTCGCAAGTCGCCAATCTCTCGGTTGCCGCCTATTTCCCCCACGCCCGCCGCTTCATCATCAATGCCAACCAGAATGTCAGTTCCAGCCAGTCCGGCTCGATTGCCTTCGACAGCCTGTTCGCGCCGCGCCAGCAGGAATGGTTCCGCGCGGCCCATCATGGCCGCCTGACCCTGCACTCTGATCTGGCGCAGCGCGGGCCGCAGCGATTTTTGAACAAGCTGGCACTGTCGCTCGGGCGGCGGCTGTTCGGCCCGTCCTTCATGCGCACGAGTCACGCCCGGCAATTGCGCCGCAATTTCTGGAGTGCCAGCCCGCACGTGCAAAGTGGCCACCTTGCGGAGGGTCTCGAAAGCGCCAGCGTGGCATGGGGCTGCTCGTCCGCCCAGTTGGGTTTTAGCGGCGCCTGGACTCTGGTGCTGGGCGCGCTCGGCAAGGAATATGGCCTGTGCCTGATCACCCCCGCCGGGCAAGCCCTGCACATCGTCATTGCCGATGATCCGGCGCAATGGGCTGGCGCCGAGGCGGTGACAGCCTATGTCGCTGTGCCCACCCGCCAGATTTTTATCGGCCCCATGCCTTTGCAGGTCTTGGCGCGCCATCAGGCCGGGCTTGAGTCTGAGCCCCAACTGGCGCGGCTCGATGCGATGCGCCTGGCGCCGTCGCAATTGCCCCCGCGACGCGGGTTGATGTAGCCCGTGCCCGAGCCCCTCGCAAATATCGAAGAGCTCAGCGTCAGCGACCTGTCCGGCGCGCTCAAACGCACAGTCGAAGAGCGCTTTGGCCATGTGCGCGTGCGCGGCGAAATCACCGGCTATCGCGGGCCGCATTCCTCCGGCCATGCCTATTTCTCGCTGAAGGACGAAGGCGCGAAAATTGATGCCGTCATCTGGAAAGGCGTATTTGCGCGGCTGAAATTCAAGCCGCAGGAGGGCTTGCAGGTGATCGCCACCGGCAAGGTCACCACTTATGCCGGAAAATCTTCCTATCAGCTGATGATCGAGGCGCTGGAGCCGCAGGGTGAAGGCGCATTGATGCTGGTGCTGGAAGAGCGCCGCCGCCGCCTTGCCGCCGAGGGCCTGTTCGATGTGGCCCGCAAGCGCCCCTTGCCCTTCCTGCCGCAGATCATCGGTGTCATTACCTCGCCCACCGGCGCGGTCATTCGTGACATCATTCATCGCCTCGGCGAACGCTTTGCGCGCCATGTGCTGGTCTGGCCGGTGCGAGTCCAGGGCGAGACCTGTGCGGCCGAAGTTGCGGCGGCCATCGAAGGCTTCAATGCCCTGCTGCCGGACGGCCCGGTGCCGCGACCCGACGTGATCATTGTCGCGCGTGGCGGCGGTTCGCTCGAGGATCTAGCGGGTTTCAGCGAAGAAATCGTGGTGCGCGCTGCGGCCGCGAGCCAGATTCCGCTGATTTCAGCCGTCGGCCACGAGACTGATACGACCCTCATCGATTTTGCCGCCGATTTGCGGGCACCAACCCCGACGGCTGCGGCAGAAAAAGCGGTGCCGGTCCGGCTCGATCAACTGGCGCTGCTGCGCGGGCTGGATCAACGGCGCCTCAACGGCATGACGCGTTTTCGCCAACAGGCGCGCATCGCCCTGCGGGCACTGGTCAGAGCCATGCCGGATGCCGACCGGATGATGGCCGAGCGGCGCCAGCGGCTTGACCACCAAGCCGGACGCCTGAGTTCGGGTCTGAAGGACAAGGCCTCGCGGCTGCGCTTCGCGCTTGGACGCCTTGCACCAAGGCTGGCAGCGCAATCGCCGCGGGTGCGTCTAGCGCTTGCAAAGGCCAAAGTCGAAGCGCTCGGCCAGCGCTGCGCCCGCGCCTTGACCGAGGCGCAGATGCGGCGGCGCACCAGAATTGACGGGCTCGAAAAATCTCTCAAAAAGGCGCTGGCGGCGCGTCTGGTGCTGGAGCGTGAACGGCAGCTTGCGGCGCGTCGCCGTTGGCAACAGCAGGCCGAGCGGCTGCCCCGCGTGATCGGCGAGCGCCAGATGACCCACAGACGCAAACTTCAGGGCTTGGCCGCGCTGCTGAATTCGCTGGATCACCGCATGGTCCTGAGCCGCGGCTTTGCCTTGGTGCGCCGCCCCAACGGCACGCTTGTGAGCAAGGTTGCCGCCGCGACCCCCGGCACATTGCTCAACGTGGAATTTGCCGACGGGCAGATTGCAGCGCGCGTCGAGCGTCATGCCGACAAGAGCGGCAGTACGTCTTCGCCCGCCGCCAAAGCCAAGCCACAGGGCCAGCTGTTTTGAGCGCAGTTGTTCCAGAATCCATTCTGTGCTTTTGACCTGAGCCATGCGCAACCCCTTCGGATCTTCGGCATCGCGCCCCTATCATCATGGCAACCTGCGGCAGGCCCTGGTCGACGCAGCCGATCAACTCGTGGCCGAGCGCGGGCTTGGCGGCCTGACCTTTGCCGAAGCCGCCAAGCGCGTCGGCGTGACCGGAGCCGCGCCCTATCGGCATTTCTCCGACCGTCAGGCGCTGGTTGATGAATTGGCCCGCCAGGGCTTCAGCCGTTTCACCGATGATCTTGCCGCCGCAGCCGCCTCCGCGCCCCAACCCTTTGATGCCTTTGCCGCCATGGGGCGCGCCTATCTGGCTTTTGCCCGTCAGGCACCCGGACTCTATCAGGCGATGTTTTCGGCACGTCCTGCCGCCATGCTCGGCGACAATGCCCATGCTGCTTTCAGTTCCGGCATTGCCGCCATGCTCGTGAGCGCGCAATTGACATCGTTGCAGCAGGAAGCCCTCGGCTTGAAAATCTGGGCCTTGGCGCATGGGGTCGCCAGTCTGGAGGCCGCCGGATTCATCGCCAGCCCGGAGCTCGCCACCACAACCCTGCTTGACGGCGCAGCTGCCATCATCAAGGACGTGATCGCCCCAAGCACATGAAGGTATCACGGCCGCATTTCCACCCATGACCAGAAAGCTCATACAAACCATGGCGCTCAACTCCTCGCTCACCGATTTTGTCACGGCGCTTGATCTTGGCGACGATACCGGCGCGCATGTCATTGGCGCAGCCTTTCTTGATGGTGTGCCGACATTGGCATTGGGCAACGGCCGCGCACGCCTGTGGCATGAAGGCGGCAGCCTGGCGATCGACGCCCATCCCGATGGCAGTGTGCTCTGCTATGCGCTTATGCCGGGCAAACTGGTGACTGGCGGCGATGATGGCCGCATCGTCGTCATCGCCGCCAATGGCTCCAGCCACGGCATCGCCGATGAAAAAGGCACCTGGATCGATGCCGTGGCAGCGCGGGCCGATGGCACGATCGCCTGGGCCTGCGGGCGCAATCTGCGGGCGCGAGACCGCGATGGCGTCGTCAAGAGCACGTCGCTGGCCTCTGTGGCGCGCGGGGTTGCCTTCCTGCCGAAGGGCTACCGGATTGCCGCCTCGCAATATAACGGAGTCGCGCTGTGGTTCCCCAACGCCGCCGCAGCGCCTGACGTCTTGCCCTGGAAAGGCGCGCATATCGATGTCACGCTGTCGCCGGATGGCCGCTTTGTGGTGACGTCAATGCAGGAAAACGCCTTGCACGGCTGGCGCATCGATGACCGCAAAGACATGCGCATGTCGGGCTACCCGGCCAAGACCCGCTCATTGTCATGGTCTGGTGACGGGCAATGGCTGGCGACCTCAGGCGCCGAAGCCTGCATCGTCTGGCCGTTTCAGGGCCGCGATGGCCCGATGGGCAAGGCCCCGCGCGAATGCGGCGTGCGCCCGGCCAAGGTCACCTGCGTGGCGTTCCATCCCAAGGCGCTGGTGGTCGCCATCGGTTACGAGGATGGCTGGATCATGATGTGCCGCTTGACCGACGCTGCTGAATTGCTGGTGCGCGCCCGCCACAGCGGCGATGCCGAAGGCGCCATCACCGCGCTGGCCTGGGAGACAACCGGCAGCCGCCTGCTCTATGGCACGGCACAAGGAGAAGCGGGTGTGCTGGTGCTGCCCAAGGCCTGAGGCGTCATGCCTTGCCCGGGATTGTCACCATCGCTGCTCAGGCAGCGGCGCCATAGAGCCAGTCCAGCCCGCGTGCCATGCCCATCGGCCCGAGGGTCTGGATCGCCAGATCGCGGGCTTGAGCGGGAAAGCCTGAGAGGTGATAAATCGTCGCCTGACGACGCGAAGCAGCTTGCACCCGCGAGGCGCGGGCCAGCCGCAACCCATTATAGGCCGCCAGCGCTTCCCGCGGCTGCTGGGGATGGCGCTTGAAACTCGCGGCCAACGCCCCGGCATCCTCGATCGCCTGACACGCGCCCTGCGCCAGAAACGGCACCATGGGATGCGCGGCATCGCCTGCAAAGGCAATATGACCATGTGCCAGACAGGACAAGGGCGCGGCATCAAACAGCGGCCACATTCGCCAGCTTGTCACCGCTGCCAGCAATTGCTTGGCTTCCTTGGAGAAATTTTCGAAGGATTGCGCCAGATGCCGCTGCGAATCGGCGTCATCACTGGCGGCGTCATAATCACCGGCGACCAATCGTTTCGCCATGGCCGAGGTGGTCGCGACCACATTGATGAGCGTGCCGCCGCTGAGCGGGTAATGCACCAGATGCGCTGCTGCGCCTAGCCACAAATGCGTCGAGGCGCTTCGGGCAAAGGCCGGCGCATCGCCAGCCGGCACCACGGCCCGCCATGCGATCCGCTGCGTATCGCGCAAGCCGCGCCCGCCATCGAAGCGGCCACGCAACTGCGAGCCGACGCCATCGGCAGCCACCAGCGCGTCATGGTGCCGGATTTCCGTCGCACCGTTGATATCAAGGTGCAGGTCGATACCAAGACGCATATCGTGCGCATCGACAAGCCGCGCGCCATTGCTGATGCTGATCCGGGGATTGGCCCGCGCCGCCTCAAGCAAGGCGCCATGCAGGTCACCGCGATGAATCACCAGACTTGCCGAATTCCAGCGCTGCGTTGCCAGCGTCTGCAATGGCAGATCGACCAATACGGCCCCGTCACTGCCACGATGAATGAACAAATGCTGCGGCTTGATGGCCACCTTGCTGACATGATCGAGCAGGCCGAGTTGCGCCAATATGCGGCAGGCATTGGGGCCTAGTTGCACCCCGGCGCCGAGCGACAAAAACTCCGGCGCGCGCTCATAAACGGCAACTTTATGCCCGATTTGCGCCAGCGCCAATGCCACACTCAGCCCGGCAATACCGCCACCCGCAATGCCGAGTGACAATTCGCTCAAGGAAACACCCCTCCGGGCACTTCGCAGCTTTGCGGGTCGGCGTGCGCGCCCAGCGCGCCATCAAACACATAATGCGTCGAGCAATAGGGACAAATGGCGTCATGACCACTCCCCATGTCGATGAAAATATGCGGGTGGTCAAAGGGCGGCAGCGCCCCGATGCACATGAATTCACGTGCACCGACCCTGACCTTGGCCAGCCCCGGCTGGTTATGAAAATGCGGTGTTGCACCGTGCGCCATGGTTCCGTCCTTGATGTGCCAACCAGCGACTCCGCGTTCTCTATAGAGAAAGCCAGCAGGCTTGTGTAGGGGTGCACATAACTCAATCGCCGCGGAATCTCGAACATGCCGACATTTATTTCCGATGGGCTCGAACTGGCCTATACCGACACGCCACCCGCAGCCGAAGTGAACGGGCCGCCTGTCATTCTGGTGCATGGATTTGCCTCCAGCGCCCTTGTGAATTGGAAACAACCGGGCTGGGTCGGGTTGCTCAGCCAGAGTGGGCGGCGCGTCATTACCCTCGACAATCGCGGCCATGGGGCCAGCGCCAAGCCCGCGACACCGGAAGCCTATGCGACACCGCGCATGGCGGGTGATGCCCTGCGGCTCCTCGACGATCTCGGCATTCTTCAGGCGGATGTGATGGGCTATTCCATGGGCGCGCGCATTTCCGCCTTCATGGCGCTGCAAGCTCCTGGCACGGTGCGACGTCTGGTTCTGGGCGGTCTTGGCATCCATCTGGTGGAAGGTGTCGGCCTGCCCATGGGCATTGCCGATGCCATGGAGGCGGCCCGGCTCGATGATCTCGCCGACCCGATGCAACGCATGTTTCGTGCCTTTGCCGAGCGCACCGGGGCGGATCGCCCGGCCCTTGCCGCCTGCATTCGCGGCTCGCGCCAAGTGCTGACACCGGCCCAGATCGCCAGTATCACCTGCCCGGTGCTGGTCGCGGTCGGCACGCTCGATCCGGTCGCGGGCGACGCCCATGCTTTGGCGAAGCTCTTTATCCGCGGTCAAGCACTGGATATTTTGGGCCGTGATCACAATCTTGCAGTGGGCGACAAGAATTTTAAGGCGGCTGTTGTCGAATTTTTGAACAGCCAACTGTCATAATTCGGGCCTATAATGCCCCAACAGACTGCCTGAGGAGCGACAATGAGCGTAAAAACCACTCTGCCGGGCGCAGAAAATGTAGTTGGCCTTGGCCGGGTCGATCCGATTTTCGCGCGGATGCGTCGCGAGGCGGAAGATGTGTTGCGACGCGAACCGGATCTGTCCGGCTTCATCCTCGCCAGCATCCTGCACCATGAAACCCTTGATGCGGCGATCATTCATCGGGTCGCCGCCAGGCTGCATCATGCAGATGTGCCGGGCGACACCATCCGCCATGCGTATTTGGATCTTTTGGCACGCGATCCGGGCTTGAGCGCAGCCTTCCGTGCTGATCTTATCGCCGTTGTCGATCGCGATCCCGCCTGCACCCGCGCGCTGGAGCCAGTGTTGTATTTCAAGGGCTTCCATGCCTTGCAAACCTATCGGCTGGCCCATGACCTGCTGAAATCCGGGCGCCGCGATCTTGCCCTCTGGCTGCAAAGCCGCAGTTCGGAGGTGTTTCAATGCGATATCAACCCCGCTGCCGTCATCGGCAAGGGGGTCTTCATGGATCATGCCACCGGCATCGTGGTCGGCCAGACCTGCGTGATCGAAGATGATGTCTCGATCCTGCAGAATGTCACGCTCGGCGGCACCGGCAAGGAGACCGGCGACCGTCATCCGAAAATCCGCCATGGCGTGCTGATTGGCGCCGGAGCCAAGGTGCTGGGCAACATCGAAATCGGCCATTGCGCACGTATTGCTTCAGGCTCGGTTGTATTGGCCGCCGTCCCAGCCAATACAACTGTTGCTGGCGTTCCGGCGCGCGTTGTTGGAACTGCTGGTTGTGCAGAACCGGCCCGCAGCATGGATCAAATACTTGCCGACAAGCTTGTTTGATAAGGCGAAATCAAAATTCATGATTTATGGTAAATGATTGGTTAGGACTTTCGATAGTACACAAGGCATCGGTTCCCTGAGGTCGCGCTGCGCGGCTGTTGACGGAAAGAGCGATGCACGTGACTGCCGAAGTGAGTGTGGCAAAGTCGTCCGCCATGGCGGCAAGACCTGGCGATGGGCTGGATCTCATTGACATGGCGCGGGTTCTGCGTGCCCGCGCCCGCACCGTCCTTGTCAGCGTGCTGGCCACCACAGCCCTCGGACTGGTGGTCATTGCGCTGACGCCAACCACTTACAAAGCCACGACATCGCTGTTGATCGACCCGACGATCCGCGCCCCCCTCGGTGCCGACCCGGGCGTTGTCGCGCAAGGCGGGCAGGATACGGCGCTGATCAATAGCCAGGTACGCATCCTGACCTCGACATCGGTGCTGGCCCGCGTCGTCAAAAGCCAGCACCTCGCCAGTGACCCGGCTTTCAACGCCCCGCCCGGCCTGATCGGCCGCTTGAAATCCTTGATTTCACGGTCATCGGCAGCGCCTGATAATGCTGCAAGGACCACGGCTCTGGCCGCTGCACTCGCCAAGGATGTCGCCGTCGGTCATCAAGACCAGAGCAATGTCATCGACATAAGCGTCGCAGCGCGCAGTCCCGATGCAGCAGCGCAGCTCGCCAATGCGCTGGTTGCCGCTTATTTTGAAGATCAGCAGCAAGCCCGCGATGCCCGCGCGGCAGCCGATGCCATTGCCATCGACACGCGCATTCGTCGCCTGCGCCAGCAATTTCTCCAATCTGATTCAGACTACGAGGCCTGGCGGGCGAGCCATCAGCTTTATGACGCCGATGGCAAGCCGCTCGGCGAGGTCGACTTGGGCAATGCCGCAAAAATTCTCAGCGATGCCCACGCCAAAACAGCGGCAGCCAAGGCACGCTTTCAGCAGGTTGAGCAGGTGGTGGCCTCCGGGCATGGCGTGGGCACTTTGAGTGCCGCGCTTAAATCGTCGCTGATCGACAAATTGCGCACCCAATATGCCGATGTGGCGCGCCAAGAGGCGATGTACCACGCAACTTTGGGGCCGCGAAATCCGGCCTACATCCAGTCGCAGAGCCAGCTTCGCACCATTTCAGGCCTGATCAGCAATGAATTGAAGCGCATTGCCGACAATGCTGCCAGCCAATATCAGGAAGCGCGTGCCAGCGAGGCGTCTGCCAAGGCTCAGGTCGCGGCTCTGAAAACCGACAGTGCCAGATCTTCGGCCAATTCGGTGCAGGCCCTGCAACTCAAAAATGATGTCGATGCGCGCCGCGCCGTCTACCAGCGCTTCCTGCGGGCACGCGATTCCCTGGCCGATGCGCCGGTTCAAGGCCAGCTGGCGCGCGTCATCAGCCCGGCAACGCCGCCGCTTTATCCGGCAGCACCGGCCAAAAAGCTGATCCTGGGATTGGCTTTGGTCACGGGCCTGTTTCTTGGTGCGGCTCTGGCCTTGCTCGGACACATGCTGGCCGTCGCCGCGGCCTCTCGCCCCGACGCACAAACGCCGGCCTTGGCGCCCAGCAATGATGCCACCGCCGCGCCGCAGCAGCCTGCGGATGTGCCCCTCTCCGAGGCGAGCCTGCAGGAGCGCAGCCTACAACAGATGCTCGACGACATTCTGGCCGAGCAGGCTGCTGCCGAACATTCATCCAGCCTGTTATCGCTGATGGTGTCCGCCTTGTCGCCGCAAGCAGCGCAAAGTCTCGCCGCGCTTGAACTCGCCGAGGCTGGTGCTGCCCGCGGCATGCGTGTCCTGGTGATCGAGGCCGAGCGCGCTGTGTCAGCCTATACGGCCAGATTGAGCCGGGCGAGCGGCATGCCGCTGGTGCTGGCGGGCAAGCTGCGGCCTTGCTACGCGCTGAAATCATCGCCTCTGGTGCGGATCGTGCCGATGCTGCGGGCGGAAAGTGCCGCGCTGGCAGCCATGTCGCAGCCTCAAGCCACGATCGAGGGTTTCACCAATAATTTCGATCTGGTGATTTTTGAAACCGGACAACTCGCCGAAGATGATCAGCAGGGCGATCTTGCCGACCGCGTCGACCGGGTGATTTTCATCGCCACCGCCGACCAGAACGACCCGGCAATCTTGTCGCGGGCCTTGCGCCATCTCGATGTCTCGCCTGATCGGCTCGGCGGCGTATGGCTCATTGATCCTGCTGCGGTGCTGGCTGCCTGAGCCATGGACGCGCAACCGATCAGGCTTCCGTCGCCGCTTGCAACCCTCGGGGCGCTTTTCCAGCAGCGCCTGCGGTCCATGCAGCGCGATAGCACTGTGACCAAAATCGTCGATGCCTTGGTGTTCATCGGCATGTTGCTGGCCTTGAGCCTGTCGGCCATGGCGCTCGACGCCATGGGCTTGCATTATGAGCGACCCGGCGGCTCGCTGCTCGGCAAAATTCACCCCGCGACCTATGTGATTCTGCTCGCCTTGCTGGTGCAGCTTGGTGTCAGCCCGGCACCCTGGCGGCGAATCAATTCCATCATTGCTCGCCAGAATGGCTCCCTCTGGTTCTGTCTGACCGGTGGTTTGCTGGTGGCGCAGATCGTGCTGGTGCAGCATCTGCCTTTTAGCCCAGTGATTGACACCTTTCTGTTGCCCATCGCGCTCAGCATCCTGCTGATAAATGCCGACGCCGCCCAGTTGCGACGGCTGGAGTTGCTGTTTCATGTCATGTTTGCCGCAAATGCCATGCTGGCCTTGTTTGAGAACATCACCGGCCACCGCCTGACGCCTTATGTGGCAGGCACATATGTCGTCACCCATGACTGGCGCGCCACAGCGCTTTTCGGTCATCCATTGGTCAATGGCGTGCTGACCGGCACGTATATCATCTTGATGAGCTTTGGCAGGCTTGGCGCCATGAAACCCGCATTGCGGCCCTTTGCCATGGCCTTGCAAATGGCCGCGCTTGTCGCCTTTGGCGCGCGCGCCGCGACAACACTGCTCGTGCCATTCCTGCTTGTCGCAGCCTGGGGCGGCGGGCGATCGCTGCTGCAGGGCCGCCGCTTTCCGGCTGGCGTGTGGCTGGCAACCCTGATGCTGGTCGTCATGACAATGGTAGCCACCGGGTTCATCGGCTACCTTGGTTATTTCAACCGGTTTGCTGAACGCTTCGTTAACGACAATGGCAGCGCCAGCGCGCGGCTG
The DNA here is from genome assembly GCA_021804825.1 of Pseudomonadota bacterium. Lineage (GTDB taxonomy): Bacteria > Pseudomonadota > Alphaproteobacteria > Rhizobiales > Beijerinckiaceae > REEB77. The sequence continues at coordinate 1,268 of JAJZGX010000009.1, read as the reverse complement.
TCGCTGCTGCACATCATGGCCGCCGTGCCCTGGGCGCAGCTCTGGCTTGCCCCCGACCAGCAGATCGTCAAAGGACTGGAGGTTCTCGATGGCAGCAGATATGGCCTCGAAAGCCTGTGGATTTCGTTCTTTCTGACCTATGGCATCCTTGTAAGCTTGGTTTTCTTCGCTGGTTTGGCAGCATTTTGCCTGGACATCATCCGCCATGCCCGCAAGGCGAGCTGGCTGGTGTTCATCTATTTTTTTCTGGTGGCCACCACGTCCGTCAGTCTCTCGGCCAAGACCACCGAATTTGCGCTGGTCGTGGCAATGGTGCTGGTATTTCAACGACCCCGTTACCAAGCATCAACTTCATTGGCGTAGCACGAAGCAACCGACGACTTGCGTCAGGATGCCAGGTGACAGCGCCAAGTACCATTTACATTGATCAGACGCATTGCGGGCGCCATGTCACGGGGCTTGAGCGCATAACCCTTGAGCTGTTCTCGCAGGACGCCTTGATGCCGTTGCAGGTGCAGCCGATCGAGGCCGCCACGCGCCTTGGCATGATGTGCCGCCAGAACCTTGATTTGCCATCACGTCTCGCCCTGAACCCGTCTGCCTTGCTGATCTGCCCGGGCTTTCCGCCCGCGCCGCTTTCAACCCTGTTCGGCGCGCGGGTGCTGCCTTACATTCACGACTTGTTTTTGCTGACCCGCCCGCAGGATCTCAACATCCGTGCCAAGCTGGCGATGAGGCTGCCTTTTGCGCTCGCCGTGCGCCATTTGCCGCGCTTTTTGGTCAATTCGCAGACCACAGCCACCGCCTTGCGAGCGTTCTGTCGGCGCGACGCCGAGATCCACCTCTATCGCCCCAAGGTGCGTGATGTCTTTGGGCTGGCCGAGGCCCCGCGGTCGCCACGTCAAGACGGCGGGCTGCGGCTGATTGCGCTAGGCACGCTGGAGCCGCGCAAAAATCTCGATGCCGCCGCCGCCATCCTCGCCGCCCTGCACCGGCAAGGACATACGGGCGCGCGTCTGGATATTGTCGGACGGCCCGGCTGGGGCGTCGATATGGCGGCTTTGGCCAAGGTTCCGGGCGTCACCCTCCACGGCTATCAACCGCTGGAGCGGGTGCGCGAACTGCTAGGCGACGCCGATGCCCTGATTTCGACAGCCCATGACGAGGGTCTGGGTCTGCCCTTGCTGGAGGCCCAATATGCCGGACTACAGGTGATTGCACCCGACAAGGCGGTGTTTCGCGAGGTTCTGGGGTCCAGCGGGCTGTTC